>CAYTFM010000133.1:0-10571 GCA_964436735.1 uncultured Victivallales bacterium | reverse complement strand
CCGTGCCGCGTACGGACAACCAAGGCGGACAAGCTGCTGGCCAGCACGTCAGAAGACGGCAAGTTCGTGCCGTTGACCGCCGCCGCCCAAGGCGAGTGGGATCTCCCGCAATGGGATGAGCCCATCTGGTTCATCAAGAGCGCGACGGCTTGAAAATAGACGCCCCAGTGAAAAAGGCATGACCCTTTTCCCGCGTCTCGGACAAGCCTCGCCCTCCATTTTAAGCATGAACATCATGCGTGGTTTGGAGGGCGAGGCTTGTCCGAGACGCGGATGCCGGAATATCCTTCAGCACCTTCGCCTGTCTGAATTTCAGAACACGCGCCGGGCACGTTCCACGGGCTCCCTCTTGACAAATGTCATATTATGTTTTATAATAAAACAGTTTAAAACAGTTAGACGGGACCCCCATGAAACTGTTGACGGCTCCGACGAAGACCGACCAGGTGACCTCCGCGCTGCGCGGGAGCATCAGGAAAGGGAGGTTCCCTCAAGGCGGCCGGCTGAAGAGCGTCCGCGTGTTGGCGGGCGAGTTTGGGGTCAGTCCCCGCATCATCAGCTCGGCGCTGGAGATTCTGGAGACCGAGCGGCTCATCCGCCGCGAGCAGGGGCGGGGAGTCTTTGTCCAGCCTCTCTCCACGGCGGACAGGATCGAGGTCTACCTGCTGCTCTGGGGGATCAGAGGAAGGCCGAACAATTATTTCGACGAGGTGAGCAAACTCGCCTCGCCGAAGGTCATGCCAGAGAACTTCGGCTTCCTGACCCGGACGATCTTCACCGACGAGACCGTGAGTCTGGACATGGAACTGGCCAAAATCGACCAGATGCCGAACATCAAATGCGTTTTGACCGCCCTGTGCAATTTCGACGCGGCGGATGTCAAACGGTTCACACGCCTCCACTGCCCGTCCATCTTCATCGGCGACTCGACCCATGGTCCGCACGATGGACTGAAGTTCAATCGGATCATACTGTCGCCCCAGGGAGGCACCGAGGCCGTGGACTTCCTCGCGCGGCGCACGCATAAGAAAGCCACCTTGCTAGTCGGCAACCGCGCCGCCTACCATTACGCCAAGTTCGCCCGTGGGGTCGAGACGGCCTGCGCCAGCCGCGGCGTAGAGCTGAAGATAGTCGAGTTGCCCTCCGACATGGGAGGACGGAGCCTGGAGGCCATGCGTCGCTACTACCGGCAATCGCTGGAAAAATCCCCCTCCACTTACGCCGCCCCTCTCATTGTGTACGGGGTGGAGGATACGCTTCTCGAGGAACTTGGCACCCTTTGGCGCGGGGCGGCGCCCGACCTTCCGGCACTGAGACCACAGGTCGACTCCGCCTACCTCGACGGGTTCTTCCGTCGCATCCATCAGATGATACAGGAGGTGGTGGCCGAGCCGCGGAAAACCAAGGTGGTGGACTATGTGGCACCCGTCGTCCTGAACGATGTGCGGCTGGGGAAGAGATACCGCTGCGACGCCGGGGACATAACACCCATCAATTGATACCGACACATTCTGTCGGCACAAAGATTCCCAATAAGAGGAGAAACGGACATGGCGCGATCCAAAATGCTAACGGCCGTCTTGCTCTGCGCCGCGTTGTGCGCCAAGGCGGATGGCGGCGGGGTCATTCTAAACGGCCCGCGGGGAAGCATCAACCTCGCCGGTGAATGGGCCGCCGCCGCATCTGGTACGCTGGATCTGACCACGATCCCCGACGGCCTCAAATGGGGCAAGGAAATCGTGCCCTCCCGCAATGGCTGGACACAGCTGATCAAAGGCAACACTCCCTACGCCCCGGGCGTGGCGTCCCTGCTGTCAAAGGACGGAAAAAGCTTCGCCACCACCGAGGGGCTGTCCGCCTGGTTCAAGCGCGAGGTCGACGTGCCCGCGACGGCGTTGGAGGGGAAGACAGCCATGTTGCGCCTCGGGGGAGCATCCTACCGCATGGCACTCTGGGTCAACGGCACAAAGGCCGGCGAATCGATCCAGTGCCTGACGCCGCTGGACTTCGACCTGAGTGGTTTTCTCAAGCCCGGCAAAAACGAGCTGGTGATCGCCATCACGGGCCGCGAGGGGCTGGTGGACATCGCCCGCAAATGCTTCATCTCCCCGTGCAGCGGTCCCCCCGCCGGCATCCGTGAACCCGTCCAGTTGGAATTTCTGCCGCCGGTAGCGATGGATGACATCTTCGTCACCACCAGCGTCAAGAAAAAGCGCATTGACTTCGAGTTGACAATCGCCAACCGTGGCAAGGCAGAAGCCGAGATCACCCCGCGGATTCTGATCCGCGCCCAGGAGGAGCCGCGGCAAGCGCTGACGGAGGTCACGGGCGACGCGCGGAAAGTCCCGCCCGGCGGTACGCTTGTCGTCAAGCTGGGCATGGACTGGATCGCTCCGCAGTTGTGGGATCTGAGCAGCCCCGTCCTCTACGACGCCGTGGCGCAACTGTGGAACGGTGTGCGGCTCGTGGACGAGCAGGCCCAGAGCTTCGGCTTCCGGGAGTTCGAAATCCGCGGCCGTGACTTCCTCCTGAACGGGCGCAAGGTCACCATGTTCCGCAAGCTGGGCTGCAACGGTATGGGCGGCATCGACGGGAAGCGGGACCGGCTGTACGACCGGGTTTTCAACGGCAACAGCTTCCGCGGGGTCTACGGTCTGTGCAACGAGGAGAACATCCGCGCCGCCGACCGCATGGGCTTCATGTCTGTTCCGGAACTGGGCTGGCATTGCGCCGAGTCCTACCCGACGGAGGCCAGCGACATCTGGCTGCCGAACGTGCTGGAAAGCTTCACCCGTTTCGTCAAACAGTACCGCAACCATCCCTCGGTGGTCATGTGGAACTTGACCAACGAAACCTACTGGGGGCGCAACCTGCCGGGGGAGATGGCTGCGGGCAAGGCCATCGCCGCGCACGTCGCCACGCTCGATCCCACCCGGCCGATGGAGGGCGACGGCGAAGTGAACTGGAACGGACTGCTGCCCGTCATCAATCTGCACTACCCCGAGGGGACGGCGGGAACGCTGCGCCTCCAGTATCCCAACGCCGGCTTGACCGTCCCGAACGATCTGCGATGGCTCAATCCCGATCCCAAGGCGGAAAACGAGAGCTGGCGCGCCACCTTCAAATGGGACCGCCCGCTGGTGCTGGGGGAGATGTGGTGCATACATGAAGGTACGAGCAATGGTCTGACCAGCACCATGGGCGATTCGCTCTATGACTGGGAAAAGTGGTCGCACCAATCCCTGATGGCGGCCACCAACGAGGGGGAGTTGCTCCACGCCGGCGACCTCTGCTACGAGGCCTTGAGCAAGTATTGCGTGACCATGCGGGGGGCCGGGGTGGCGGGCTTCAACCCGCTCAGCACCGACCTGTCACAGTGCCTGCCGCCGATCCAGGTGGCCCCGCTGGACTATCATCCGAACCTCCCCTCCGGCGGCGTCGGCCACCGTACAGTGGTCGTCTTCAACGACAGCGACGGCCCGAAGAACTGCTACACGCACCAACTGCAAAGTTTCCTGACCATTGACGGCGCCACCGTCTGGGAAAAAATCCATCCTCTCAAATTCACGCCAGGCGGCAAGGAGGAGGTCGTCCTCGAAATCCCGGCCCCCCAGGTCGATGCATCCACCCCGGCACGGTTGACCGTCCGCTTGCGCTACGAGGCCGGACGCGCCTGGCATGAGTTCTGGCGTTATTCGGAAACGCTGCACATCGTCCCAGACTATGACCTATCAAAACTCTCGAATGATCTTGCCGTGCTCGATCCGAAGGGCAGTCTCAAGAACGCGCTAACAGCCCTCAAGATCGACTGCGTCCCGCTTACGGCGCTTGACACCGCGGCGCTGCAAGGCAAGAAAGCCCTACTGGTCGGCCGCGACGCCTTCCGTCCGGAGATGGCGGCGGCGCTTGACCGCTTCGTCGAGGATGGGGGCGTGGTGGCGCTGCTGCCGCAGGAGGAGTGGCGGCCGTTCCGACCCGACCTTCCGGAGCGCGACGCTCAGCACGCCGCCACCCAGGCATGGATCCGCGCCCCGTCGCATCCCCTGCTCGAAGGCGTGGGGGAAGGACAGCTCAGTTTTTGGAAGCCTGACAACGTGGTCAGCTACAAAACCTTCTACAAGCCATGCGGCGGCCGTTTCACCGCGGTGCTGGACTGCGGCGGCAATTTCGGGATGTGCTGGACACCCCTGCTGACTGTCGCCTCCGGCAAGGGCGAATACATCCTGACCACGCTGGAAGTGGACAACACGGTCGAGCCCGCCGCCCGCCAACTGCTCGCAAACATTGTCACCTACGCCGCATCCCGTCAGCCAAAGTCGGGCACCCCGCTCAACCTCGTGGCAGGCACAAATTCCGTTCTGCGAGACGCCTTGAAATTGGTCGGTGCGGCAACGGTCGACGGCGTGGGCGCGACCGGCCCGGTCCTGGTCGACGGCAGCGCCGAACTTTCCGACACGGAAGTCAAGGCTTTGGAAACGGCGCTGACCTCGGGACGGACGGTGTGGGCGCATAACTACACGCCCGATTCGCTGAAGCGGCTCCAAAGCCTCTTCCCCTTCGTTCCCGAACTGGCCAAGGCACCTGAAGGGATTCTGACCTGCGCGGTCCGCCCCAAGGAGCCGCTGGCCTCCGGCCTGGCCAACTTCGACTTCAAATGGGCCGAACTCGGTCCCATCACCGGCACCGGCGGCTACTTCGCCGGTGCGAAGACCACCGCCAAATTGGGAGACTGGGTTTTGAAGATCGCCGGCCCCAAACAGGCGCGGCCGCTGACCTCGCCCGCCTTCCTTGTGGATGTGCCGGTCGGCAAGGGACACATCCTCTTCGACACCCTGCGCTGGGAGGACGCCATGAACAGCGAGGCGGACAAGGCTGGACGGATCGCCGCCACAATCCTGAACAACCTCGGCGGCGAGCTGAGGTTGCAGCCCGAGCCCTCCTACGAGTTCTTCCATGTCGACCTCAAACCCTACGCCACCCGCGGCTATTACGACAAGGTGGCCAACGACGGGCAGGGCGGCTGGCATGACCAGGGAACCTTCGACATGCGCTTCTTCCTGATCAACCACACCGGCAAGGCGGGGGGCGTCGACACCGCCCCGGATGTTCCCGTGGAGCCCTTCCCGACCAAGACCAGACTTGGGAAACGCCTGTATCAGCTGGTCGATCCGAAAGCCAACGCCGACAAGGCGGTCGTCTGCCTCCGCGGCGGCGAGCACGGCGCCGCGCTGCCAGCCGAGACCGGCCCCATCCCGGTGAATGCCAAGGCGGACATGCTCTGGTTCCTGCAGAGCGCCGCCTGGTGCGGTTCGCTCCCCGCCCAAACCCCCATCGCCGATTACGTTGTCACGTACGACGACGGCGCGACGCAGGTCGTCCCGGTGCGCAACCGGATGGAGGTCGGCGACTGGTTCGACCCCATCCCCCTTCCCAAAGCCTCGGTGGCGTACACCTGTAAAACGCTGGGCGGCCACATCGTGGGCGTCTGGGAGATGCCTTGGGAAAACCCCTTCCCGTCGAAAACGATCACGTCCATCAACGTCAAGTCGGACATGAGCCCGATCCAGCTGATGCTGCTGGCGATCACTGGTGGCAGGCTCGTGGCGCATCCGTCCGAAGTCGACAAACCCTTGGCGGACTGGGACATGAAGGCCTACAAGGACAACAAGATTGCGAGTGGCAGTGCCGTCCTCGCCGCCGGGAAAAAAGCACCGGAACAGGTGGCGGATGGCCTGCGCTTCGCCGACGGTTCCTCGCTGGAGGGCGAGCTGAAACTGCCGGAGCTCAAGGGCAAACCGTTCATGTTCAGCGCCGACTTCACGCCAGAAGGGAAATTCAACAGCATCTGGAGCGGTATCTTCCAAGGACTGGGGTTCCGGATCTTCGTATCGCGCTGGGGAGACACGAAAGCCGTCAAACTGAACGTCGAGCTCTATGTCGGCGGAAAGAGCGAGTTCCTCGAAAGCCGCACCGCGCTGGAGCCGGGGAGGCGGTATCATTTCGACCTGAAATTCGACGGGCGCAGAGTCGTCCTGCTGCGAGATGGAAAGATGGACAACGCGATGCCCTGCCCACTGCTGGGGGGTGAGGGCGGGCCTATCCGAGTCGGGGTGCTGTCCGGCATCGACTCGGGCTACTTCGGCGTCATACACCGTCTGGCCGTGCGCCCGCTGGAGGAATAGCCGGCAAGACGATGACGGTCACTGGAGCAGGAGGCATGATCCGCCCTGTTCATTCAGCTCGAAAACCGTCGTCGAGCGGGGAGGAAGCGTTACGTCCAGGATCTCTCCCGAGCGCAGACGAAGTCGTCTCGGCCCACCATCCGCGCTATGCACGGTGAGTAGTCCTCCGCCGGCGATAAGCGCGTCGTTGGCGTCGTTGTAGACATGCGCGCCAGACTGCCGGCAGATCTCCCTGAAGATGCCGGGATCGTGCGGGGGAAGACTGAAAAACCATGCGGTGGAGCCATCGAGCTCCTTCTTCGCGGCCGCCACCTCCCGCGAGTCCGGAAAGACACCGACGGCAACGGCCGCGCGATCGTCCACGGCGAAAAGTGGCGAGGGCGCGCCGGACGACATACAGGTTGTGGGTAACAGTCCACAGCCACTCACGAACATCTCCCGCCGCGGCGAGGTTTTAGCAGTCTTAATGCCGATGGCGTCAGCAATGAGTCCCACCTCCAACCGTTCGCCATTCGAGTAGCCTGGAGCGTAGAGCCACACCAGATGCCGTCCGTCTTTTGCTATATTCCTCTTTATGAAGTGGCGGCGCGTGGGGCTAAGAACGTACGCGTTGGCGAAGATGACCGTCTTGTAGCGCGCCCAATCGACCACCTCGATGTCGGAGAGGTAGATGGTGTCGAAGGCGATTCCGGCATGGCTAATATGGACGAGCACGTTGTCCACGACGTCCCTGTCGATCACGTTGACCTTTTCGGCAAACGCCAGATGGTAGTAAACTTCGGTGTCGTAGACCAGGGCCACGTCGGCCACCGGCTCATAGGGGCGGGTGGAAAACTTCTCATACAATTCCCGCTCCCGCCAGATCTCCGCGAGCAGCGTCGGATGATCCCACCAGCCGGTCTTGTGATACAGATCGCCTCCGGGGACCACCCGATGGTCGTAATACCAGAAGCCCATGCCGCGCTGGAGAGGATCCAGAACGTTGCGCCGCATCATGGCGATCGATTCCGGATGCCGCGCCGGATCGCCGCCGATATGCTCGGCAACCCCGACGGGCCGCTCATCCATTTCGGTCAGCCACAGCTTTCCATGCAACCGCGCCGATTCGAGAAATCCCCGCGAGTGGCCAGCGCCACCAAGGTCTCTGTTCTTGTCGTGGTACGAATGTGGAGCGCTGAGATAGTCGACGTAGGGAGACGCCAGGACGCGCTCGACCTCCAGATGTCCTACGATGGAGGCCCGCGGTCCGATCCAGAAGAAATACCCATAGAATGTTCCCGTGAGCAACGGCCGCGGCCAGCTCTCCTTGGCGATTCGGCAGAAGTGGATGATGTCGTCGGCGACAACGCCTTGGAGGCATTTGAGGGAGTCGATGACCGCCCGTTCCTTTTGTGGATCGCGGAACATGCCATCGGATCCCACCATGCGAATGTGACTTCCAGGAATCGTCTCCGTTTGAAGTGTCGCCGAGGGATCGCCCCATGCCTCGCCAAGACGTGTGTCAGTGCCGTAGGCGTGTTCGAGCCATTCACGGAAGCGTGTCGTCATGGCTTCGCCGTAATCGGGCTCATGCGCGCCGGCCCCCCAGTAATGCCATTCGCCATAGGCGCCGCACGCCGGATGGAGGCCGATCACGCAGGCGCCTTCAGGAGTTTCGGCGAGTTGGCGGCAAAACTCGCCAAACATCTCGCCCGCCTCCGCCAGCCATTTCTTCGAGGCCAGACTGACGCGCGCCATCCTGTCAAAATCCCTGGTGATGATGCGCTCGACGACGCCCTCGTCCTCGGCTGGCCCATCGTCGTATCCAACGAGTTCCGCGGGGTTGTCCACCATCCACCAGTGGGGCGGGTTCACGTGGACGCGCATGAAGACCGCCGCTTCAGGGGCCGCGTCCAGCACCCCCGCGACATGCTTGCGCACCAGCGAGATGTCGAGCCGCCGAGGCTCAGGCCAACAGTGGCAGAGGCAGACGTCGACCTGGAAAAGGCGGACGCCCTGCTCGTAGAAATGACGGATATTGCGCTGGGGCTGCTCCTTCCAACTCTGCCATGCCGGTATGTCGCTGAGACCGTACATGATGGGAGGGACGGGTGTGCCATCGATGTGAATCGTCGGTCGGCCACCGCGCATTTCGATGGCCGCCGAAAGAACGTTTCTCTTCATGTGAATTCCTCTTCCATTATACTCTATAAGGGTGAAAACTTACATTTTGGTTGCGAAGATTTTGAGGAATGGTTTGCATTCGGAGAGGCTTTCGATACCAAGGTATCGGAAGCCCTCGAGGAATGCGAATCCAAACTCAAAAGATCGCAACCGCGGAGCGGCGAGCGTCTTGCGGCCGTATTTTTCCGATCCTCCTTCGGACGATATTCATATCGCCCGTCAGTCGGATCGAAAAAATCCAATCCACAATCCGACTCGCCAAAATTTAAGTTGTCACCCTTATAGAGTATTAAGATTCAAAACACCCGCGATCCGGTGGCCAGCCCGCGATAGCCGGGCACGGCGGGGAGGCATGACTCCTTGTGCCCCTCGTCGAGTTCGGGAATCGTGTCGACTTTCCCGCTCAGATACTCGTCGAGCCGTTCAGCCAGTTCCCGGTATCTCGCAGCCTGTCCGGCGAGCCTTATCTGCAACACCTCAAGCCCGAACGGCTTGCATCTTTCGAGCCACAATTCCCGGAACGATTTCGCCAGCTCCTCGACGAGCCTGATGACCGCGGGAACCGCATCTCTGACGACAGCGAGAGATGTTCGATCACCTGCCGCATAGGCGTCAAACAGACGTGCGGTGAGACCGGTCTTGGCGGAGAAGAGACGCGCAATCAGCCATGCGTGCCCGATATCGCCCGCCGCCTTGTCGTTCCGATGAGACTCGAGATCCTCGGCCAACTTTCGATAATACGCCTCAGCCTCTTTGAGGGAGGCCGTACCGCCTTTCGCCACATGACGCAAGTATATGGCCAGCAACGGGTCGTCCCACAGCGTGTCACGCGAGTTCAGGCTGTCGTTGATGCGGGCGGCCGTCCGATGCGCGGAGAGATCCGACCCGCACACCGCGCGGAACCGACGGGCGAGGACATCCTCTCGCACGACGCCATCACCGTGGCATTTCTCCGCCGCGTACACAAGCCCCGCCAACGAGGAGTCGAGCTCCCAGACACCTCCATCATCAGCCCACATGGTGAACAGAATCTGTGTGAGGCCGGCCTCGCGGCAGGCGTCGACGCAGGCTCCCGCGCACCGTTCAGTCCGCTTCCAGTCGTGCCAGAGGTTGGGCCAACTCCAGACACCCGAGGCCATCACCGGCTCCGAGCCCAGTTCACGGTGTTTGCGGATGCGCTCGAGATAATGGGGTTTCGAATCGCTGTAGTAATCCCAATAGACCAGCTCCAACTCCTTCGGCAAGGCGCCGCGCGTCTCCGTCGGAATGACACAGTCCTTATCGTAGTGCGCGCCTGGCGCGCTGAGCTTGAACAGCACGTCCGACCAGATCATCGGGCGGAGGCCATGCGCGGCGCAGATGTCCGTGACCTTCGCGAGATGGCTGGTGTAGATGTCGAGCCCCTTCCGGTATCCGTTGATGTCCAAATACCTGCCACGGCCTAGATCGTAGGTCTCGTCCATGCCCAGATGAAGGCGACGGCTGCGAAAGACTGACGCCCAATGCGCCACCATCTTGTCGATGAGCTCATACGTTTTCGGCTCGTCGGCGAGAAGGATATGCTCGGTGTCGCGCAGCGGTTGGCATGGCGACCATTTGAGGAACTGCTCGAGATGGCCTAGGGTTTGAATGCAGCCGATCATTTCGATGCCAAGCTCCGCCGCGTGCTGGTCGATGTCACGCAATTCCTCCTCGGAGTAGGCCGCCCGCATGTAGCCGAAACAGTTCTCGCCGGGAAGGGTGTAGCCCGCCTCGGTGTATACCATGGCGGTGTCGAAACCGAGCAGGGCCAACCGACGAAGCCATTTCTTGAAGTGCCGTGGGGTCACGAGCGCATTGTGCCCACAGTCCAGAACGATTCCAAGCACCGGGAATGCGGAGCGGTCGCTGAAGACCGTACCCTCTTCGACAAGCCCGGCCAACAGGGTTCCCAGAGCCCGACCAACGGACGGGAGACGGTCATAGCGCACTATCGCTTCTCCGCCGCGGCGTTCGATAGTGAACCCCTGCCGCTCCGGTTCATGATGAAAGCGGATGCGGACGGAATCCGCGCGTTCCGTCTTACCGTTGGGTGAGCTGATCTCGCACAGCGGATACTCCTCGGCAAGCGCGTTGAGCATGCTTCCTAGTTCCGCTGAGACATCAGACTCGTTCCAGAATAATTTCATATTTTGAGCCTGTCCTACAATTAAACCGGGCATCCAAAAGCCACTTGTGACCCACTTT
>CAYTFM010000132.1:19252-23475 GCA_964436735.1 uncultured Victivallales bacterium | reverse complement strand
TCCGACACAACCCCGGTGGGGTTGAAATAATGCCAACTCCCACCCAGGGTAGGCGTAAGGCGCCAACCCTGGGCTGTGTTACACAGCCCCCTTGGGGCAGTAAATTCAGAAAATGCATGATAAGTCCCGGCGCAGCCGGTTAGTTTGACGCGTGACGGCTTTGCCAAGCCGACGTAGTTGTACTTACTATTGCTTCCCCTCTGTTGCTTGGTCGATTATGGAGCTATCTTAAAGGAAAGGATCCGACTGTTGTTTCAACACTGAAAGCCTGAGGTGTGCTTATGGGGAGCATGCAGCAGAAGATTTTAAAAGAAAAGATACGGCATCTGCCCGACCTGCCCACACTGTCGGCAAGCGTCCTGCTTATCCTGCGGTACCTCCGCGAACCCGTGTACGACCGCAACAAAGTGCTTGGCGCGCTCAACCGCGATCAGGTGCTCGTCGCCGAGATTCTCAAGCTCATCAACTCCGGCTTCTACGGCCTCTCCAACGAGGTCACCACCGTTGACCATGCCGTCAACCTGCTTGGCTCCATGAAGCTCAAGGAGTTGCTTTATTCGGTGTCGGTCATGGACGCCATTGCGGGGAAGGATGAGACGCTCTGGCTGCATTCCTATTCATCTTTTTGCCTCATGGAGGACTTGATAAAGTTGAATCCCGGCCTGGATGTCGCCGGCTCGCTGCCGCTGACGATGCTGATGCACGACATCGGGCAGGTCGTCCTCGACAAGCTCAACCCCACCTCGCACAAGGTCGCGTTTGGCAACTCCGGCGAGCAGCGCATACCGCTCCACATATCGGAGCGCAACCTGCTGGGCGTCGACCACGCCGACGCCGGCGGGTGGCTCATGGAGTTCTGGGACATGGGGCCGGACACCATCATCCCCATCGCCTATCACCACTCGAACGAGATTCCCGAGGCCTACATCCGGGAGACCGCCCTCCTTCAGGTGGCCGACTATATCGACAGCTACTGCCGTGACATTCCCGCTTTGTACGTGTCGAAGGAACTGATGAGCGCCGCCGGGATTTTGGAGTTCGACAGGGACTATTGGCAGAACAGACACGCCCGGATGATCGAGGCGCTCGACAAGTCCAACCCCGCGTTCAAACTCATTAAGGCGAAGGACTCGAAAGAGAAGAAGGAGATCATCAGCGCCGAAAGCGTCGCCAAGGAGAACGCCGAGCGTTTCAAGGTCAAAGAGTTCGACTTCGAAGTGGAACGTTGCAAGTGATTGATCCAAGGCGGTCCGTTCGGCTTGATTGCGGGTGAAAATTGTACTTGCATTGAAGCATAATTTGGTTGCGGCCGTGCGCCGCCTTGGGAGGAGGGATGATGATACGAACAATGGGTGCGAGGTTGGCCGCCATCGTCGTGGCGGGGACGCTTTGGGGTGCCGCGGGATTAGGCGACGAGATTGACGACTTCCTGCGCGAGGTCGACAAGCTCAAGAGGCTTGTCAACGCGGCGTCGACTATCGACGAGATCCGCGGCAAAAAGGTGCGCGAGGACTTTATTGGGCAGATCGACCGCATGAGGGCGAAGTCGCGGCCGATTCAACAGGAGGACATCGCGGCGGGCGAGGCGTAGTGCTAAAACGTACCCGCGGCCGTCGATGGCGTGCGGAAGACCTATGACCGGATCGTCACCCGCGCCCAGCTTCCGAAAGGAACCAGTTCCAACGCCTGCCAAACAGAGCTGCTTGTCGCCATTGCCGTGGTCGAGGACTTCACCGCTGACATCCGCTCCCTCGACATCATCAAGCCGCCTCCGAAGAAGGAGGAGAAAACGGTGGCGTTGAAGCCTGAGGAGGTGAAGCCCGAGGAGCCGAAGGACGAGGACACGCTGGCGCGCGAGGAGGCGAGGAAAGCTCCTCCCGCCGACTTTGTCAACGCCCATAATAAGTTCATGAGCAAACATGGCGATCGCCCTCAACCCCTTGATCTCAGGGCCTCCGAGATGCTCGGCAGAAAGCTGGATCAGAAGGATCCCTTCGCATTGGCGAAAACCTTGCCTGACCTCGAAGTCGTGATGGCGCGATGGCTTGCGTTCCAGGAGCGCGCCATGGGGTTGCGGGTCGCCGCGGTGCTCAAAGCGAAAGACGAGGGGGGCAAAGCCGTCCTCCGCCTCACCCCGACTCCGGAATTCTTGAAGACCGACGCCAAAACCCGCGAAGGCATGGTCGCCGGCCTGCGCAGCTTCTGGGCCATCAGGTGCGCGGACGCCAAGCTCTCACAGCAGCCTCTGGTGGAGATGGAGCAATAGACTTTCCATGAGCGGCAAAGTCATTCTGTATCAAGGCGTGTACCAGTATGAGGCGGTCAACGTTTTCATCGAGGAGCTAGCCGCGGGGTTCGCCAGACTGGGCCGCGAGGCCGTCTTCATCGATCTCGCCGACAGGGGGTCGGTGAAGGAGAGGCTTCAGCAGGAGTTGTCCGGTCCTCTTGAGTGCGTGGTGTCGTTCGGGGCGGTGGGCTGCGAGATCGCCCTGGGCGGCAAGCCGCTGTACGACCATCTGCCCGCTCCGTTCGTGGCGGTCCTCGTCGACCATCCCGCGCACCACCTCGAGCGCTTCGCCATGGAGAACATCATCATAACCTCCTATGACCGCTCGCATCTGGCGTTTCTGCGTCGATATTTTGAGGGCAAGAAGAGGTTGGGATTCCTCCCGCATGGCGGCTCCGCGGCGGAGGGGAGCGCGGCGGAGGACCGGCCGGTCGACGTGCTGTTCGCCGGGACCTACACGCCGCCCGAGGACGCCTACGCGCGGCTCCGTGCCCTCTCGGGGGCGGACTTCCCGATAATGGACGCGGTGGTCGAGCGGCTGATGGCGACTGATTGCGAGCCGATGGAGGATATGCTCGGCGCCGTGTTGACGGAGCGCGGCAGGGACGGTGAGTGGCGGCGTCTGTGCGCGCGGTTGGCGGAAGTCGACATCTTCATGAAGGCCTTTAAGCGGCTGGAGATTTTGAAAGCGCTCGACGCGGCGGGAATCGCTGTTGACATTGTCGGCGCGAAGTGGCCCGCCGGACTTTTCAAAAACCACAGAATCCGTCCTGCGGTCCCCTACCGTGAGGCTCTGCGTATGATGCGCGTCTCGAAGATCGTTCTCAACATGGGCTTCGTTCCGGACGGTTCACATGAGCGGGTCTTCTCCGCCATGCGCAACGGTGCGGCGGTGGTGGGCGATTTCAACCCCTACCTCGACGAGCTCTTCAGGAATGGCGAGGAAATACTGCTTTTCCGGTGGACGGAAATGGAAAATCTACCCGATATGATTGCGGGACTGCTCGGCGACGAGGCGAAACGCCGGGCGTGCGTTTCGGGGGCGGGAGCGAAGACCGGGGCGCACACCTGGGCCGCCAGGGCCGCCTCCCTGCTGGACATCGTTGGGAGGAGCCGACGCGATGCCTGCTGACGGTGTGCCGCTCATCAGCTGTCTGTGTTTCTCGAAGGACCGTCCTCCGCAGGTGGAGGGCTACATCCGCTCTCTTCGGGCGCGGGCGTCGGAGCCGATTCCGCTCACCGTGCTGTGGAAGGCGGATGATGCCGCGGCCGCCGCGGGATACGCCAGGCTGGAACGTGAGTATCCTGATGTGCGCTTTGTCCGTGAGGTCAATTTCAAACGGCATGTGGTCCAGTGGGCGCGCGGGTGTGCCACCCCGTTTGTGATGTTCGGCTGTGACGACGTGGTGTTCACAAAGGACTTCGATGTTCGAGCCGCCGCCGCCGCGTTCGCGGCGGAACCCCAGTTGTTAGGATTCTCCCTCCGCCTTGGGCGCGGCATCACGTACGGAGCGATGGCGCGGACTCCCGTCCCCCGTCCGCGTTTCATCCGTTCCGAGCCGTGGCTGCTGTGGAGCCGTCGCGGCGGTGCGGCGGGCGACTGGGCGTATCCCTTCGAGTTGAATGGAACGATCTACCGCAAAGGGCTTCTCTCCGAACTGCTCCGACTGATGGACGAGGAGAAGCATCTCCATCCGGTGTGGCGCGGCCGGGAAGATGTCGACTGGGGGCATCCCAACCGGTTCGAGGCGACGGGCAGCTATTTGCTTGACCATGCGGGGAAGTTCGACCTCATGGCGGCGTTTCCCGAGGCTGTCTGCAAGGTCGTGACGGTCAACAGGGTGCAGGAGGTGTGCGGGAACTTCGTCTACAATCCTGAGGCGTCACTTTCAGCCGCCCAGATCCTGTCGTTTTGGAATGACGGCTATGTGATGGA
>CAYTFM010000132.1:0-19242 GCA_964436735.1 uncultured Victivallales bacterium | reverse complement strand
ACTCCTATGAGGGAAGGCCGTACCGGTCGATCCACATCGGAGACTTCATGATGCGCTCGGTGGACGGGACGAAGCCTCCCATCATCGTCGACTGTGACTTCGTGGCGGTCATGGCCTCGGACTTCGTCTTCAGGGCGTGCGGCACAAACGCCGCGGCGGCCTCGCATCCTGAGATGCTGCGGTTCATCGAATTATTTACCCGCTATTTCCACATGCCGGGCGCCGAACTCGCCGGACCGATTCTCCTCGAGCCTGCGCGCGCCGTCCGCGAGCGGAGTGATTCCGCCGACACCGCGGCGCGCGCCTCCGCGTGGTTCTCTCAAAAAGTCGCCGAAGCTCCACGCACCGCCTCGGTTCTATGCGTCTCGATGGCAGACCGCTCCGACTTCGAGCCGCCGGCGGGGGCGCGGCGGATGGCCTGCGACCTCCGTGTGATTCCCGTCGAGCCGGGATCGGCGGACGTGCTGCTGGCGCTGGACTTCATTGACGGCGTGGGACTCGGGGCGATGGGGGAACCTCTCGAACCATGCGGTTGGCGGCGGACATTGCGAAGTTTGGCGACAGCCTTGAAGCCGGGCGGAAGTCTTCTCGTCTGCGCCAGGATCGGGGCCGCCGAATGCGTCGTCTTTGACTCTCGCAGGGTGCTGAGGAGGGATGCGCTCCTCGCTGCGCTCGAGGAATTCACGCTGCGCGATGAACATGTCCTCTCGCTGGAGCCTGACGCGGCGGCGGTTGAGCGGCTCCGCGACGGTGAATTCATCTCATGGTGCTTCATGCTTGAGAAGCCCCGCGGCTGACCTTCACGTCCGTCTTGACAATCCTTTCGCTGAAAGGTAATTTGAGAAAGATGGTCAACCGTCGGTCGTGCCTTGTTTCGCGGGGAAAGTTACCTCGGGATAAAAGCTTATGCCTAAAATCGCGACGCTTAAAAATGTGGCCGATCTGGCGGGCGTGTCGAAAAGCGTGGCGTCCCGTCTTCTCAACAACGCTCCGACCGCCATCTGCATCAGTGAGGCGACGCGCGGCAAAGTCTTCAAGGCCGCCACCGAGCTTGATTACAAGCCGAACATGAATGCGCGGCGTCTCGCGCGGCAGCGATTTGACGCCATCGGCTTGATCTACCAGGCCGCCGATTTCTTCCAGAACGAGTTTTTCATGTGTTGCATGGACGGCATCATAAGCGCCGCCGATTCCTACAACTACACCATCATCCTCAACGTCGGCAAACATACGAAAGGAAGATTCGGCGTCAAGATGGTCGACGAGCGCTCGGTCGACGGCATCCTGATCATGCCCCCTGAGCCATGCGATCCGCTCGTGAGCTATCTTACAAGCGAGCAACTGCCTTTTGTGGTCGTCAACCCGGGGACGCCTCTGCAAGAGGACGCCGTCTGCTGCGACGACGTCGGCGGGGCGGAGAAGGCGATGGACTATCTTCGCGGACTCGGTCATGCGCGCATCTGCCATGTCACCTCCACCACCCCTCATCCAAGTGTGGCTGTCCGGCGAGCCGTCTATGCCAGAAGGATGGAGGCGGATGGGCTGGAGCCCGTCGTCGGCCCCGGCCCCGGCGAGACGCTGCGCGCGTTCGTCGCCCATTGCGTGACGCGTCGCAAGGCGACCGCGTTCTTCCTCTATCACGACATTTCCGCCATCGAGTTCTACATGGCATGTCATTCTCTGGGGATCTCGATCCCGGATGACGTCAGCGTTCTTGGCGTCAACGATGGCGCTACTTGCGCGAGGCTTCTCCCGCAACTGACCTCCGTCAGGCTGCCCATGTGGGAGATGGGCATTGCCGCGGTGGAGTTGTTGACGAGGAAACTGAAGAGCAAGGCATCACAGCCTGCGGTCACCTTCGAGGAGACGCTGATCGTGAGGGACTCGTGCCGGAAAGTGTGATGCCGCCGGAGGGGGCGCGCTGATCCCCCGAAGCGCTGCATTAAGGTTGTATTATAAGAGAACACTAACTCGAAAGGAATCGGAAGATGAGTCGGACAATGCTGACAACTGTGCTGGCGGCGCTTGTGGCTGTGTCGTTCACCATGCTGGGCGAGGAGCCGAAGAAGGACGATATGGCCCGGGTGGACATCTCCTCCAAAGATGTGATGCAGAGCATTAAAGCGGTCACGACGAAACTCGTGCACGCCAATGCCGGCTGGCTCAAGGACAGCAATCCCGACAGCTATCATTATTTCCAGATGAAGGTCACCGACGACTGGCAGCCGATGGAGTTCACGATCATCCCCGAGGCGGATGGGGCCTACGTCCTCAACCTCAAAGGCGAGTACCGTCCGAAGGAGAAGGACAGCAAAGAACTCACCCCCGTCGAAATACTCTACGACCTTGTCGACATGAACGGCGACTACGCCATGATCAACGGCAGCTTCGAGAAGCTCGACAAGAACGGACTGCCGGAAGGCTGGACCAGTCAGCCCGCGTTCGCGAAAGAGGGCAGGGTGGTGCAGGATGCGAAACTCGCCAAAGATGGATAGACTTGCGTCAAGTGCTGGCATAACATGAGCATCCAGAAAGAGATTCCCGTCAAGAAGGACACCCCGCTCACCATCAAGCTCTGGGCCAAGAAGGCTCCCGCCGCCAAGTAGTGCCTCCAGGGATTGTTCGGGCTGGCCCCAGAGGTTGTGCGGCACGCACTCGAACGGCGCCTGGAACGACTGCGGCTTCAGCTCGAACGTTACCGGGCGTTGCCCCTTGCGCTTTTCTTGCTCACCACGGGTTGCTGGGCATCATGTCCCAGGAGTCAACCTGCGCCGCATTGACGCCTCCGCCGCGGGCGAAGAGGGACACGCCGAGGCTGTCCGGCCGCGAGGGATAGATCCGGCGGGCGATCGCCTGGCGGTCATTGACGAACACCTCGACGATCGACTTGTCCACGAAGATCCGCAGCGAGAGAGCCTCGCCGTCCCGCAGCTCGAATGGGGCGGCCTCCACCGCCTTGGTTCCCTCGCCAAGGCTTGAGCGGCGCGTGTCCACCTTGAGCGACTTGTCGTCAGCGTCGTAGTAGATCGAGGTCTGTTCCTCGCCGTCGGGGGAGCGGCAGACATGCGCGCCGAACTGCCGCGCCGTCAGGGCGGACACCTCGATGTGAAGTTCGAAGGAGCTGCCGCGGAGGTCGCGCAACAGCAGCTCGACCCCCTCCTCGATGGAGATATCTCGTCGTATATGGTTGTGGCGCAGGCGTTCGAGCTCCGGAGGCGGACGCATGCGGAGGGTGCCGTCCTCGCCCTGCCAGAGAAGCCGTGGCAGGCTCAGTTCCCCCGACCAGCCGCTGGCGTCGCGCGCCTCGCGGGAGCGTCGGTCGAAGATCCACGACCACATGATCCTCCGGCCGCGCGGGTCGACGAGGCTCTCCGGTGCGAAGAACTCGTTGTCCACCCACGTCATGCGGCCGTGCGTCTCCGGGGTGAAGCGGTCGGCGGCGTAGTTCCCCAGATAATACTGGCAGCCGAGCGTGTGGCTGATGAAGAGTAGCATGTGCCGACCGCTTGGCGCGCCGCCGTCCGGACCGGAGGGCAGAGGGAAGAAGTCGGGGCACATGTCGTCCTCGAACTCCCGGGTCCACTCGCGGTTTGACTCATAGAATTTGTGTAGGTAGGTCCAGGTCGTCAAATCGTCCGACACGAACAGATAGGCCGTGTCGCCCAGATGCTCAGTTTTTTTCGCCTTCTCGCCGAACTCCTTCAAGACGAGAAGGTTGCCGGTGAGCATGTAGTAGCGTCCATCATGGATCCAGACGGCCGACGGATCGGCGGTGCCGACGACGACTTCTGTGCCGTCGGGAGTGGTGGTGACCGCCAAGCCCCACTGGGTGGAGGGTATCACCGGGTTGCGCGGGTGCTTGGTCCAGCGCTCGAGAAGGTCGTCCGTGCTGGTGGCGACGCAGATACCGTCCGGTTTGCCCAATCCCCAGTAGGTGATCGTCGGCACGCCGTTCTTGTCGATGAACGCCCCGCCGCTGAAGATGCCGTCGTCGCCGTCACCGGGAACGAGGGCGGGCGGATGGTGCCGCCAGTGGACGAGGTCGATGCTCGAGGCGTGTCCCCACAGATGCTTCCCCTCGTCCTGGTAGATGTAGAACATGTGGTAGCGCCCCTTCCAGAAGAGCGCGCCGTTGGGGTCGACGGGGGCGTGGACGCCCTCCGGAACCACAAAGTGGTATCCCGGGCGGTGCGGGTCGCTCAGGTATTTTTCCCGCAGACGGCGTGCGTGCTGGATCATCTCGCTCAACTCGTGTCCCGATGCGTTCGTCTCGTTCATACATCATCTCCTCATATTTGTGGGAAGTGTTCTCGGTGCGTTACTCGGCTCACACAGGGTTCGCCCTCCAGGAAGAGCATGAAGCTCAGAACAAAGATGGAGGGCGAGGCTTGTCCGAGCCGCGGAAGCTTTATCGCTCGCATGCCTATCACTTATATTGGACATTGTATCATCTTTAAAAGTTGGTCGCAATTGGAATAACCGCACAATATGTTGTACTTTCCGAACATATGGGAACTAGTGCCAATCGAGCTCGAGGGTCGCGGCCAGCCGTCCCGGCGGTGAAGCCACCGCCCGCCGCGGGGATCGACGCCATGGAGATCAGCTCCGCGTGCGGAGGGATTCCGTGGCGGTTGTGCTTCCAGTTCGTCGAACAAGGAATCTTCACCATCCCACGGGCCATGCGCTTCGAGCATCCCGTCCCGCCGTTCAACCGTGTGTTCCTGTTCGCCAAGGGCGGTGCGAGCGTTTCGATGGAGGGTATTGCCCACGATCTACGATCCGGCGTCATCTATCTACTTCCCGTCAACAGAAGCTTCGTGGTCGACTACCGGGCGGGGAGCGAACTGTTCTACTTCCATGTCCACGCCCTTGACGGAGTGGGGGTGGACATCTTTGATGGCGCCGATTTCTTTTCAGGACCAAGGCGGAGCATCGCTCCTTTTTGCGAGGAGATCGTCCGGTGTCGACGAATGTCGGAAAATGTGGGCGGGCTCGAGTGGCGCTCCTTGCTCGCGCATGTCCTGTGCGCCATGATGAGACGGCTCGGCATCCGCCCGTGGGAGAGGGGGGGCGGCCGGAACGAACTTCTCGCGGCGGTCGAGCGGATGGGGTTCGCCGACTGCGCCGTGAAGGAACTCGCCGAGCGCATGACGACGACGCCACGTGCGCTGGCGATGCGCTTCAAGCGGCAGACGGGCTCCGCTCTCAAGTCCTATCTGCTTGATCGGACCATGACCCGTGCGAGGGTGCTGCTCGCCACGACGATGGCGCCCGTCCGCGAGGTCGCGGCGACACTCGGCTATCAGGACGTCTGCTATTTCCAGCGCATCTTCAAGAAGCGAATGGGGATCACCCCGCTGGAGTACCGCCTCCGCGCGCGGACTCGGCCGTGATGACGGTTGAGGAGTCGTATCTCTGGAAAATGCGCCCCACGGGAAAACGCATAACCGCATAATGCGCTTTGGGGCTTGACAGGCGCGGCGGAGTCGGATAGACTGTGATACGTATCAGGCGCATGGGCGCATGGCCATATATATGACGCAACAGGGAGGACGAGATGCGGATGAATTCGTTTCACGGAGGAGCGCAGGCGCTGTGCGCCGCGATGGCAGTGGCCACTCTGACGGCGTCGGCCGGACCGGTCACGCCGGTCGTTGCGAGGGATTTCTGGAGCGCGGACGCGATCGCGTGGGGCGATGGGCGGCCGTACGAGAAGCCGGTCAAGAAGGAGGGGCCGTATCCGCAGGGATTCGTCGCCGACTTCAAGATCGACATTCCGGCCGAGGGATGGCATGAGCTGGTCTACACGAACGCCGCGACCGGAATGCGGCACGATGTCATTGTCGATGGCGCCTACGTGTGGCGGTTTCGGACCACGAGCCAGTTGTCGAAGGACGCCAAGGACGTTAAGGCGGGCAATCTTTGGCTAAGTGCCGGAAAGCACACGCTGCGGGTGCAACGAATCGGACGCACCTCCTTTCCTATCATGATGATTGGCGGCATCGAGTTGCGCGCGGCGGAAGGACGCCCCGAGGCCTGCGTGACGGCGGACAAAACGTTGGTCGACGTCGTCCGCGCCGGTGAGAAGCTGCAGATCACGGTCACGGGTGGCGGCGCCGGGAAGGAGGTCGCCTACGAGCTTCTCAGAACCGACGTGGCGAATTCCGCCAAACAGGCGGAGCCCGTCGGTGAAGTGGTCTTTCCCGCCGGAGCGAAGCCCGAAGCGAAAACCGTTCCGGTGGCGTGTCCCGCGGAGGGCGCGTTCAAGCTGACGGCGAGGGTCAAGGGTGGCAAAGATTTGCTGCCGAGCGAGTTTCTGATCGGGGAATACGCCGTGATTGACGTCGCCGCCGCGCCGAAGGGCGGGGGCAAGGCGGCTCCCGTCCATGTGATCGACTGCGTGGCGCAGACCGACAACGGCGCGGCGCTGCCGGAGGGGACGTTCCTTGAGTGTAATGGCCCGACCCGGGTCGTCAAGACTGCGGATGGCGCGTACCGCGAGAGCCATGACAGTACGATGCCCGGCTCCGTGCCGATGACGAGGCCCGACGACCCGGGCTGCTACTCGGGGTTCTCCTACAAGATCGAGCTGCCCGAGCTGCAGGTGCCCTATCTGATCGACGTGGAGTTCCCCGACGACGCCCGTCGCTCGGTGACGATCAGTCAGAACTGGATCGACGAGAAGACCGGCGGCTTCGCCAAGGGCACCTCCTACTCGGCGAAGGCGTACGAGACCGGCGGGATGCAGCCGCTCGGCGGCGGGAGCCGCCATCACCGGGCGATCGTCTGGGCGGCCTCGAAGCGCATGATTCTCGGCCTGCTCACCCAGCAGGTCGGGCACCGCGCCGCCGCCTCCAAGATCACGATCAGCCGGTTTGAAGGTGATCAAGTGCCGGCGACAAAGGCCGACAACCCGGGCGGACGCGTCTTCTGCCACTGGTACGAGGAGGCGGAGAACTGGCGTTTCCTGGTGAACGTCGCCTCGGCGTATCATGAGGGGATCGTCCACGACATGGTCGGGCTCGACCGCTGGGCGCGGTTGTGCAGATACTTCGGCATCAACGGTATGAGTGCGTGCGGCGCCGGCTATCAAGGCGCCTTTTGGCGGACCACGACGCTCGACGGCTTCATGCCCACCGCCTACGACCAGTGCCGGCTCGCCGCGCTGATCTGCGAGAAGTACGGCATGCGCTACACGCCGGAGGTTTTCCCGGCGCAATGGTACATGAATCTGGTCACGTTGCCTGCGTTGGCGGAGAAGCCGGATGACATCCGCTCCTTCAGCGCGCACGGCGCGGCGCGGGGACAGAACTCGGCGGTGTGCGACCTGAACCCGCTGCACCCGGTCGTGCAGAAGGCCTGGATCGACGGCATCGGCGAGTTGTCGGACAAGCTCCGCGACAGCCCGGCATTCGCCGGCGTCACCGTCCGCGCCGACGGCTGGCTCTTCCGCGGCGACTACACCTTCCCGAGTCTCAATTGGGGCTACAGCGACTGGACCATGCGTCAGTTCGAGAAGGACACCGGCGTGAAGGTTCCCGGAGCCGATGGCGACGCGGGGCGCTTCCTTCAGCGCTATGAGTTCCTCACATCGAAGGACATGCGTGACAAGTGGATCGGTTGGCGCAACGCGCGGATCCTCGACTACCATCTGCGCATCCGCGACCGCATCCGCGGCGACGCGCGTCCTGAATTGTTCTTCGGCATCTGCGGCGATTTCCGCTGCGACCCCTGCTACGACCAGCCCGCCTCGATCACGCGGCGCGCCCTCGAGTGCGGCGTGGACCTCGCGAAGTTGAAGAGCGTCGACGGACTCGCGATGATCGCCAACGGCCGCTATGGGTTCCGTAATCTCGGCGTGGACGACCAGAAGATCTACGACGACTTTCTCGACCCGGAGAACGTCGGTGCCGGCATGGGCGTGGTCCGCGCCTTCGCCGCGTACATGGTCTATCATGAGCTCGCGACGTTCTGGCCGGCGGAGAAACTCGGCATCGTGGTGGGGAAGGATCCGATCCCCTACTATTGCTCGGCGGCGATCGCCTCCGGGCGCGACAGTCTCGAAAAGTTCGCCGTGGTCCTCGCCGAGCAGGACAGCGCCTTCCTGCGCGACGGCGGCAACACCGACATCTATGGCGACCCCGAGATATGGAATCCCTGGTTCGCCGAGTTCCGTGCGCTGCCCGCCGTACCCTTCGACGCGGTGCCGTCCGCCCGCGATCCCGTCGCCGTCTGGCAGAAGAGGGTTCAGGGTTCAGGAAGCAGGGCTCAGGGAGCGGATGCCAAACCTGAACCCCGAAACCCGAACACTGACGCCTTCTTTTTCTATGCGGTCAACCGCGAGCAGTTTCCCGTCCGAATCGAGATCAAGCTGGCGGGAGCCACCCAGGTCGTCAGACTTGGCACCGGCGAGAAACTCGCGTTGAAGGATGGTGTTCTCGCGCTTGACCTCGCGCCGTACGAGTTGCGCTCGTTCCGGACCGAGGCCGGCGCGTCGATCGCGTCGACGTCGACGATTGTCCCCCCGGAGCGGGTCTCGTATGTCAAGAACCGCATCGCGTTCGCGCAGGACCTCGCCGCCGCGCTCGCCGGGGCGCGCCAGGGCGACGCCTCCGCTGCCGACCGCGACGGCTTCGCGCGGCAGACGGACGCCGCCTGGGACGCCTTCGCCAAGGGATGGCTGTGGCGGGCCAGGACTGCGCTTTCGATGGCTCCCGCTCTGCGCGTGTACGAGAACCTCGCACGGATGCCGGAAGGTCAGGTCGTCACCAAGTTCCCCGGCCTGCTGCAGGAACGCCCCCGCGAGGGACATTGGATACCCAAGCGCCCGGTGATAAAAGCGGACGAACTGGCGAAGCTGGTTCCGGTTGGCTCAAAGGCCGTCCTCAAACCGTCGATCGAAATAAACAAGGAATGGGGCGGCGCGCAGCTGCTGATGGCGGACGCTGGCGCGCTTGAGCTCTCGCTCGACATTCCGGCCGACGGTCCCTATATACTACGGATAGGACATGCCGCGCCATCGTTGGGCGTCACCGTGGCCTCGCTGGACGGGAAAAGCCTGCCCACGCCGTTGGAGACGGCCGCCGCCGGCGCGCCGGAGACGTTCGCGTTCCCCGCGCTGCAGCTCAAGGCCGGCAAGGCGACGCTGTTGCTGCGACGCGACGGTCTGTTCGGCGTCTACGCCCTGCAGTTGTTGCCGCGGCTCAAGCCGTTGCCGAATCTGGTCTGGTCGGTCGCCGGTCCGTTCCCGGGATTCTGGGGGACGCACATGGCCGGCCGCACTGACGACGCGGCGGGGCTGCGCAAGAGTTTCGAGACCGTGTACGGACCTGAGGAGAAGGTGGACCTGGCGGCGGTGTACAAAACCGCGGACGGCAGGGAGGTGCGCTGGAAGCAAAAGGCCGACGCCTCCCTCTGCACGCTTGACGACCTTGTGGTCAGCATGCCAATACGGACGGGATCGACGGGTGCCGACATCAACTTCGCCGTCACCTACATCACTTCGGACGTCGACCGCACCGCGCAGTTCCATCTCGGTGTCGACTGGTGGGGCGTGGCGTGGCTGAACGGCGAGCGGCTCACCACCGCCATCGATCCGAAGACCAAGGAGGGCGGCGGCGGTGCGGACTTCACTACTCATTATCCGACCCCCACCGTCCTGAAGTTGAAGAAGGGCGTCAACATCCTGCTGGTGAAAGAGAATGGCGGATCGCTTGGCTCGGCGATGGCGGGATACATCACCGACGATCCGGGGTTGGTTTGCGCGGCGAAATGAGACGAGTGGGAGTGCGTGGTGCGCGAGTTTTGGAAACCGTAGGAGGATGGTGCGATGCATACCAGATCCGGTGGTCGACGGTTCATGCACGATCAGAGGTTCACACTCATCGAGTTGCTGGTGGTCATCGCCATCATCGCGATCCTCGCGTCGCTGCTGCTGCCGGCGTTGAACAACGCACGCGAGTTCGCCAAGCAGACGGACTGCGCCAACAAGCTCAAGCAGATCGGCACCGGACAGTTCATGTACAACAATGACTATGACGCCTACATCGCCGACCGCTCGCCAGTTCCTCTGCCGTATTCGCAGGCGGGGGTTCCGGATTATGTGAAGATCGCCGAGTATCTGGGGTTCGATCCGGCGCAAAGCTGCAAGCCGTGCGATAATAAGCCCGCCGGCAAGTTTTTCGTGTGCCCGAAGAATCCGAAAGGGATTTTCTTCGGCAACGCCCCCTCATGGCCGATGAACGCCCACGCCAGCGACAACTACGACACGCCGACCAAGCCGCTGCGGATCACCCAGTTCAACTGCCCTTCCGCGAAGGTGTACCGGATGGACGGGTGCGACTCGGGGCAGCTCAGGCTGAAATGGACCGAGTTCTACCACAATCCTTCCGGCGGCAACATATCACTCCGGCATGGCGGCAAGGAGATTTACTTCAGCGCCGGCAGCCAGCAGTGGGTGGACGGCAAGACGAACACGATTTTCTTCGATGGCCACGTGCAGGCGCTGACAGACGGATTCTTCCCACAAGTGCAGGACAACACTGCCGCGGGTAAATGGTTGTTCCCCGCGACCGATCCTCCGGCCTTGTGAGCCGAGTTCCATGCTCGCTAAGGCGAGGATATTGAAATAAAGCCGATAACGGGGTATTGGTGAGAGTCGATCGGAGGGGGGCATTGTCCATCTTTGACAGGAAGGATTGGAGGCTCGCATGAAGATCGCGTATGCCAACGGTTTGACGACGATCAGTTTCTTCGACTACCGCGTGGAGGTGGGCAAGGAGCGTTTCGCCCTGTTCGATCCGCGCTCGGGCCATCTGCTGTTCGAGACGAAGAGCGCGCTGCTGTATCGGCCAGAGTTCCATGGTGCGCCGACGGAGTGGCATACGAGCGAGCTCCGCGTCGAGCCCGCGGCCGAGGGCGCGGCCCATGTGACGGCGGTGGGAACGCCATCCAGCGGGACCGCGGGGCCGCTGACCGTCGAGATCCTGTGCTATCCCGACCACATTGAACTATCGGCTTCCGTCTCCACCACCCGGTCGGTCAAGGTCGCGCGCTGGAACCTTCTGGAGCCCGGCACCCATCTCAACCTCTTTCATCTTCACCACTGGAGGAACCGTCACGGCAACACCGCCACCTTCGAGACGCATAATCTGCTCCTTGGCGGAAAAAAAGCTGAGGAGTTGGCGTCGCCGGGCTTCCCGGCGGAGATCGTCGAGCAATGGACGAAAAACACCCGCGTGACCACCTACTCGTATGACTGGCAGTTCACGCCGCGCCCCTCCATTCTGCTGTTCCAAAGAGATGCGCTGATGCTCGGGCTCGCGGCCCGCGACATCCCGCAGGGGTTCGGTTTCGAGGTGGTGGTGGCCGCCCAGCGTCTCGAGAAGCTCGGTTTCGACTACGGTGGCGAGCATGGTCTCGCGGTTCCCGCTGGCGCCGTCGCCAAGGCACCGCGGCTTTACCTCTGGCTCGACCACAACGGCGAGGTGTGGGACAGTGTCGACCACTATGTTCGCATGTTGGAGGAGGACAAGGAGATTCCGCGGCGCTCCCTGCGGACGGTTCCCCACTGGTGGCTCCTCCCGGCCTACTGCACGTGGAACGACCAAGGCTACCTCAGTGGCAATTCCGCCTACTACAACTTTCCCGGCGACAGTTTCACCGGCAAGAACCCGGTCGAGGCGTTCGACGCCACCATGCTCTCCCATCTGCTCGACGTCATCGAGCGCGAGAAGTTTCTGTTCGGCAGCGTCATCATCGACGACGGATGGCAGACGACCCGCGGCGACTGGACGCCACATCCGATGAAGTTCCCCAGCCTCCGCGGCCAGATAGACCGTATCCACCATCTGGGGATGAAGGCCATTCTATGGATCGCCCCCTATGACTATCATCTCGGCGCCGAGATCCGCACCAGGACCGAGTGGCTCTGCGGCGGAGGGATCCTCGGCCGTCATGGCATGCCGCTGGTCGACTATTCCCATCCGAAGGTCCAAAGCGACTATCTCAAACCGCTCGTGCGGTATTGGTTCGGCGACGATGCGGACTGTCTGAACGCCGACGGGCTCAAACTCGATTTCATGGCCGACAAAATCCACCCGGTCTTTCCCGTCCACAACCACCGATGGCGCGGCGAGGAGTGCTTCATTCATCATCACATCAAACTCCTGTATGAAATGATGAAGGAGGTCAAACCCGACGCCCAGATGCTCGGCTGCGCGGCGCATCCCCACTTCACTGATTGCCAGGATCTCGTGCGCACGTACGACGTTCCCGCGAGCCAGCGGCAGCACGCCGACCGCGCGGTGATGATCCACCACTTCAATCCCGGCAATCTCGTCGCGCTGGACATGGGAGAGACGAAATCGCTCGCCGACGTCGAGGAGCATTTCGGCATGGCGTTCCGCCACAACCTCCTCTACGAGTGCGGACGGATCGCCCCCGATCCGAAGACCGGCGAGTTCAGCCTCGGCCCCGAGTACGCCATGCTGTTGCGGCGCAAGCTTCCTGCGTGGGGGTAACAATCCGGAGTCTGTCGTCGCATGGCATGACGCATTCCCGATGCGTGCGGCCGAACCGACGGGCCATGAGGCGGGTGCCACAGACTACGATCATCGTATAAATCGCTTTTTTGTTCTTTGCCCCAAGGGGGGCTACGTCTCATAAGCCCAGGGTTGCGCGAAAGCGCTACCCTGGGGTTGCTTGGGGGCTTATTTCAACCCTGACGGGGTTGTGTAACGGTCTTGTGCACGTGTCGTTGTAGACGCAACCCCGGTGGGGTTGAATCATGGATTGACTCTACCCAGGGTAGGCGCGAGGCGCCAACCCTGGGCTTTGTTACACAGCCCCCTTGGGGCAGGTAAATGCAGATAAGCTCTGGCCGCAACGGCCGGTTAATTTCAGACTGCCTTCCCCTTCACCCTTTCCCTTACGTTTCACGTTTCACGCGACATTTCATGATCCATATCTTGACATGACGGGTGAAATAGCGCATAATGTGCTTATGTAGTTAGCCCTGAAGCCAGCCACGCCGTACCGCGCTGCGGGAGGATCCAGTGCCCATCACGAGTGTCTCGAAATTCGTCCAAGTGGCGGAGGCCATCGAGCGGGAGGTCATTCCCGAGGCGCGCCGCGGCGATGGCAAGATCGCGTCGGAGGTGACGCTGGCGAAGCGGTTCGGCGTCTCGACGATCACCGTCAGCAAAGCCCTGGCGAGTCTGGTCTCGCGGGGGCTTCTCGAGCGGGTTGGCGGGAGCGGCACCTACGCGCGGCAGCCGTCGGAGGGGAGAACGCGCCCGGATGTCAGGCAGGTTGTCGCGGTCATGCCGCTTCCACTTGAGGGGCATCAGGAGTTGAGTGTTCACCTCTCCCGCGAGCTGCAGTCGCGGCTTTTCGTCCCGTGCGTGTTCGACGGCGGCAACACCGAGGCGTTGTGCGCGACGCTGCCCGAATTCCTGAAAAGTCGTCCGTTTGGTGCGATCATCGACGGCAATTCGAAATTCCCGTTCGAGACGCTTGACGAGCTTCATCGGGAGACGCGTCTTGTCTTTGTGAGCCATTATGAGGGCACGCGCCGCCATAACGCCGCATACGTCCTGTACGACCATCAAGGGAAAGGTCGGATGGCGGTCAGGCACCTGCTTGACAGAGGTCGCCGCCGGATCGCCGTGATCAACATGCCCATCAAGCCCCGATGGTCTTCGGAGCTATTCGCCAAAGGTTGCCGAGAGGCGTTTGACGAGGCGGGCATTGAGCCGGCCGCCCAGTTGTGCGACGAGACCGCCACCGCCGTCGATTACGAGGCGCTGCTCAAAGGCCGTCGTCCGATCGATGGCGTCGTCACCATCGCCGACCACCGGGTCCTGCCGCTGCTCGGGCTGATGAGGAAGCGCGGTGTGCGGATTCCAGATGATGTCGCGGTGATCGGCGGGGGCGACACGGATTGGGCGGTGCGGCATGAGCTCACCTCGGTGGAGCCCATGGAGCGGGAACTATCACGCGAGGCGGTGAACGCCCTTGAGGACGGGCATGCCACCGGCCTGCTGATCACGCCGCGGCTGGTGTTCCGCGGCTCGTGCCCGGAAAAGTGACCCATATGCGCCTTGTGGACCGAGGTTGTGATCCTTGAGCGGTTGAGGGTGGAAGGTCGAAGGTGGAGGTGTGACTGCCGATTCCCTTCCACCTTCCACCCTCAACCAGTCGTCCACAGGGCCACAACAAACATAGTGATGCGATATCATGTGCGTGTTCTATACATCCTAATAAGGAGATTCCCTATGCTGAAATCGACACGAATGGTGACGGCGCTCGTTCTCGCGCTTGGCATGAGTGTGTCCGCTGCGGAACCAACTGACGCCACCCAGGCGGCAGCTGGCGTGATTCATCGGGACGCCTGGAGCTTCGACCGCTCGGAGATCGTCTGGTATCAGCATCTTGACCAGGCGAAGATCGACGAGAAGAAGAAGCAGGGGATCATCAACGAAATGTGCGGCTGGGCCGAGTACGACGTCGACATTCCGGTGTCGAGCTGGCGGGAGCTCGTCCTCACGGGCGGCGTGGCGGGATGGCCGCGTGATGTGTATGTCGACGGTGAGCGGGTGGTGACGCTGGGGGAGGCAGGCAAAGAGGACATGGTGGGCAAGGAGTCGTACAAGGAGCTCAATCTATATCTTGCGAAAGGGCGGCACGCCATCAAGTTCCGCCGGTTGGGGTTTCCGGGCGTTTTGCCAAGCTCCTTTGACCTCCGTCCGGCGGACGGTCACGCGGCCGGCTGCGTCAGCGCCCGGATCGTGGGACAGAGCATCCGCCGCGTCGGCGAGAAACTGGCGCTGGCGGTGACGGGAGGCACGACGATTCCGACTGCGTATGAGCTTGTCGCCATTGGCGCCGTCACCCCCTCGGAGACGGTGCTCCGCACGGTCTCCTTTCCCGCCGTCAGCGAGCCGGTGACGAAGACCATCGAGATTCCTTGTGACACGGAGGGTGTGTTCACGATCAGGGCGAAAGCCGACGGCAAGCTTCTTCGCCCCAATGACTTCCGGGCGGGAACCTTCGCGGTCGTCGACACCCGCCGCGCCGCGCCGGCGCCGAAAGAACTGAAGAAGGAGTTGATCCATGACATCGACTGCGTGAAGCAGACCGACATGGGCAAGCCGATCGTCAAGGGCGAGGGGTTCTGGGAGGCGACCGAACCCACGCGGACCGCGAAGTCCGCGGCGGGCGAGTACCGCGAAGGCGGCGACGGCACCGATCCGAATCTTCCCTATCCGCCCAATGCTCCTGCGTATCGCAAATACAACTCGGGCTTCGCCTACGCCATCGACGTGCCGAAGCCGCAGGAGCTCTATCTGCTCGAGGTCGACTACCCGGATGACGACCGGCGCACCGTCAACGTTTTCGTCGCCGAGCCTGAGAAGGATATGCCGTGCCAGCTGTACGGAGGCTACGAATGCGGCGACTGGTTCGAGCTCAGCATGAAGACGCAGACGGAGAAGGTGCTCTTCTGGGCGCGCGGCGAGAAGGTGCGCGCGGCGATCCTGAGCAAGAACCCGGGGATGCGCGCGGCGGCTTCGAGGATCAGAGTCTATCGGGTTGAGGGCGGGCTGACGGAGGGAGGGGCACCGACCGAGGCGGGACGCGTGATGGCTCATTGGATGGAGGAGCCGACCCGCTGGCTACAGCATGGGGTGCCTCCCGCCACCCTTTCCCCGATGGCGAAGGATTTCGTGGCGATCGACCGCTACCTCGCGCTCTGCCGGTACCACGGATTCAACGCCGTCTCACCCACCGAGGCGATCTATCAGACCGCCACGTTCCACACCGACGAGCTGGAAGGCTGGTTCCTCCAGCCCTACGACGCCGTGCGTCTTGTCGCGCTGCTCTGCGAGAAGCACGGGCTGAAGTACATTCCGGACATCCACCTCTCAGGACAGGCGTGGTTCGACAAGCATGTCGTCGAGAAGCTCGTCGCCGATCCGGCCGAGCTCTACGCCTACAGTCGACTCGGCACCAACGCGAAGGGTGGCGGCAGCTGGTTCTGCGCGACGTGGAATCCGTTGCATCCCGCCATACAGGAGAAGTACATCAAGATCATCGGATCATTGGTGGACAAGATCGGCGACTCCCCCGCGCTGGCCGGCGTCTCCTGCCGCCTCATGAGCTGGGTGTGGCAGGGATGGAACGGTATCGCGAGCCTCAACTGGGGGTACGGCGACTGGGACATCGCGCAGTTCCAAAAGGACACGGGTGTCATGGTGCCCGGCGAATTGGCCGATCCCGACCGGTTTCAAAAGCGCTTCGAATTCCTCACCTCCAAGGAAATGTTAGACAAATGGCTCGCCTGGCGCAACGGGCGGATGCTCGACTACCACATGCGGATCCGCGACCGGATCCAGGCGGCGAATCCGAACGCCGTCCTCTATCTTCCTTACTATGGCGACGCGAAGTCGGGCATGGATCTCACGTTCGGCTCCTTCTTCCAAACCGAGGATGGCGCGTTGAAAGAGGTCGGACTCGATCTCGATGTCCTCGACAAGACGCCCGGCATAAGCGTTTTGCCAAGCGGCATGTACGGCCGGCGCGATCTCGGCGACCTCGTGGCCGACGCGGGAGTCTCCGACTCCATCGCGGATCCCGCGAAGAAGCGGCTTGGCTTCGGCTACGAGCGCGCCTTCGGCTTCGGCAACGCGTACTTCGAGGATCAGGCGCAAATCCCCATGCACGAGTTGGGATTCCCCGACTGGGATATCAAGAAGAGGGGCGGCAACAACGGCGCGGCGGAGGGGGCGGGGCGGCACGTCCTCGAGAAACTCGCCTACGCGTTGGCCGACCAGGACAGCTCGACCTTGTTGCAGGGCGGCATGGGCTACACCTTCGGCCGTCCCGACGAGTATAACGAGTTCCTCGCCGTATACGAACGGCTTCCCAAAGTCCCGTTCACCGCGTTCGAGAAGGCGCGGGATCCCGTGGCGGTCTGGTATGCGGCGTTAGAGCGGCCGGGGCTCTTCGGCGGTTCATCGCCCGTCGACGCGGTCGCCAAAAAGTTTGACGAAGGGGTGTATTTCTATGCGGTCAACCGTGAGCCCTACGGCGTAAACTTCACGCTGCGCCTTGCGGATGTCGACGAGGTTGTCGAGCTTGACTGCGGGAAGAAAATGGCGCTGGAGAACGGTGTGCTCTCCTTGTCGCTGAAGCCATATCAGCTGCGTGCGTTCAAGACAGGAGTTGAGGCGAAGTTTGTCGATGCCTCCGTCAAGGTTCCAGAGGATAGGAAGATGTTAGTTCGGAATCGTCTGGCGTTCTGTCAGGAGCTCGCCTCGTCGATCACCACGGGGGTCCGGAAAAATGACGTGAGCGACGCCATGCGTTCGGCATTCCTCGAGAAGCTTGACGCCGCATGGAAGGCCTCCGGCGAGGGGCGGTGGTGTCGCGCCAGGACTGCGCTCGCCAGCGCGCCGATGATCGCCGTCTTCAACAAACTGGCGTTGTGGCCTGAAAACCAGCTCCAGCGTCGTATGGGGGTGGGGTTGCTTAAAACGGAGAACCGCGGCGGTTCCGAGCCTGCCGCGGCGGAGATGCGTGACGCCGAGAAGCTCATGGGGTCGATCCGGCCTGGATCTTCCGCCACGATCGTCGACGCGACGGAGTACAATCCCACCTGGCTCTTCACGAAGGTCGTCAAGGCGGACAAGGGTGAACTGCAGCTCGACCTCGACGTCCCTGTGACCGGCCGCTACCAACTTTCGATTGGACATGTGGCTACGGACTTCGGCGCCATGATGGTTTCGCTGGGAGGGAAGGGGATGTCGGTGCTGGCGCGGACGACCACGCCCGGTAGACCCGAGAAGACGGTGTTTCCCGCCGTCGCGCTGCCGGCCGGCCGCGTCGAGCTTTCGATCAAGGGGCAAGGCTCCTTCGGCGTGTATGGCGTCACGCTTCAGCCGCTCTATCGTCCCGTCCCCTCGCCGAACTGGCTCGCCATTGGCCCATTCCCGACGAAGTGGTACTCCGGCGCGCCTGGGACGCTGGTGAAAGAGGCGATGGAGCGCGTCGATCCCCCGATGAAAGAGGTCAACCCGGAGGCGACATGCGAGGCGGATGGAGTCAAACGCTCGTGGACGCGCTCCGACAAGATCATCGGCGGTGTGCCACATTTCGATGAGTTGGCCGGTGTCAGCTTTCTCTTCAGGTGCAAGGTGCAGGAACGCGGGGTCTGTTTTGGCGCGACGCGGATTGTGTCGCCGGACGAGCGTGACGCCGAGGTCCTGATCGGTTGCGACTGGTGGGCCAACGCCTGGATGAATGGCGAGCAGCTCAAAACCGCCCGCGACGCGAAGCAGGTGGAAGGCGACGGCTGCTTCTTCAACGGATGGAGGCCGCTTGCCGCCAAGGTCCATCTCAAGAAAGGCGTCAACACACTGCTCGTGAAATCGCATGGCGGCACCGTCGCCAATTGGTTCACCTGCTACCTCAGCGATCCCGGCGATCTCGTGATCGGACCGGACGCGAAGTGATAATTGAACGTTAAGGAAATTCAATGTTACCAGGTTTCAGGTGTCAGGAGAGGCAAAGGAAATTTCCTGAAACCTGAACACTGAAACCAAGTTGCGGGCGAAGCCCGCTTGACTCGATCGTCTAAGGAAATTGTTATTTCGTCCTCGTCCTCTGCCTTGAAGGAAATTTCAATGTGGTGTCAGGTGCGGGCTTCTTCACCCACGGTGCGAGGCCGTGGGGGCCGAAGAGGGGGGAGAAGGGGGAGTGAGGTAGCTTTTGTGATCGTCTTCACCCATGGGACAAGCCCATGGGGGTCGGGAAAGATCCCAACGGGCTTGTCCCGTTTGGTGAATCAAATCAGTCGGCTACTTGCGCGGGCAATGAAAATTATCGCCCCCCGCGGCCTTGCTCCGTGGGTGAGCGAGATCGTGGGTAACGAGCTGCGGGCAGATGCCCGCCTAACTTAACTATTATACCTCGTGGAAAGCCTGGGAGGTTGACAAAAACGGGTGAAAAAGCTATAATGTAATATAGTGGTTGATACGTATCATTAAACACTCCGAGGGTGTGGGATGCGGGCGGTGTGGGTGCCAGAGGTGAACGACAGGCAGATAAACGCGACGGACAGATTGTTTATAGCGTGGATGTTCTTTCAAGACCATTGAAAATCTGGGAAAACACTCCGAGGGTGTGATGATGCGGGCGGTGTGGGTGCCAGAGGTGAACGACAGGCAGATAAACGCGACGGAC
>CAYTFM010000131.1:12347-23575 GCA_964436735.1 uncultured Victivallales bacterium | reverse complement strand
GTGAAGGTGGATGTGACTGAGATTGCGCCGGAGACCGTGCCCGAGGTTGTCTCCGAGAAGCCGTCCGTGCTGACTCCGGAGAAGGTCGCCGAGGCCATGGCGGAGATCGCCGCCGAGGAGAAGGCGAGGAAGGCGGCCGGGAAGACGAAGAGGAAACCAAAGTCGGAATCCTCCAAAGTGAACGGCGAGACGAACGAGCCTGTCAAACCTGAAGAGGAAAAGAAGCCGGCGGAGTCCGCTCCAGTGGAGGTTCCCGTCCATGTCGGTGCCGTGGTCAAGGCGAAGCTGCCTGTCGCCGTGCTGTTGGAGGCTCTCGTCGACCTCGGCACGACGGTCGCCAAGAAGACGGCGAAGCTTCCGAAGGTCCTGCATTGCGTCAACTTCGCGGTTGGCGACGGTAAGGTGCGAATGACGTCGACCGACCTGGACAACAGGTTCGAGATCACCATCGCGGCGTGGACGCAGTCGCCCATGGACCAGGTCGCCAAGTTCTGCGTCAATCACGCCAGTCTCGCCGCGTTCGTAAAGGGTGCCGGCAAAGCTGGCGAGGTGGAGATCGTCGTCGAGACCAAGGCGGGCGGTTACCACGGCGTGTCGATGGCGTCCAACGGATCGTCGGCGAAGTTCGATGTTCTGCCGGACGAGGACTTCCCCGCTGACTTGAGCGTCGGTGATGGAGCGAAAGTCATATTGGAGGACACGTTCCACGGCGGGGCGTTCCAGAACGCCTTGAAGAAGGTCGTGCCGTGCGTCACCCACGACGACACCCGAAAGGCTCTGAACGGCGTGTTCATGGGCGAGGACGGCATGGTGGCGACGGACGGGCGCAGGATCGCCGTGGCGGAGTTCAAGCACGCTCTTCTGCGGGAGACCACGTACCAGTGCGTGAAAGGCGTCACCATCCCGGCGGGGGCGGCGTTCCTCCTCAAAGGCAAGCTGCTGGCGAAGGCGGGGCTGGTCGCGGCCGCCATCTCCGTCAGGATGAGCAAAGTTCCGAAGGGAGCCTGCTCGCCGGAGACGGATATCGAGGTCTCGCCGATGCTGTCGATCAAAGGGGGTGCCAAGGGTTTTGCCGGCTCATGGAAGTACACTGGAAAGCTCGCCGACGAGAGCTTCCCCAACTACCGGCAGGTGATTCCGCAGTCGACCAGCGGATACGGCAGGCTGACGGTCAAGGACGGCAAGGAGCTGGCGAAGCGGATCGCATCGATACCCATGACCGAGCGCGCCTACTACGTCAAGGTGTCCGCCGGCAACGGCAAGGTGCGGTTCGAGTCCCACGACGGCAGCACGGGGTTTGACTCCGACTGCGAGTGGAGCGGACCGGAGGGGCTCATGTTCTCCTGCAACCCGGACTATCTCGTCGAAGGTCTGGCGATGGGCGTCACGGAGTGCGCCGTGCCGAAGGACCACAATCCGATGGTGTGGACCGGCGGTGGCGTCAAGTACGTGCTCATGCCTGTGCGGAACAGGTAGGAGCGGGGTGTATAGTATGGCTCCCGTCTTGACAAGGCGGGAGCCGATTCAAGCAGAAAGGTCCGATATATGAGCGACATCAAATTCACGCCTGGTCCGTGGCATGCCGAGGAATTGAGCGGAGTCGGCATCGACAAGGGGTACAACGTGACGAAGGCCATCAACGAGAAGGGGGACAAGTATGGCGTATGTTTTGTCCGCCACCTTGGAGGCGGAGACGCCGGCGAGTCGCTGGCGAACGCCAAGTTGATCGCCGCCGCTCCTGAATTGCTGGAGGCTGTGAAAAATCTGTTGATAATGCTACCGGACAGCATGTGTCGAGACCAGTATGCGATGGAGGCACGGGGGGTGGTTGAGAAGACGGAAGGGGGTGGCGGCAAATGAAAAAGCTTTATGAGATTCAGGTTGATGTGTCCTATGTGATCGTAATCGCGGCGGACAGTAGGAAACAGGCTCTTGCCCATGTTGATGGCTGGGAGCATGCGTGGGATGGGAACGCCGACCTTCTGGGCGCGTCGAAGCCGGAGGTTGTCGATGTGCGGAAACCGGATAGCCAGGATGAGCAAGTTCTTAATGATTTAGCGCACGTGGTTTTATAACGGGGTGATATCCATGACAAGGGACGAGCAGCTCGAGCTGGTGAAGTGGCTGACGGGCGAGATACGTGAAAAGGTGTGTGCTAAGATTCGCACGAAGGAGGTGCCTGAGAATTGGGGCAGCAACGAGCTTCGTCGCTACGTGACCGACATGGCGTCCACGTTTGTCTCAAAACTGGAAGGCAAGGAGGAGGTGTTGGCGTATTTGAAGGGTGTGGCGAAGCATAATCTTTTGCCGCCTTATAATGTCAGCCTTTGGAGCGACAGCAGGGTGGATAATGGAAAGGAGCGTGGACAGTGACGAAGAAACAAACCAAACTAATCGAGGAGGCCGGCAAACTCGCCCCGGTCAATCCACCGGAAATGAAGGACATGACGGCCTTCGAGTACGTCGAGGCGGTCCACGAGTTGAAGCGCAGGGCGGACCTCGTCTTGAAGTTGTGGTCGCTGCGGCGCAAGAAGCCGACGAAGAAGATCGAAGCCGAGACCGAGCAGATTGAGCGGGAGCTGCTCACCGAGGGAACCGGCAAGCAGGAGGTCGTGCTCCGGCTGTGCAGGAACATGGGCAGTTCGCTGCGGATCAGTGACCTGTGGGACAAGGAGATCGATGGGAAACCCTACAGGGTCATCGGCATGGCGGATGTGAAGCTGACGAAGAAGGGGAGGGAGCTGCTCAAGAAACGTTGATCGCATAACAATCTCAATCGAACAAGGGGCTCGCCACGGTGGCGGGCCCTTTTCGTTTTCAACGCACGGAGGATACCCATGAGAATGATCATGATTGTCGTTTTTGTCGCCGGCCTGTGCCTGTCCGCCGCCGCCGGAGAAGGCTACGTGTGGCGGTCGGACTACTACTTGTACAACGGCGAGCCGGTCGGCTGGGTGATATGGACGGGGGACTTGTTCACATGCAAGCCGTGGCTCAAGTGCTTCAAGAAGTTCGATATCAAGAAGGTTCATTACAGGGACAGGCGTTTCATGCGCAGGGTGAAGGAGTTCGTCGACGCGAACAGGGTCAGGAGGATCGACGAGCCGATGTGGAAGTGGGATCACCCCGAGCCGAACCTGCAGATCATCCATGTTGTGATAAACGTCGAGTACGGGAAGGAGGCGAGGCGGTAGTTGCGGCGCTGAGAGGAGGGAGCGGCTCGCCATGGCGGCGGGCTTTTTTTATTTCCAAACCAAGGAGGTGGATCGTGAGAAGTACAATTATCTCGGTGGTGGTGATGGCGGCGTCTCTGGTGGGATCGATGGTTCCCGCCGGCGACATCAGGACGGTGGACGGCAAGGTCTACGCGAACGCGAGGATCATCCAGAAGCAGAACTACCAGATCTTCAAGATCGTCTCGGAGGAGGGCGAGAAGCTTGTCACCCTTGGGAGCCTCGACAAGATGAACATCGACATGAAAAACGGTTCGATCGTCACGGTCGACGTCTTCGTCGGCATAACCCCGGACAGCGTGGACGTGATGTGCGCCGGCAAGCCGAGGCGGCTGAAGTATTCGGACATGTCGCCGGAGTACGCCAGGATGTTTCCAAGTGACGCCATGGCGGCGGAGAGGAAGCCGTCTCCCAAAGCGGCGGACGACGATGACGCCGCCGTCAAGAAGAAGCCAATGACGGACAAGGATCTGGCCGAGTCGAGCGCGAGGGAGATGGAGAAGGTCAACGCGAATCTCGCCGAGCAGCGGGAGAAGGCGAGGAAGGAGAAGATCCAGGCGGAGATTGACAATTTGCGGAACGTCGTGATTCCCAGGCTGAATCAGGAGATTATTCTAATGAACAGCAAGCTGAAGGCGGCGTCGAAATCCGGAAAGTCGACGGTCGACGAGAACAGGTGCCGCAAGGTCATCTACGAGGACGAGAAGGTGAAGATCCCGAAGGCGAACGCGGACATCTCCCGCCTCGAGGAGGAGTTGAAGTCCGGAGGAAAGAAATAAGACAGGAGGTTTGCCATGAGAGTTGGATACGTCAGAGTCAGCACGCTGAAGCAGAACACGGCGCGGCAGAAGGAGGGCATCAAGTTCGGCGAGTCCCCGGACGCCTCCGCTCAACTGGAGGGAGTCTCCATCCAGCGGACGTTCGAGGACCACGCCAGCGGCACGACGAGGGACCGTCCAAAGCTGCGGGAGATGATGGAGTTCGTCCGCGAGGGCGACGTCGTCGTTGTCCACAGCCTCGACCGCCTCGCCAGGAACCTGATGGATTTGAAGAACATCGTCGAGACGCTGAACAAGAAGGGCGTCGAGGTCGAGTTCGTCAAGGAGCGCCTCAAGTTCACCGGCAAGGGCAGCCCCATGGAGAACCTGCTGCTGAACGTGATGGGGGCGTTCGCCGAGTTCGAGCGCGCCATCATCATGGAGCGGCAGGCGGAGGGCATCGCCATCGCCAAACAGAAGGGCAAGTACAAGGGCAGGGTCAGGAAATTAACTCCGGCGCAGGTGGAGGACATGTGCCGGCGGATGCGGGACGGCGAGAGCCGCAAGAAGCTCGCCGACGAGTTCGGCATCACGACGAAGACGCTGTACCGCTACTGGTCCGTGTGGTGGGACAGGTTGACGAAACAGATCGCCGAGAAACAGAAAGAGGAGCGTGAAGCGAAGGAGAAGGGGGGACAGGCAAATGGAGCGTGAGAGAAAAGTGGTGATGTTCGGGGACGGAGTCGATCCGTCGGTCACGAGACAGATCATATCCCGGGCGTCCCAGTCCGGGAAAACTCTTGAGCTGGAACGGGACACGGGGTTGACCTACGTCAAGCCCCTTGACTTCCCTCGGCAGGGTCCCGGCATCATGGAGATGATGAGGGACGCCATACGCAACAACGAAAAGGAGAAGGTGTTGAAGCTATTGGACATCGCTCCGAAGATCAACGGGATATCGGACGCGACGGTGCGGAAACTCAACAAGCTCGCCAAGAAGGCGGGCATGGATTCGGTAATTGAAAGGGCATACAGATGAAAGTGGACATCGAGATGATCACCGCCGGCGAGATGAATGTCGGAGACAAGACGCTGTTCGACGGCGTCGGCAACGGGGTGCTGACCGTGACGCAGATCGAGCGCGTCGGACCCCTTCAGAACGCCAAGGACATGCTCGAGCTGCACCTCGACGTTGGACGGTACGTCGTCCTCGCCAAGAGCGAGCTTGTGTTGAAACTCGTTCCGCGCGTGGAGGAAAAAGTTGAGCGTAAGGTTTGAACTGACATACCTCTTCGATATTTTGGCCGTACAGAACACCCCAAATTTAACAGGGAGAATATGGCCATGATCGGAATGCCGACCAAGATCGACACGAGCGACAAAGAGGAACAGGCCGAGGACATCGCCCAGAACGCTTTGCGCGGCGCGCACGGCCTTGGTCTGCGTGGCCAGGGCAAGGCTCCCGTGATGCCCAACCGCGCCCAGGGATTGGGCGGCAAAGGTAGCACCACCAAGTCCTTCAACGACTTCAACGAGGCGCAGCGCAAGGTCGCCGCCCAGTTCGGGCGCGACACCGTCGAGGCTTTGTCGGACACGTACGACGAGGCGGCGGCAGGCATGGGCGCCGGAGCGGACGCCTCCCTCGCCGCCGGATCCGCCGAGGCGTCGCCCGACGCCGGATCCGCCTCAGCCTCCCTCGACCTCAAATCCTTGAAGGAACAGCTCAAGGCCATCAAGGAGAGTGACGAGGCGAAGGACAAGGTCAAGAAGGAGGCCGACTCCATGATCGCCCAGATCGAGGAGCTCGAGGCCGCCGTGAAGAAGGCGCAGGAGTTCGCCGCCGAGAACGCCCCGGTCCCCCAGGATGCCGGTGCCGAGGGCGGAGAGGGCGCGTAATTTTCGATACCCCAGGGCACCGTCACAGCTTGAAAACTGTGGCGGTGTTTTTTGTTTAAACCAGTTTGAAAGGAGCGGGATATGGCGGACAAGAAGACGGTGGGCGAGGCGATTCAGACGATGCGCGAGGGCAAGGGAATCTCGAGGGCGAAGATGGCCGAGATGATCGGCGTCGGCAAGGAGCAGCTACGGACCATCGAGCGCGGCCAGGGCAGCCTCACGGACGAGATGGCCGGCAAGATGTCGGAGGCTCTTGGAATCGCCGTCGATAATATCGTCAACGGCGTGATCCCCGAGGAGGTCATAACCAGGGACACCGACACCGACGACTCCGTCAAGGACAACTCCGACGATCTCGTCAACTACCCGGACCAGGCCGCCGAGGAAGGCGAACCCGGTGAAGGCGAGGGAGAGGGAGAGGGCGATACTGACAACGACGAAGGCGAGGGCGAAGGAGAGAACGGGGAAACCTCCGAAGGCTCCACTTCTTCCGCCGGCGACGACGACAACCCCAACGCCATGATGGCCGGCGCCGCCAGGATGCTGCGGCAGGGTGGGGACGAGGATCCCCGGATGGCCATGCTTAGGCGCAGCAGGGAACCAAAGGAGGACCAGGGCGAGGACGAGAACGGCGAGGGTGAAGAGGGCGACGAGGATCAGGCTCCGCCGCTTCCCGCCGCGAGGCTTCCCGCTTCTCCTCCGCCCCCCGCCGACGAGGATCAGTTCGACGACCCCGACGCCGACGAGGACGATCCCGCCCCGGGAGACGCTCCACCCATGCCGCCTCCAGCGCGCGTCGTCGGAGCTTCATCCATTGTATCCAAACTCAACGCCAGGGTCGCTTCCGCCGCAGACACGTCAGTTCCGTTGAGGGCCACCGGCTTCATCGACTCCAACGGCACCAACTGGCCGGACGGCGTGACGATCCAGGACGGCGAGCAGGTGATCGTGTTCACTGATCTCGCCGATAGCTCCGGGGAGGCTTTTTTAAAATCGGCCGTCGTACCACGCCCCGACCTTGTCATCAATCACGAGGTGTGGGCAATGCCGCATCCGTTCATCGTTGACGGGAAGGCTGTTGTCATTCTGTACGCGCATGGCGTCCCCGTCACCATCAACAAGGGCGATGTCGTCGCCTACCGCATTTGATCTGATCCGTTTCGTCCGGGTGAGTCCGCCGTGCCCGTGGCTGGGGAAATGACACACGACCACTCTTGATCGCCCCCGGCCAATACTCCGAAAGGATCTGGTCCCGGATCCGAGTAACGGCGGAAGGGCGTCTTCAAATATAACGAGAACACCATGAGAGTAATCATACCAGCGTTCAACGTCTCCAACCCGATGCTCTGGATGTCCGACGACCTCCGGCTTCACATCAACGGTATGGGGCACCAGGCCGGGTTGATCTTAATGGATCCTCCCGGCGTCGACATGGCCGACCTTGAGAGGTCCCTCCGCTCTATAGACTACGACGCCGTTCTCGCCGTCAACCTCGCGAGGAGCGACTTCAAGGGAATCATCCCCGCGGACAAACCGTTCCTGACTTTGATCATGGACATCCGCGTCGGCACGCATTCGAATGAGACCGCCGAGGCATTCAACGCGAGCCCGTCCGACTGGATGTTCGGGTACGTCGACACCCTCTCGCCTTATGGTTTCGACAAATCGCGTCTCGTCCAGACGGATATGCCGGTGTCCACCCGGAAGTTCTTCTCGCGTGAGCGGTTCGTCGACCGTGTTAAAACTATTCACAAAATCCTCTTCGCCACCAACAGGGGGTTCGCCTTCCCGGACATAGTACGCATGCGGCGGGACGTCTATCTCTCGAAGGGGATCGACGTCGACGACGTCATGCTCGGGTGTCTGTCGATCGACGCCCACTACAACTCGGCCAACAACGGACGCCTCCTGTCCTCTGAGGAGATCGAGCGGGCGTTCACCGCCGAGCCATCGATCCGCAAGGCCAAGCTCGCCGATCCGTCGGGGTGGCCGCTGTTCTTCGAGATATACTTCCGGTGGCACCTGCATGAGGCGATATGGAGGCAGACGATCGTCAGGCGCTGCGTCGAGGTGGGAGACGCGATTGTCGTGTGCGGCCAGGGATGGTGCGGCAACGACGAGTTTCACAATATCTCCATTCCTCCGGCGAGACATGGCATTCAACTCTCGGATCTATACTCCACCTACTCGACGTCACTGCACGCCGGATGCCGCAACCACCACCGCGTCACCGAGATTCTCCTATCATCGGGCAGGGTTGGATTCGTCGGCGACGACGGCGTGACGATTGAATTGAAAGACCTAACGCTGCCCGAAGCTGATAGTCTCGCCGAGAGACAGCTCGCCATCGTCGACGATGCGCTTCATAAGGCTTTTTCAATGGAGCGTAAGGTTTGATATCGCATCTGTTTATGTTCGATTTGCCATTAAAAATCAAACATAAACCGAGGCTGTCACATGTTCCTCCAGCAATCTGCAATGCCCCCGGTGCCGGAGATGTCGGGACCGGACAGCAAGACCTTCAACACGCGCTACCGCAGAAGACAAACCGAACAGGGCGCCCGCGTCTCCGTGCCGCAGCGCCGGACCGACTTCGGCGGCGAGTTCGACACCCTCTTCGTCAACTGGCTCAACTACCACCACGTCCCCGTCACGGCGGCGCTTATCAACAACGTCCTCGCGGCGGCGGAGTGGGGATGGCCGCGGGACCAGGCCGCTCTCATCCAGGCCGTGATGGACAAGGACCCGATGATCAAGGCGCACATCCAGACGCGCATCCAGGCGGTGATGGGGGCGAAGTGGGACATCGTGTCGAGCGACAACGACACGGCGAAGGCGTCGGCGGTTAAGAAGATCCTCGAGAAGGCGAAGATCAACGAGCTGAAGCGGCACCTCATGGACTGCGTGGCGACCGGGTACTCCGGCAGCTTCATCAAGTGGGGCGCGGGCGCCGGCACGATCGAGGGGTTCGACCTCGTCCATCCGGTAAACTGGCTCTTCGACATGGAGGGCAACTGGGGAATCATCTTCGACGACGGGACGCAGCACGGCCTCAACGAGTTCAACCCGTACCAGTTCGTCGTCCACAAGCACGCGGCCATGCCGGGGATCCCGAGCTACGGCGGCCTCGTCCGCGGCCTCGTGTGGCTCTACTTCTTCAAGCAGTACGGCATGAAGCACCGGGCGCGCTATCTAGAAAAGTTCGGCATTCCGTTCATCCTCTCGAAGATATCCGACGCCGACTTCGTGAACGAGCAGACGAGGAACCGCATCAAAGCGGCGCTGATGGACATCGGGTCGAGCGGCGTGGCGGTCGTCACGCAGGGGACCGAGATCCAGGCGCAGGCCCCGGGGACCACCGGCAGCAACGCGAGCTTCCAGGAGTGGTTCGACTACATCGACAAGATCTACGCCATCCTCATCCTCGGACAGGAGGCGACGTCGGGGAAGGCGCAGGGGCTTTCCAATGGCGGCATGCAGGACAAGGTTCGCCAGGACTTGTTCATCGCCGATTGCTCCATGCTGGAGGAGACGATCCAGACGCAGGTCGTGGCGCCGCTGGAGTTTTTCAAATGGCGCACCGAGTCCCTTAAATTCAAGATCGACTACGAGCCGCCGGAGGATCTGGAGAAGTGGCTGAAGATACTGAAAGGACTGCAGGACGCCGGCATCAAGGTCAAGCGCTCGTGGATCGTGGACAAGTTCGGCGTCCCCCTCGAGGAGGCGACGGACGACGCGACGGGCGGCGCCGGGGACAGTGTCTCAAGCAAGCTCGCGGGCGGATCCGCTCCCAGTCTTCTGGGAGCCCTTGGCGGGGGGGTCGAGGCGGCCGCTCCGATGACAGTCCAACCCCCGCCACCACCCATCCCCGCTCCGACAGCCGAACCGGTACCCGCCAACGACGAGCCCGCTCAATTGGCCATGTCCGACCTATCCTTCGAGGATAAAAAAAAAGTCTACATCAAGGCTTTCGCCGACGCCTACGCGGACGACACGGTCTCTGATTCGTCGCTGCCTGACGAGGTCAAGGGGCGCATATTCACCGCCGACGATCCCGTGGCGGCCATAGACGAAGAACTTTCCCAGAGCCATCCCGAGGACGTCAGGGACCGTCTATCCGCCGTCAAGAGCGACATCGAGATCAACGCCCCCGTCGTCGCCGAGCGGGCCGCGGAAGCCTTCATGGGGTCGAGGCAGGCCGTGAAGCCTTCCGCTCCGACTCAATCGCCCGTCGAAAAGATAGACGACAAACCAGCCGACGAGATCACCCCGCCCGCCACCAAAACCGCGGCAGACACCACACCCATATCACCCACCCCATCGACGCCGGACGCGGACGCCAAGAAGGACGAGGACCTGAAGTCTCTCCAATTCAAGATCACCCAGGCGGCTCGGCGCGTCTCGTCCCACAAGCTCGGCGAGGACGGCATGCGCGGCTGGATCGACAACATCGTCGACGGGTTCGCATACGACTCTGTGGCGCGCAGGATCGACAAGGGCGTCCTCCTCGACGCCATGAAACGGCAGGTGGAGCTGCTCGACTTCTCCGAGAACCAGCAGAGGAAGTCCGGCCTCGACTTGAAGGTGAAACCAGAGGCGAAGTCGGGCGACTGGACGGCGGACGTCGTCAAGGATGTCGCCAACGTCCCCTCTAACATGTGGGAGGCCGCGAAGCGCGGCGGCGAGACATTCATCCAGGACATGGCCGGAGTCGCCAGCATGTTCGGCTCGAAGGACGCCGCCAAGTTCGCGAAGAACCTCTCGGAGTACAAGGCCGCCGAGGAGGAGCAGAACCCCGTCGCCGGCGACAACCTCGCCACGCAGGCCCTCTACGGGATGGCGAGCATGGCCCCGGGAATGATCACGGCGATCGCCGCCGGGGTTCCCACGGGAGGACTCGGCACGGCCGCGGTGTTCGGACTCCAGGGAGCCGGAGCCTTGTACAACGAGCTCGACGGGCAGGGCGTCGACAAGTCCATCTCCATCCCGATCGCCATCGTCGGCGGTGCGGTCAACGGCCTCCTGGGCAACATGCAGATGGCGAAGATGATTCCTGCCGCCTACCGGGAGGAGGGCGTCGGCATCGTGCGCCGGGCGGTCGCCAAGGCCATGGGTGAGAACGCCGGCAAGGTGGCGTCGTTCGGAGCCAACATCGCCGAGCAGACCGGACTCATGGCGGGGATGAACGTGACGAACATCCTTCTCTCCGACGTCGCGAAGAAGATCAACGACCGCCCGCTTTCGTCCATATAATGGGTGCACAGGGGCGCGCCGATGTCGAGGCGGAGCAAAACGGACCCAGGCAGGCCCGCGCCGAACCGGTACGAGGCGGCCTCGCACG
>CAYTFM010000131.1:8119-12337 GCA_964436735.1 uncultured Victivallales bacterium | reverse complement strand
TCAACGACGGCGTCGAGGGGGCGGACCTCGGGCGCGACATAGACCTCGTGGAGCAGATCAAGGGCGCCGTCGGGGCGTCGCTCGAGGGTGCGAAGGGCATCGTCCCGATGACGCTCATCATGCGCCACGGCGTTCCGTTCGCCCAGGGCATGGGAAGAAAAGGGGCCGCCGCCGAGATGGCGAGGGACCTTCAGGCCAAGGGTGTCGCCGAGTCCGACGCGCTCAAGGCTTCGGAGGCGTGGAGGAAGGGCACCGCAAACGCCAACCTCGACGAGATCGACGCCGGCAAGAGGGCGGCGGAGCTGGTCAAGAGCGGCAAGGTGGAGGACAAGGAGGATGGTCAACCATCTTCAATTTCCCCAGAACAAGAGAAGGTCAAGGGAGAATTGTTCGACCTCGTAAAAAATAGAACCGACGAGGCTGACAGGAAGTACGACGGCATACCTGAGACGTATGGTGGCAAGGTGTTAAGCGTGGACGCCTCGAGGTATCTGTCGAATGACTACGCCACGAAGGATGGTAGGATCAAATATTCCCAGGCTACCAACGAGCCTGCGAATGAATACTTCATCGGCAGGATCCGCCGCGCGCTCGCCAATCCTCCCGAGCCCAGGGAGGGAAGAGACGCTCCGACGCTGATGATGACGGCTGGTGGAGCGGGGAGTGGCAAGAGCACCATCTTGGACAAGAAGACGATTGACAACAACGATCTTGTGATTGACTCACAAATGCGCAATCCTGATTTGACGGCGGAGATCATCAACTACGCGTTACGGAAAGGATGGAATGTTGAGTTCAATTACGTCTACCGTCCGCTTGCCGACTCCGTGGCAGGCGTCATCGAGAGAGCGAACAAACCCGAGGATGAGAAGGGTGGTCGTTGGCACACGCTTTCGACGATAGTGAATTCTCACATGGCGGCGCAGGATACAGCCGTGAAAATGGCGAAGTTGTTTGGGGGTGAGAGCCGGTTTAAAATAAACTTACGCGAGACAAAGCGTGGAGAAAAGGCAATACCCGTCAGTATCAGTGACATTGACAAAGGCGGTGATAAACACTATAATGAGGGCGATGAACATGAATACCACAACGTCGCAAAACAAGCCTACGAAGCTGCAAGAAACTCTGGCAGATACGATCCCCGCATCCTCGACCTCATCGGCGAGGAAACCAATCGATCCGGACTGGCAGAGAAAATGGCACGAGGAGAACGATCGAGCCATAATGGAAGCCTCGACCAACCTTCGTCCGACTCTCTAAATGGACACACCGGACAAGCCTACGAAGTCGCAAGTCGCTCCGATAGATATGACAATGAAGAACGGCTACCTGAACGACTTTCACAAGATGGATACCGAGGCGAAGATGGAAACTCTCTCAAGGCAGCCACGGAGGTCGTCAGCGGAAGCGTACGCGCAGCTGCATCGTCTCAGGGAGCAGTCCGAAAAGGATACCTCCAGTCCCCCGAGTCCAGTGAAAAGAATAAATCACGCCTAACCTCCGAGGTGGACAGTTCCGCCTCCTCCCACCTCCCCCCCGAGGTCAACGACTGGTACGCCCACGTCGACAAATCCATCGACGCCATGACCGACGCCGAGCGGGGACGTCTGACCTCCGCCGTCAAGAAGGCCGTCGGCAGGGACGTCGACCTGCGGTTCGTCAAGGAGATCACCGGGAACGCCGACGCCCTCGGAAGCTCGCTCGGACTCCTCGCCGAAGTGAAAGAGGGGCAGCCTCTCGCCGAGCGCCAGATCACGGCCTACCACGAGGCGGTCCACATCGCCAAGCGGTCATTGCCGAAGGACGCCCGCGGGCTTCTCGACGACCTCATCCCGGACGAGGAGACGCAGACCGAGGCGCTCGCCAGGATTTGGGCCCACCAGGACCGTCCCGCGAAAGTTCCAGAGCAGGTGTGGCGCAAGGTCAAGGACGTCCTCCGGGAGATCGTCGACAGCGTCCGGGTGATGATCGGAAGCGCCCGGGAGATCGGGACCATCGAGGACGTCGCCGCCAACATCAGGAGCGGCTACTACCGCAAGGTCTCCGAGAGGTCCGGGTTGCGCAACGGGACGCAGGAGGTGCTGGACTCCCTCGCCGCGCCGAAGTATAGATCCAAGGACGCCGCCGACGATCCGTGGTCCGGCATGGGCAAGGTGTTCGGGAAGGACTCCAACTACGCCGGGGAGCTCGCCTACAAGATCGCCAACAAGATGGTCGACGTCTCCGCCCCGGGAGGGGACGAGCGGTTCTCCACCCTCGTCGACAAGATGCCGTCATACGCCGCAGAGTATTCAAGGAAGGCCAAAGGAGACGCCACGCCGGACTCGTTCGCCGAGTTCGTCAAGGAGAAGTGGGGCGTGGACCGGAAGGGTGTCGGGCGCGGAGAGTTGTCCCCAGAGAACGAGGTCAACCTCACGTCAGCCGAGGAGGGTGCCGAGGGCGGCAAGTCCCGGAAGATTATGGCGGCCGAGTCTGAGATCGCCACCCGTCCACACGACGCCGAGCCCGCGGCCGAGGTCGACGCCATCGAGAAGTTCAAGAAGCTGATCGCCTCGGAGGACAGCCTGCTCGCCCTTGATTCAGCCGCCACCCAGATAAGGGACAACACCGCCAGGCGCAAGGCGAGGAAGGACCAGAACACCGGAAAGATATCACAGGAGCAGGCAGACAAGATGCTCGGGATAGTCGAGGGCAGGCGGCGTGAGTTGCTCGACGCCAGAAAGACGAGGGCGGACGCTCCCAAGGAGGCGGAGGGGACTGGAGGAATAACCGTCCTTCCGCATCCCGAAGAGCCGACCGTCCACCTCGATAACAGAAGCGAGCCCGCCCTCCACCTCGGAGCCGAGGAACCCGGAGTCCGTCTCGAGAGGGCACCAGATACCGAGCTCACCGTGGCGCAAAAGGCCCGCGCCGCCGCCGACCATTGGCGGTCGAAGATCGGCACCTACACCCACACCGCTCTCGGAGTCGAAGGGGACGAGGCCCGCGGCGTCAAGGGCGGAACCTACAAGGAGATCAACGAGCGCAGGGCCGAGAGCAAGGCGAAGCGCATGGAGAGGCTCGCGGAGAAGGCTGAAAAGGGCGAGCTCACCGACGACGAGTCGGCCGAGATCAATCGGGCGCACAGGAGCGTCTTCGGTGGGAAGGCCCCGGAGAAGGTTGAAGCCGCTCCCGGTACCGTCAAGGAGGGCGAGACGTCCATCTCCGATCCGTTCGAGCGCAGGGACAAGCCGGTCGACCAGTCCAAGCTGACGAGGATCGCCGACGGCGGGGACGTCGCTCCTCCGGCGGAGCCACCCGGCAGGAAGCCGGAGGATGTTCCCCCGGAGATTCCCAAGCCGACGCCCGACAACCCGACCGGAGAGCCAACCGGATCCATGCTCGGCACTGAGACGTGGCGCCGCTGGTGGCAGCGCAAGCTACAGGACAGGGCGAACCGCCTCAACCAGCTCGTGGACCTCGTCAAGAAAAAGAAGCCGATCCCGTCCGACGACGACCCCTACCAGAGCGTGATGAACATGGTGGGGCGGCAGAGCGAGAGGCTCAACGACGTGAGATGGGACGTCTACGACACGCGGAACAAGGGCTCGCTGGTCATGAGGATGGCGAGGGACGAGGTGACGCCGGACGGAATTCTGAGGCAGGCGCTGACGGCGATGGTGGAGAGGCGGAAGAGACACCAAGGCGCGGCCATCATCGTCGCCGTGTTCCAAATGGCGGCGTAGGGCAGCGCAAGACAGGTAGGCCTTTCTCGCCCCGTCCGGAATAAGTCTGGGGCGTATTATAACTATCTGCCGATCAAAGCCACGGCTGGCAATGCTGCGCAAGACAAGACCGCATAGAAAGGGGCGAACACTTTTCGGTCAAAGTCTCTCCTTGTAATTCTCGCAAACTCTTGCCTTCATGGGCCACTGCCCGCCGCCATGTTTTCGGCACAACCCAAAACCAATACTTGGTGTGTGCTCATTAGGCTCAAAATGGCGACAGTCGGCGCAGGTAACCGTCGCGGCATCCTCATCGGCAACTATCATGGCAGGTCGGGTGACTACGCCGTCGCGCTTTTCGTATATCGCCTTGATCTGAGACGGGGTTGTCCCCGATGGGGGTGGGGCGCCACCACAGACGGAGCATTTACCATCAACAAGCCGGCGCCATCTGCGGCATGTGATACACAAGTCGTTGCGGGATTGGTGAAACTCTGCCGGGGTTGACTGCGCC
>CAYTFM010000131.1:6708-8080 GCA_964436735.1 uncultured Victivallales bacterium | reverse complement strand
TCTGCGTGCTGAAAGAAAGACGCATTGAGTTTTCCGATAGTCGTGCGCCATAGTTGTCGACGTTTTTGTGTGGGCAGTTCTCGGATTTGGCACCTCGGCATTGGTAATGTCTACATTCGCAAGATAAGGATAGTGTGGAATATTTGCTTGCTGGAGTGTTGTTTCTTGTCATAGGGAGCATATGTCACCTATCCTGATAGTTTTAGCTTGAGATTAAAATCTTCATTCGTCTGCCTATGGCGCTCTATGGCGCCTATAGGTTGATACCTTCCAAGAAAACCCCCCTTTTTTTATGGAGTATCAAACCATAGGGCGCTATAGGACGGTATAGGCGGATTCATGTCTGTGCGGTTTTGAGTACAGTCCCCTCTTGCTTCTGACGGAAGAGGTAAAACCGCTTGGGTTTTGCAAATTCGCCATTGCGATCGTACTGCTCACGTAAAGTCACCACCATCCCATCGATATCGACTGCTTCCTTGGGTCTGAAGATTGAAGCCATCTTACGCCCGATTGTCTGTAGTCGTATTGTGTTGTCGTTTTCCTCTGCTGCGACGTTATGGGAAATGAAAACTTCTGGGGCTGCCTGAATGATGTCATCCAATTCTGTTGCTGTAAGCTCGATACCTTCTTTTCCCGCGCGTATGACCTCAATGGCAAGCTGCCTTAAAAAGGCGAAACCAGGATGCGCGGCGCGCGTCTGCCGCGCCCTATGGTCGGCGAGCGGGTCCGCCATGCCCATGATTTTTATCATGATGTAGGAGATGGCTCCCGCCCATTTCCGGAAGTCATGCGTTCCCGCTGTGTCCTCGCTGGAACATCCACGTTTGACCCATTCTCGCACAACAGCGAAGACGCAGCCAAGGTATTCCTGCCAATGCGCCTTGACGTGATCTTCTATATCTCCTTCTGAGAATGTCTTGAATTTATAGTTGTCTGGCTGCTTCTTGAGCGATACCATGCAAGATCTATTGGCTTGATCACGCAGTAATTCAGCACCGTTTGATGTCATGAAATACAAGAACTTCCGCGAGTCGACCTCGACGTAGCCGACATGGGGTATACGCGCCGAGGTCTTCGCGCGCTCGGTCATCACCGATTCGAGGGCTGAGCAGTCCAGTTTGCCGCGCCAATTGTCGAAAAGGATAAACGGTCTTCCGATCGCCAAAGCTCGATCCACATGCTCGTCTACCGATCCTACGCCGCCATTACGCTGTTTGATCGTGGAGAAGCGCTCATTATAGACGGCGGCGATGATGCGGCAATGCATACCTTTCCCGGCCTGGCTATCAGTTGCCTCAAACAACTGCATTGGACATGGAGCGTCTCCCAGCCACCCTCCCATCTGTAGAGCAGGGGTGAGCAGCCCACTCAT
>CAYTFM010000131.1:0-6698 GCA_964436735.1 uncultured Victivallales bacterium | reverse complement strand
AGTCTTGATCTGTCGGAGGGTGTTGAGAATAGGGACTCTGATGATATAGCCAATATTTCCTTGACCGCTTCATCCAACGGAACATCAGGGATCGCTTCTCCCTGTGTGACCAACACTCCGCCTAATTCGGGGTGGTAACCAGCAGTAAGCAGGCGTGGCCCACTTGGGGTCTTTGCGAATATTGGCGCATTGATGAGCATCTCCAGACGCAATAACTTCTTTACACCCGGCGCAGACATGATTTTCTTCGCAGTCTCGACGCTGCATTGCTTGGGCGCAAGAACCTGTTCGTCATCATCATGCCTCCATGCCATTGTTTTGCCGAACTCCTCAATCCGACTGCAAAAAGCCTCTGGCGACACGAAGTCAACGCCTAATCCATCATCACAGTTCTTTAATTCAACAATTTTCCCTCCACGGTTGTAATACTTGTTGCAACTCATCATACGTTCGAAGATGATATCTGAACTGCTTGTTATTGAGACATCCTTGCTTATGCCAGCATCACTGGGGAGTATGACGTGCTTGTGTTCAAAGTCGCCAGCAGATGATGCGACTGCAATTGTTGTCGAGTTGACGTTTTGAATTGCTGCTGAAGAGCGTTTGTCTTTTCGCCTTGTTGAATCTGTAGCATTGTAGGGAAGTGGTGCTGTCAGGTGTATGTGTTCTAATAGGTCGTTAACTGTTTTTTTATATTCAACCTGATAGTCGTCGAGTCCTACTTTGCCATCGCCGATTTGCGGGAGGTAGACGACATACAACTCACATCCGAAAGACTTTAAGGCGGCAGCCAACTTCTTGGCATTTGAGTCAAAACTCTTGCGCCTTATCCGGTCCAGTCCATCCGAATCATAAACAAGCACAAACTTGCGGTTGTGTGTGGCGTATTGTCGCAACATAGGATGAAGAGACGTTGTTCCCGCCTTTTCGATCCACATGTGAATTCCCCCAAGGCCTATGCAGGGTAGTCCCCTCATAGATGCGCATAAAGCCTTTTTTTCTCCTTCAGTCACATAGGCCCAAGCTTGCCGGTTATCGATTAGGGTGGCGTGTGTTTTTTGTGGAACAAAGATTTGGATACCTGCTTCTTTGCGAGACAGATATTTTACAGTCCCCTCGCTCCTGAATTTCATAGGTAAACACAGCTTGATCCTTTCAAATGGAGACTCGTCCGGGCATGTCAATTGCTTTCCGGTTGCGGGATCAAAATATGGAATTTTGTAACCGTCTGAGGGTGAAGGTCCTCTCCATCGCATTGCTCTCCCGATTTCCTCAGGCGACATATATTGCCACCCAAGCGGCTCAACATCGGATAACTTCAGCCCAGACTTTTCGAGATCCTCATTCATCCATTGCTGGCCGCCGATTTGAGGTGGCTTCGTAACAATTAACGACTGGATCTTTGTTTTGAATGCTTCGTCAACTATAGCTTTTTCAGTGGGGATTTCACTCATGGACATCACCTCCTCCCCACACCACCGCAGCCGTCTCCAGGAACATACTCCTTTCAATCCTCCCCTCCGCGCACGAGGCGAGATCCGCAAGCAGCTCGACGACGAAAGCTCCCTCGGAATCACGCTGCGGGCAAAAACAAGCATGAGCACAGGTGGCGCACATGACAAACACGTAATGCCTGGAGAACTCGCCATTCATCAGGTCGGCGACGAGCGTCTCCACATACGGCCGGAGATCTTCTCGAATGCGTTCGGGGATGGTGGGCAAGGAGCTCGGCCAAGGATTCTTCCCGAGAAATATCACGCCATAGTGGAGAGCCTCGGCGATCTTCTCGGCTTTGAGCTGTTCGTAATTGCTGTTGGTATAGGTGTTCATTGCATCACCTCCACCAAAAGCACGGTCAGCATAGAGAGAGACTCGGCGTTCAGAAGTGAAGGCCAATCCGTGGCGAGCAGAGCGCTACTGGCCGCATAGCAGTTCCGGTCAAGCAGGTGCCTGGATAAACAAGCACAAATAAACGAGTACTTATTGGGTGATGTCTTGACAATGTGGTACAACATTGCTATACTTGTTGTGTTAGGTTTGTTTCCGCTCAACCCGCCAACCCCGGCGGGTTTTGCTTTTTCTGGGGGCGGCACCACGTAAATCTTCGGGGTGTTTAGATCAAGCATCTCACACCTCCCTTCCGGCGAGATACGCCTCGATGGAGTTTCTTGAGATGCGGACTGACCGCTCTCCGATGCGTCGGGAATGGAAGGTCCCGGCGGCGAGTTGCTTGTCAAGGGTGGGTAAAGATATCTTGAGGAGGTGGCAGGACTCGCGCCGTGTCAGCCATTCGTCATGGCTATGGACGTGCGATCCGTCGGTGCCTTTAATGGAAACGAGTATTCGTTCGAGTGTGGCCTCCTGGACAAGCCCATGCTTCACGGGCATGCGCAGGGCATCCTTTACAATTTGCAACTCAGTCGCTGAGACGGCGACGGATGTTGCGCTCCGGCATTGCTGGTTTGTGTACATAAACAGTTCCTTCCCATCTCACCTTCGGAGCGTTTTAATTTTACGCTCTCAGGAGAATTCTCTCCGAAAGAACCATCCGCAGAAAAACGTTTGGTTTTCGCCTTTATATAGGCCACCCGCATGGAGTGTCAGCTCGGCGCGCAATGGCACCCGCAAGTCCCGGCTGAATGTTGATTGGTGGGCAGCTAAATAATTCCGATCACCTCCCGCTGTTTTCGCTTCTCATCCCTTGCGAATTCTTTGAGCTCGCGGGGAATGCTATGGACGGCCCGGAACTCATCAATTATGATAACCACCTCGTTGTTCCATTCTGGCACGTTATGTGTGCGCAGAAAACGAAGAAGTCGGCAACAGAAATCGGCATCCAAGTCGCTATTGTGCCCTTTGCCCCGCAGAGCGCTGAGAAAACCGTGGAACTCGCGTCTAACATGCCGTTGTGGTTGGGGAGTTCGTAAGTGTGCCGTCCGCTCGTGCCATAACTCGCGCTCTTCTCTCCATGAGCGCAGGCTCCTCCGGCGGCATCCGTCGTGGTGGCAAAGGCCGCTGAGGTCGAGTATTTTTCTGTCTTGTCCGCAATGTCGGCATATTGCCATAGTCAACCTCGATTTCTTCAGCTTGGTTTCTGCGGCGCTAATAAGCCAAAAAAAATTGTGTTGTCAAACATTACATACAAAAGATATGTTGTAAGTAATTAATAGTAACATTATTAGAAATAATAGCATATCCATTTTACTCAACCTAATTCAAGCGGTAGTATCCCTTTGACATGGAAGATTATCCTAAAAACATGACAGAATTCATAAAACGCTTCGATTCCGAAGAGGCGTGCAGGAAATATCTTTTCGAGTTGCGCTGGCCTGATGGTTTTGAGTGCCCCAAATGCAAAGGGGGTGAATTCTGGCCAATGAAGAGTAGGAGTGGATTGTTGCTCTGCGGACAATGTAGGCGCCAGGTGTCCGTGACAGCTGGAACAATTTTTCAGGACAGCCGCCTGCCGCTGAAGAAGTGGTTTCACGCCATGTGGTATTTGACCAGCCAGAAAAACGGGACCAGCGCCTTGGGTTTGCAGCGTGTGCTGGGATTTGGCAGTTATCAAACAGCGTGGGCTTGGCTTCATAAGATTCGGAGGGCGATGGTTCGCCCCGTGCGAGATCGCCTTTCCGGCGTTGTTGAGGTTGACGAGACCTATGTCGGCAGCGCGCATCCTGGAAAACAGGGACATGGCGCAGTTGGCAAGTATCTGGTGCTTATCGCGGCAAAACAGGATGGCCGTGGAACAGGAAGAATCCGACTTGCGCATATAGGCGATGCGTCGGGGCAGAGCTTGGGGGACGCCATCAAAGAGTCTGTCGAACAGGGTAGCACAATTCTTACCGATGGTTGGAGCGGGTACAGCCGCCTAAGCTCGCTCGGATATAAACATCAAATTGTCCGTCGGGAAGGTTGTGTGGGTGAGAGCCTCTTGCCTCGCTGTAGCTCGGTGGCGATTTCGCTCAATAGTTGGCTCTTGGGTACTCGTCAAGGTTCTTTCGGTGGCAATCATCTTCGTTATTATCTCGACGAATTCACGTTCCGATTTAATCGTCGCGCTTCACATTCTCATGGAAAACTATTTTACCACCTTGTGCAACAAGCCGTTCAAATTGAGCCTGTCCCTTATAAACTACTCGTAAGCCTACCACCAGTTGGGGGTGGTTGAGTCATGTGGATATCCACGTAAGCATTATATCCAGTAGCTGCATCTATCGCACCAGAACTTGCAGCAGCCGCTTCTTCGCTTTAACGGGAATCTTCATTGTCTTCAAGATCCTTACGGCTTTTGCTATCCGGTCCGCGTCCGTTGGCTCGCCCGTCGCCAGTCTTCTTTTGTCGGCCAGTGTCGGCAGAGACGCGATCGCCCGCTCCTTGGCCTCGGTCGAGATATGCACATAGTACTTTTCCAGCGTCGCCACATTGTCGCCCAAAATGGCGGCGAGGGTAATCATCGGCACTCCCGCATTGGCGGCGAAACTGGCGAAGGATGACCGGAAGGAATGGAACCCGTACTGCGCCGACCGGTGCTTTCGCTGACCGACGCCCTCCGGCGTGAAGGTCGTCTCGAGGCCCGCAGCGGTGAACACTCTGGCGGCGCACCGCGTAAGCAAGCCGAATCCTTTGTTGTACCTCGCCAGCAACTTGGGCATGATGTGGGGAGTCCCGTTCCTTGGCAGCCTCGAGAGAGTGTCCCGCAGCATGGGGTGCAGGGGGATGGACACTTTGCGGCCTATGCGCTTCGTCTTTCGAGGCGTGAGGCTTATGACGTTGCCGGGAAAGCTGACGTCATCCCACGCCAGGCTCACGGCGTCAACCATGCGCAGTCCCGTCCAGGCACCGATGTGGAACATGACGCGGAACTCGTCCTTGTTCTCAACATGGAAGTCGGGGTCGTCAAACACTTTGAGCACCCGCAGGACCTCCTGTTCGGTGAGATTCTTGCGGTTGATCTTCTGCTCGACCTTTAGCTTGATTCCCGCGAAAGGGCTAACGCCCATGAGGATCTTGGTGACCAGCTTGCACACGCCCATGTTGTTGTTGAACGTGCTGCCGGAGACGCCGGTTCCCCAAAGGTGGCCGCAGTACTCCTCGGCGTCGTCGTCGGTGATGTCGCCAATCGTCTTTTTGAGGGGGCGGTGTTTCGCGAGCCAATCTGTGAACTTACTAAAGGTGCGTTTGTAATAGTCAAGCGTAGTCTCGCTCGAGTCCGGCCTCTTGGTGTTCTTCAAATAGGCGTTCCACGCGTCGGCCATTGGCACTTCCGACTTGACCATCAGCTTGCGAGACTTCGCCACGTGGTATAGAACATCCTCGCGGGTCTTGGCGGCGAGGGCGGGGACGAGTATCTTGTCGCGCTCCCTCTCCGCCTCCTTGAGCGTGGTCACTCCGAGGCTCTTCTGTTTGACTTTGCCGTTGACGCTGTAGCGGAGATAGTATATGTCGCCGCGGGTGATGAGGCAGCCGTGGGTCTTCTTCATAAATTCCCCCCGTTTTGTCGCAGTTTGTTCCGCTATATCGAAATATACGGGGGACGTCGTTTATTGTCAACAAACAGTAACCACTAACTCTGTTTTACGAGGAGATACAATAAACAGAAGCTATTTGTTCGACGCCTTATTTTTATTTATCCGTGCTTGTGTCTTCTCCCAAATCAGCCCCACAGTCGATAGTAGCGCAGCATATCCTACGCACAAGACTAAGGCAAGCATGACGAACTGGATATCTGATAGTTGCTGTAGAATTCTGCGGTCTGAATGAATCGTAAGAGGTATGACAGGGAGGCAGATAGCAAGCACAACACAAAACACGAGGATGAATCGTTTGTTTGGAGTCATGGCATTGAATTTGTCCGTCAGTTTCCCCATGTCATCTTTCTCGTCGAACGCCTAGCTCTGCCTGAGGCTAACGAATTGAATGTTCTACCGCTCCGGCCGATTGGCAGAAGCTATTTGTTCGACGCCTTATTTTTATTTATCCGAGATTGTGTCTTTTCCCAAATCAGTCCCACAGTCGATAATAGCGCAGCATATCCTATGCACAGGACTAAGGCAAATATGACGAACTGGATATCTGATAGTTGCTGAAGAATTCTGCGGTCTGAATGAATCGTAATAGGTATGACAGGGAGGCAGATAGCCAGGACAGTGGAAAAGACAAGAACGAATCGTCTACCCGGTGTCAAAGCATTGAATTTTTCAGATAGTTTTACCATGTCATCTTTATCGTCGAACGCCGAGATCTGCCTGAGGTCTGAAAGAACAGAAAAATCTACCGCTATAGACCGATGGCAGAATCTCTTTGTTCTGACTTTATTCTTGTTGTTGATTTTGTCTTAATATAGCATCAAATAGCCGGATGGGAATGCGATCCGGATAGGTCAATAAATTAATAGAATATTCTTCTGCCTTTTCTGTCTGACTTAATGTTTTTGTCTGATGATATCGAGTTTGTTGCTTTATTTCTCAGATAAAAAATATAGGTAGATGTTTGCGATCAGGATCGGTATCGCCTACGGACGGCGATTGCCTTTTCGTGGTTTCAAATTTCTTGTCTTTATATATTGTCTTTGGTCAGAACGCCTAGCTCTGCCTGAGGCTAACGAGTTGAATGTTTTACCGCTCCGGCCGATGGGCAGAAGCTATTTGTTGAACTGAGCCGCTGCGCGGCAGGAGCGGCGAGCGGCGTTGTCGGCT
>CAYTFM010000130.1:23228-23700 GCA_964436735.1 uncultured Victivallales bacterium | reverse complement strand
CGTTAATCAATGACATCCTCGATCTCCCGAAACTCGAGGCGGGCATGATGCATGTCAGCATCTCACCAGTCAATCTCCGCACCATGTTTGCTGAGATCAGTGACATATTTTCGAAACAGGCAGCCTCGAAGAATCTCCTGTTCGACGCCCAGGTCGTCGGTTGCGTCCACTTGTCTTTGCAACTCGATGAGGTCCGCTTGAGGCAGGTGCTTTTCAATCTTGTAGGCAATGCGATAAAATTCACGCACACAGGAGGGGTGAGCGTCATCTGCGAGGTAAGCATTGCCGCGGATGCGGAATCATCCGACACTGCGCGCACGGTTTCCCTCGCCATATCCGTCCGCGACAGCGGCATCGGGATCCCCCCAGCCGTTCAGGAGCGGATCTTCGATCCCTTCTTTACGACCAAGAGCGAGAACAAGGGGACCGGGCTGGGCCTCTCGGTGGTGCACAAGATTCTGGAGAACCACAC
>CAYTFM010000130.1:17665-23218 GCA_964436735.1 uncultured Victivallales bacterium | reverse complement strand
GCAGCAGGCCGCCATTTTCGAGCCGTTTACCCAACAGCGAGGGCAGGATGTCAGATATGGCGGAACAGGACTCGGCCTTTCGATCAGTAAACGGCTTGTCGAGTTGATGGGGGGGCGCATATCGTTGAACAGCGAGCAGGGGAGAGGCAGCGTTTTCACCATAACCCTTGATGCAGTCGCCGTTGCCGCAGGGGCTCCAAGTGGCCGTGTGCGCGAATTGGCGCACACGCTGGAGCGGGACTTTGGTGGGCAGGTCGTTCTTGTGGTGGATGATATCCCCACAAATCGGAAGATCCTTCAGGCATTCCTCGACATGGCCAATCTGAATGTCGTCGAGGCGTCGAACGGGGCTGAGGCCCTCGAGAAAGCCCATGAGATCAATCCCGCGCTCATCCTTATGGACAAGAAAATGCCCATCATGAATGGTGACGAGGCCGCGCGGCGCATCAAGGAGAACCTCAGCCCAGCGCCTCCCATCATCGCGATCACGGCATCCACATTGGGAAGTGGCGAGGCTGTCGATGAGGACGAGCGGCAAAGGGACGTTTTCGACGCCTTCCTTCGCAAACCCATCACCCGGGCAGCTCTTATGGAGTGCATTTCCGGGTTTCTCAAAAGCGCGACGCGGGAGTGCGTCCCCTGCGTCGCCACCATTCAGCGGAAGATAGCTCTCGATGTGGCAGCGGAGGATCGGGAGACGGCTGTAACCCTTGCCCGTCCTTTTCTCAGCGAGTGCGACGCCCTCATAAGGGTAAAGAACGTCCGGAGGATTAAAACATTTGCCGAGAATGTTGAAAAAGCCTTTCCCGATGAACGTTTTGCCCCAGTGCGGGTGTGGGCAAGGGAGTTGGCGCGATATTCTGACGAATTCGACACCGAGGGCATTACTGAGCACCTCCGCGAGTTCCACCGCTTTGCATCCATGACGAATTAGTGCTGAATCCCCTCAGATTTCCTTTCCGTCTATTGAAATTATTGTGGAAGAAGGCTAAAAACTCTATGGAATAAGCCGATATCGGCCGCCAAGCTGCGGAAAATTGCCTGTAGGTCACGTATAAGAGGCAAAAGAGGGGTTGCGCCATGCAAATTGGAAATAACACGTCCGCCTTCAACACCTGGACGAATTACTCACGCTTTCTTGGCGCGACCCAGAAGTCCATGGGGCGACTCTCCACAGGTAGAATCGGCGTTGCGGATGATCCGGCCGGTGTCGGCATCAGCCAGCGTCTTTTCTCCCAGGTAAGCGCAGTCGACGTGTCCGTGCGCAACATCGACAACGGCATCTCTCTCTCTCAGACGGCGGACTCGTGGATGCAAAACGTCGGCTCCATGCTTTCCCGAATGAAGTCCTTATCCATCGAGAACGGCGGTGTCGCCTCCGCGACAGACAGGAAGAACATTCAAACTGACTTCAAGGCGATGCAGGACTCCATCAGGAGCATTACGTCCGGTTCAACCGCCTCCGCTCAATTCAATGGTCTTTATCTGCTGCGCGGCGGTAACGGCCAACCGACGTCGACGGGAGGTGGCGTTCAGGGCGGAGCCATGACCTTGCAGGCCGGCCCCGATGTCAACCAGGAGGTCAACCTTGACCTGGCGAACCTCGACGCAGCCAACAATGCCGTCATCGGCACGGTCAACACCTACACCTACAACGACCAGAACACCCTGGTAGGCTCGTTGCATACAGCCGTGACGTGGAACGATGTCATGACCATGAGCGTGGGCACCCCTAATTCGACCGGCATGCTTGACGTAGCCATCGACTACGTCGCCAACGCCCGCGCCTCGATGGGGGCGCAGCAGGGGCGTCTGGAAACAGCGCAGTCCGGTCTGCTGTCGTACGAGGACAACCTCCAGGCCGCCGCAGGGAAGATCAACGACGTCGACATGGCCCGCGAGTCGTCGAGCTATGCGATGAACCTGATCCTTCTGCAGAGTGGATCCGCCATGTTAGGCCAAGCGAATGGCCTTCCGGCGTACGCACTGAAACTTCTGTAGCGACACCATGATGCGGATTCTTCTCGCCCCAGACTCTTTCAAGGACTGCCTGCGCTCGGCCGACGTCTGCGCCTGTCTTGCGGCGGGCATCAAGAGGGTGTTTCCTGACGCCGAGGTGATCTCGGTCCCCATGGCTGACGGAGGGCAGGGGACTGTTGACGCAATTGTCGCCGCCGGCGCGGGATGCCGGGTGGAGGCACAGGCTCATGGTCCACTTGGCGCCCCCATCACCGCCTCCTACGCGCGTCTCACCTCGCGAAATGCCGCCGTCATCGAGATGGCGTCTGTGGCCGGTCTCGAACTCGTGCCGTTCCAGCTTCGCAATCCCATGAACACCAGCACCTTCGGTCTCGGCGAACTTATGCTTCATGCGGTACGCCAGGGATGCGGAGAATTGATTCTCGGACTTGGCGGAAGCGCGACCACGGATGGCGGCGCGGGAATGGCCATCGCCTTGGGGTACAAGCTCTTGGATAAGAGCGGGGCGAGCATAGCTCGTGGCGGGAAAGGGCTGCGCTCCCTATGCCGCATCGAGCGTCCTGAGTTTTCCGAGATCTTGTGCAACGTGTCGGTCACCGCCGCATGCGACGTGAGGAATCCGTTGCTTGGTCCATCCGGGGCCGCGCGGGTGTACGGGCCACAAAAGGGCGCGACGGAGGAGATGGTCGAGGAACTTGAGCCGGGACTTGCGAATCTTGCCCTCCGCTGGGAGGCCGATCTTGACGCGCGGGTGGCCGACACCCCTGGCGCGGGGGCCGCGGGAGGACTTGGCGGGGGACTCATGGCGTTTTGTGGGGCACGCTTCCGTCCCGGAGCTGAGTTGATGATGGAGTTATCCGGCCTCGTTGAGAAGGCGAAAGGGGTGGATCTGGTCGTCACGGGCGAAGGATGCACCGACTACCAGACCCTTCAGGGGAAAACGGTGATGTCAGTCATACGATCAGTCCGCCATCTCGTTGCGGAGACCGCCGTGGTTTCCGGAACTGTCAAAGGGGACGTGAATGCGTTGCGGAGTGAGTTGGGAATCGATCACCTCATGGATCTGAAGGGCTCCCAGTCGCTTGAGGAGGCCATAGCCAACGCCCGGCACAATCTGGAGAAGGCCGGCGAAAAACTCGCCGCTAATTTTGCAGGTCGTCGCCTGTAGATTTAAAGTTTTTGCGCAGGAAGTCTGAGATTACTTCACCTGTCCCTTCACGTTCCATCCGACAAGAGCTGCAGGTGTGGTTGCCTTCTTCCCTGTGAAGGTGATGGGCTTGCCATTAGGCTGGATATACGAGGTGTCCCCGAAAGTCATGTTGCAGTCGGCGATCTTTCCCACGAGACTCTTGCTGTCTTTCTCCGTCGAGAGGTCGACGATGTTTGCCACGCCGCCGTCGGGATCCGGCGTCGGCGATCCTTTGACCGACACTTCAAGTTGCCGTTTGGCGTTCCATCGGAACTGGACGCTGAGAATTGCCTTCCTTGTGGTCTTGTCAAGATTGACGAAAGACGCATAGCCGCCATTCGTGGCGTCCCATTTTCTCTTTGTGGCGTTGTCCGTTGTGTCGAGGAAGGAGAAGTCGCCCAGTTGCAGGCCGAGCGTGACAGGCTCCTTGCCGTTTGGCATAGGCGAATTGGCGGGAAGTTGGGTTTTCAACAGGATCGTGTAGCCGTCCTTCGAGATCGGGGTTGCCACGCCCTTGACAATGGACTCTTTATGCGTGGAGGCGATGGTTATCATGCACTTTAGCGCGGCGACCTTCACAAAGGTGGCGGTGATGGTGGCGTCGCCTGAGAACGTCGCCGTTGCCGCCGCCGCAGTCGGGTCGTCGATGACCGCCATGCCAGAGATCGCCCAACGCATGAATTTCCAGCCGTGAGTGGCGGTCGCTGTCACGTCCTTGGCCATGCCCGTGCGCAGGGTTGTGGCTCCGACGGCAGGATAGGTTTCACCGGCTTCGGCGGGGCTTGCCGCCATCGTCAGCGTCACGTCCGCAGTTGGAGGTTCTGAGGCGAAGACCGCGGTGATCGTGGCGTCGCCAGAGATGACGACGGTCGTGGAGATCGCGCCAGCATCAGCCACGGTTGCGGGGCCGTTCACCGTCCACGAGTCGAAGTAGTAGCCAACAGTGGGAGAGCCCGAGATGGCGAAGGCGGAGCCAGTCGCAATTTTCGTCGAACCACGTGGCGACGTCGATCCAGCGTCGGCCGGAGAGACCGTCATCGCCAAAGATGCGTTGGCGGGAATCGACGCAAACAACGCTGTCACGGTGGTGTTCTCGTAGACGGAAAGTTTCGTGACCGACGCGGCGGTGTCGACAAAACATGCGCTCGTCTTGTCCAACCGCTGAAATAATACCCCGAGGCCGCCTTGGCGGTGATCACAATCGGCGTGTCGGTTTTCACCGTCGACGCAAGGGAGGGGGAGGTCGCTCCTCCTGCGGAAGGGGAGGCGGAGAGTGAGAGGAGGACCGTGGCGTCTTGAGACACTTTCGTGAACGTCGCCGTCACGATCGCGTCAGCGGTAAGGGTTACCGTCGTCGACTTGGCGTTGAGATTAGCCACCGTCGCTTCGCCAGAGACCGACCATCCGCCAAAGAAGGAGCCTCTGTCTGGAACGGCGGATATGGCGACAACTGTTCCCGTGGCGAACGATGGGGCGTCGGCGGAGCAAGCGGCTTTCCCCGCGCCATCACCAGCAGTCGCCAAGGTCAGCAGGGCGGACGACCGCATGAACGTCACGCTGATGGCATGGTCGGTCGTGACGTGCGCAAACGTGTAGTTCCGGTCAATCGTCACCGTCGCGCCATCGACCAGGCACGCGTGCACCTTGTAGCCCTCATCCGGCGTGACGACGAATGTCTGTGTCGCTCCGTAGCCGAGCGTTACGTCGCCCGACGGCTCGATCCTTCCTCCGGCCCCCGTCGTTGCCTTGATCACTTTTAGGTCTGCGGTGAAGTTCGCCGTGAACGTCATGCTCGCCTTCACGCTCTTGATCGTCAACGGGTTGTCGGTTGACGTGAGGTCTCCTGTCCAGTTCACGAACTTGTAGGCGAAGTCTGGCACGGCGTACACGGCGGAGGCGTTCTCGCCTTCATTGACGCTTTGTGTGGACGTTCCGGTCAATGTCCCATTGGCACCGGATGTGAAATTGAGTGTGTAAACGCGCCTTGTGATCCTCAGCGTACCTTGCGCGGATCCCGCGTAGTTGGGATCCGCGACCGCAGCGACGACGGGGTACCTCCCGACATTTTTCGGAGGAGTTAAAGATCCGCCGTAGGTCACGCTGACGGAAAGCCCGGCAGGCGTTGTCGAGACGGCGACACTCCTCGCCGTTCCATTGTAGAACTGGTCGAGATCGGATAACGTGACGACAGCCGCCGCCTTGCCCACAGTCAGCGGCTGCTGGATATCCGCGGCGGCGAGGTAGGTGCTATCGCCCCCCTGCGAGGCGGTGATCGTGGTCGAACCCACGCCGACGATGTGGAGCTTGTCGTCGACCATAGACGCGACCGCCGTGTTGGAACTGGCGTAGCTGACCGGAAGCCCCGAAGTCGCCGAAGCTCCGGG
>CAYTFM010000130.1:16980-17655 GCA_964436735.1 uncultured Victivallales bacterium | reverse complement strand
TGTGGAGTTTCCCGTCATTGATAGCCGCTGCTCTCGTGTCCGAACTGCCGTAGGTGACGGCAAGGCCTGATGACGCCTGGGCTCCAAGGGCGAAGTCTGGGGCGCCGTAGATCGTGGCGGGCAGGGCGTCAAAGGTGATTGTCTGGGCGGTCTTGGCGATGAAGTTGGCGGTGATGGCCATGCTCGATGTCACGTTAGTGATGGTCAGAGGATTTGAGGTTGTGGCCGCGAATCCATCCGCGCCGGTCCAGTTCACGAACCGGTGGCTGGTGTCGGGGATGGCGGTGACTGCCGTGCAGGATCCGCCGTGCGGCACGGTCTGCGTTGCCGCCCCGGTGATCGTCCCCGATAGCGCGCCGTCTCCGGTGGCAAAAGTCACCTGCCATGTCTTAATCGAAACCGTCAAGAGTCGTGAGACATCGGCCGCCGCATTGTAGGTGCCGTCGCCCCCCTGCGAGGCGGTGATAGTGGTTGTGCCTGCGCCGACGATGTGGATCTTGTCGTCGACCATAGACGCGACCGCCGTGTTGGAACTGGCGTAACTGACCGGAAGCCCCGAACTCGCCGAAGCTCCGGGGGCGAAGTCGGCGTCGATGGTTGTTTTGGCGGGCAATGCGGGGAACGTGATCGTCTGGTTGGACGGAACCAGCGCGGAAAACGTCTCTGATATGTTGC
>CAYTFM010000130.1:0-16970 GCA_964436735.1 uncultured Victivallales bacterium | reverse complement strand
GCGATCGTGGTGGCCATCTTCCGGACTTACGAGGAGCTCAAGCGGGAAGGGGCGGTGTTCGCCCTGGAGGAGCCGGAGGTCTTCCTGCACCCGCATCGTGCGCGGTACTTCGCGGCGGTCCTGCGGTCGAAGTCTGGGTCGCTGTTTGTCGTGGCGGGCAAGGCCTGGAAGGTGATTGTCTGGTTGGACTTGGGGGCGAAGATGGCGGTGATGGTCATATCGGCGGTCACGTTGGAGACCGTCAGTGGATTGCCCGTCGCCGTGGCGAAACCGCCCGTGCCGGTCCAGTTGACGAACCGATAGCCCGTGTTGGAGAAGGCGGTCACCGCGGAGCATGTCCCTCCGTCCACGATTGTCTGCGGAGTGGTTCCGGATATCGTCCCGCCGGTTGCACTGACGAAGTCGACAGTGTGATAGGTCGATCGAATGAATATGTAGTTGGTCTTTGTTTCGACATCGGAGGCGGAGTCCTTGGTGGCCGTCAAGGAAACCGTGTAATCCCCCCCCGCCGTGTAGGTGTGCACGGGATTCTCCTCCGTGCTTGTTTGACCGTCGCCGAAGTTCCACAGATATGTCATGGGCGCGCTCTCGGGAGAGGCGAAGTGGGCAGCTGCGCTTTGCGGCAAAGTGGAACCACTGGGTAGATCCTTGCTGTCGGTGATCACATTCAAAAGAGTGATCCTGCCTGACGTTCCGTCAAGCGTCGCCACATGCCAATACAGCCCCGTTCCGCTCGACGGAGGCGTGACGGATCGCAGAAGACCATCCTTGCTGTAGAACTTGACGCACGCCTCAGAGACGGGAAAACTGTCGGTTTCACTGTAATTATGCACGAAATAATGGTAGGTCCCTGGGAACCGCTTGGTCAAGGTGATCGTTTCCGGACCATAGCTCGTCACATCGTCGACATCGAGAGCGGCGTACGGGGCGTTGAGCAAGTCACCGCGGTCGGAATAATAGACGTGGAATGTCGAACCTTCTATCAGGGGCGTGACGAGGTGCGAGTCGAGATCATCGGGAATCGCGCCCCAGTTCAGGACGATGCGAGTCTCGTCATTGATTATCACTGGCGACATTGCGAAACTCAACACTTTTTCGGTGTCGGGCAGGATCTCCACCTTGCTCCCATAGGAAAGGTATTCCGACAACGTTCCCGTAACCACGTGGCGGTTCTCGCCTGACAGGTTTTGAAAACCCACCGATAGAGGGGCGACTCCGCTTGTTATGTCCGCGTCGAAGTCAGCACCCAGTGACCCCGCAGGCAGACCGTCGACCCGATACGCCCCGTTGGAGTCGGTGGTAATCGAGGCTGCGCCGACTTTGACGAGAACGCCGGCAAGCGGCAAGCCGGTGACGGCGTCGGTCACGACGCCACTGATAGAGGTGGCGGCTGACGATTCGATGCCGACGCATATCTGAGCGGCAAGAATCAGTTGGAGTGTCATGGTCTTGCAAAAGTTCCTCACGAGAATCCTCCTTAAAGATAAATAACGTAGGTAGTTATATGTAGTGATAACGTAGAACAATCTACCGCATATCCATTCACTGATCAAGGATGCGGAATGGAATCACACCATTAATTTATTGCGGGAACATCAATATTCCTGATGACGAAAAATATGGGCCAAAAAAGCCTGTCAAGAACCATTGTGCACCTTTAATATCGCCTCACATTCTTATATATAGTAGTGATATGAGCAGTGAATGAAATCCGTCGGGATCGAACCGAAAGACCATTGCTGAACCAGTCGAAGGGAAAGGCGGCGCGTGAAGATACACGGCATGAGCGGAGACGGAACAAATGCTGCCGACCGCAAAAGTTGGTCGATCATGCTTCCGCAGGTGGTGATGATCTGCGCGGCCGCCGCCGTGTTCGCCGTCAGCGCCGATGCGCTGCATGTGCTCGTTTTGACGTCCGTTGGGCTGCTCGCCTCGTTGGTTGTCAGACGTCCCGTGCGCTTCTACGACCGGTCGATTATCTACAGCTGTGTCGTCGCATTGGTGCTGAGCGTCGGAGGCGATTATGTGGTGAAGATTGACGAGGATCGTTTCGGGCTGATCGCAGGTCTCGGAGGGGCAAAGACTTCGGTGCCGTTGCTCCTTTATGCCGCCGTCGCCGCCACGTTCTTCAGGACAGGGGCGTACTCCTTGGGCATCGTGGCCGCCTGCACGCTTGTGGCGATGTTGTTCGGTGGTGATTTGGGCGGTGCTGTCCGCCAAAACCCCAAAGCCTCTTTGCTCACGCCGTGTGTGAAACATTTTGATCTCTTCTTCGCCTGTTGCCTCAGTCTTGCCTTCGCGATGATGACTGCCGGGCTTGTCGTAGCAAGCCGTGGAATGGCTGATGTGGAACGTCGGCGTTGTGGCACCAAAGCCGCCGTCGTACGTCTGGCGGGAATGTGCCTTGCCGCGCTGCTCACATTGGGGGCCTTGCTCCTCTACAACCGCTATGAGAGTGAATTGCGCAAGATCGAAAACTTTTTCCTGCGGGCGGGCGGCAGGTTCGCGCGGACGGGAAGCGAGGTTGTCTTCAACAAGAACGTTGACCTCAACCGCACCATCAGTCTTGAGATCGAGCGGAACGCCGCGCTCGTCGTCCTGCGAGCGGTCTCCCCGAAGCCGCCCGGCTACCTCAGAGGACGGGCTTACGGTAGATACCTCGACGGGAGGTGGGAGGTCGAGGGAGGGGAAAGTGTGAAGCTCCCCGCCTCAGAGGCCGGTGGCGCGCTCGCCTTCAAGACGTTCCGCCTCCGCCCTGGGGCTTCTCGCGTTCGCGAGGCGGACGACAGCGCGCGCAAGGATGATCGGCTTGTGAGCATCTATCCGTCAAAGGGATTTAAAAGCGACGTTTTGCTTGTTCCTGGAGGAGCCGACGCCTTCGAGCTCGTCGCTGACACGCTCAGCGCCGACAGGAATGGCGTGCTCACCCCCGACGCCTGGGAGAAGGATGGTGGATGCGTGGCGCATGTCGGTTCAGAGACGGTTGACGATTCAGCCTGCGCCGAGCCTCGTGCACCTCAGGAGGAGGCACTTTATGTGGATGTTCCAACCGTTCTTGCCGAGACGCTTGACCGAACGCTTGCGGACATCTATCCCGACTCGCCGTCATCGGACGGCGAGTCGGCCACTATGCTGACACGCTTTTTTCATGACACCTTCACCTATTCTCTCAAGCAGACGCCGCCAGAGGAAGGAGTCGATCCTGTCACCCATTTCCTCATGCGTACGCGGTCAGGCCATTGTGAACTTTTCGCGACTGCCGCGGTCCTGCTACTCAGGCGTCAGGGGATTCCCGCGCGCTATGTGACGGGATTCGTCTGCCAAGAGAGGCATCCCTCGGGGCGGTATTATGTCTCGCGGCTTGGCGACGCCCACGCCTGGGTCGAGGCGTTCGACCGTCAGCGGGGAGCATGGGCATTAGTGGAGCCGACGCCGCCAACCGGAGTCCCCAATTTCAAGACGCAATGGGGAATGCTCGAGTCGTGGACCGATTGGCTGAAGCAGATATTTCAGAAGGCATTTGCCGATGCGAGACGGGGACATTTCGCCGAATTCATCGTATCGATTGTGTCCGGCGCATGGGCTGTCCTTTGTAAATTGCTGTGGCATCCACTGAGAGGAGTGATTGCCATCCTCTGTCTTGTCGCAGTCACATGGTGGTGGCGCGGCAGGAGGGTGAGACGGGAAGGGGTGCCAGACGCCCCGGAGTTGCTGCGGCTTCAAAGGGAACTGGCGAGGCTGGAAAGGCTTGTCGCCTCAAAGGGAGGGGGACATCGTCGTTTGGGCGAGACGCTTGACGAGTGGGCGCGGCGGATCAGCGCGGATTCCGCGGGACGCTTTGCCGCCGTGCCCATGATCGTCGAGACGTATGCCCGGTTCCGTTATCGTTCGGCGCCGCCGCTCATGAATGCGGCGGACGAATTCCGCTCGATTGTCGAATCCACCTGGCGATCATCGTTTGCATTTGCACCGGAGCGGAAGGAAGGTTAGCGACTTAAAGCTCAACTATATGTAGATAGAACAAGGAGTGGCAGTTTATGAAAAGCGCATATGAGTTGGCGATGGAGCGTATGGGCGGCGAACCACTTGCCCAGCTTTCCGAAGAGCAGAAAAAAGAGATCTCCGAGGTCGAGACGCTGAGCAAGTCTAAGAGAGTCCAAGCGGAACTCGCCATGCAGGAGAGAAGCAAGAAGGCCGGTGGCGACGCCGACGCGTTGCGGCAAATCAGGGACGACTATGCGGTGGAGATCGCCTCTATCGAGTCGAAGCTCGAGCGGGATAAGGAGAAGATCAGAAATGCGGGATAACGGCACGCCCTCGTGCGCTCATGGTGGGCGGGTGTGAAAACAGTCCACAAAAGGTGTGCTGCGTGCTCCTGCCCTTGCCTTGACCGTCAGCCCCGAGGGAGTACAGTATAATTGTTGTCGGACCGACCCCGCCGATGTGATGCTATTTGCGGCATACTCGTGCCAAACGTTTCAACCACGAACTCGAGAAACGGAAATAACCTTAATGGAGGCTTCCACATGACGTTCCCCGTCCGCAAACGTAAAGACATCGAGAAAAGCTACCAGGACGCGCGTGAGATGTATCGCGGATATGGCGTCGATACCGACAAAGCGTTAAAGTCTCTTTCGGGGGTGCGTCCCTCATTGCATTGCTGGCAGGGCGACGACGTTGGCGGTTTCGAGGTGAAAAAGACCTCACTGAGCGGTGGCATTTTGGCGACTGGCGGATATCCTGGCAAGGCGCGGACGCCAGACGAACTAAGGAAGGACATCGAGAAAGCCGCCTCACTCATACCTGGTCCAGTGAAGCTCAACCTGCATGCGATCTACCTTGAATCGGACGGCAAATTCGTCGACCGCGACGCCGTCGGCCCCGAGCATTTCTCCCGTTGGATAGACTGGGCCAAGGCCAAGAAGTTCGGCCTCGACTTCAATCCGTCTTTTTTCTCACATGAGATGGCTGGTTCAGGATTCACGTTGTCTCACCAGGACAAGGCGGTCCGCGCGTTCTGGATTGAGCATGCGCTCAGATGCCGCGAGATCGCCGCGGAGTTTTCTCGGAAGCTCAAGGACGTCTGCGTGATGAACTATTGGATACCCGATGGCATGAAGGACTTTCCCGCCGACCGCTGGACACCTCGGAAAAGACTCGTCGACTCTCTGGACAAGATTTTCAAGAAGGAGATCACCCGGAGTGTCAAGGAGTCGGTCGAGGGGAAGCTGTTCGGCATAGGCAGCGAGGAGTATGTCGTCGGCAGCAACGAATTCTACCTGAGTTACGCTCTTACCCGCGGCAAACTACCGTGCATGGATTTAGGCCACTATCATCCGACTGAGGGTGTCTACGACAAAGTTTCCGCCGTACTCCAGTTCGCTCCCGAACTGCTTGTGCACGTAAGTCGTCCGGTGCGATGGGACTCTGACCATGTGGTGATTTGTGATGACTCTATCGCGTTGCTGTGTAAAGAGTTAGTGCGGGGTGACGCTCTGCGGAAGGTGTATCTGGCCACGGACTTCTTCGACGCCAGCATCAACCGCGTTGGCGCATGGGTTATTGGTATCCGCAGCCTGCTCAAGGGGTTGCTCGCCGCTCTGCTTGACCCGGTCGCCTCTTTGCGGGAAGCGGAGGCCGCTGGCAAAGGCGCCGACAGGCTGGCGCTCACCGAGGAGTTCAAATCCCTACCATGGGGTGCGGTCTGGGACTACTACTGTGTCGTCAATGATGTTCCCGTCGGACCGGCCTGGATTGACGCCATGCGGGAATACGAGAAAAAGGTTCTTTCCAAGAGGTGATGTGGCTTTGATCTCGTGCGGAAATGCTCTCGCGCGGGTAAGGCTTTGACAGGGATGACCGACGAATGAATCTGGGTGGCGCGAAAGTACTGTTTGTAGAGAAGAACACGAAACTCGCCGAGCTATGGGCCTCATTCCTGGCGCGGCGCGGGTTTGATTGCGCCGTCCATATCTACGGTTCGTCGGACGCTGGCAAACTGCTCCAGTGGGGACAGCCCGATGTGATCGTCTCAGGGATTGAGCAACTCGACGGCAGATTCATGTCCGGGGAGGAGATCTGGACGCACGTCTATGGTGAGAAGTCGGTGCGACGCTTCATCCCCGTCATCCAACTGACCGCCGCCTATATTCAGGCTCATGGCGGTGATGCGCCGTGCGGGCCCGCCTTTTCCTATCTGCAGAAACCCGTCAAGCTCTCGCAGCTTCTCAAAGTCGTGAAGCGCGCGCGGTTCCAGACGCTGAAGGTCGAGTGTCAGTCATCCAAGTCGCCGATCATGACTGCTGAGCTTTCGTCGCACGCCCTTCTGGGAGTCCTTCAGTTTGTCGGCAGTGGCTTCAAAAGCGGGATACTGATGGCCGAATCGCCCCAGGGGGAAGCCACGCTCGCTTTCGCCGAGGGCGTGCCGATGGCCGCTTTCTGCGATATTCTTGCAGGTGAGGAGGCGGTGTACGAGGTCCTGACATGGACGTCCGGACAGGCGACCTTCTATGAGGGGGCGCTCGACACGCTGGAGAGGAACATACAGGCGGAGAACGTCGGCGTGCTGATCGAGGAGGCGCAGCGGCAGATCGCCGTCGTCTCGAAGGCCGAATCTCTGCTCGCGCTCCCCGACGTTCAAATACGGCTCGGATCAGTCGCGCCCGGCGCCGATCCTCTCAAACGGCTGATCGCCGCCACCCTCGCCACAGAGAAGACGCTCAAAGAGCTACTCGCCGCGCTGCCCAATCTGACCTATCGCCAACTCGTGGTTCTCCTGTCAGCCATGGAGACGGAGGGGCAGATCGCGCGCACAGGCAGGCCTCGCTCGTCTAAGGGACTCTCCCCTGAGTTTTGCGCGGAAATGCTGAAGGGGTTTGAGGAGTCCGACGTCATGTTTCAAATCACCCATCCCCCGAGGATCATGGTGTACTCGCCCACTCCCTCCCTTGCGATGCGATTCATCGGCGCGCTGTGTGGCGCGGAACTTGCCTCCTCGGTGATCATGCGCCACCTCAACCTCATACTGAATGTCTCTGACGCGGTGAAGGTTGACACCCCATCCCTCTTCGCCGATACTGCCGCGGTTGTGGTGCTTGTCGACCCCGACGATTCCTCCTCGGGAACCGATCTCCGCGATTTTCTCGACCTGCTGAACGCCTCCAACATAGAGTCGACGGTGCTCGCTTACCTTGAAAGGATGGGGCAGGGGGTGACTCCCCCCAGGCAGTCCTCCGTGAGCAGGGGGATCAGAACGACAAAATTCGAATTCACACGGGAGGCGTGCCTTGGCGTAATCGCCTCCGTGCTTAAAGCATTCTAGAACAATTTTGTGCGGAAATAAATAATCGAGGTGGGTATGAAAACAGGCGAACGGATCGATCTGAACTGTGTCCTTGTCGCTGATGACTCCGCCACGGACCGAGGCATCCTCACACGTGTCATCACGGAGGCTGGCTACCTCTGCCTCGCCGCAGCGAATGGCGAGGAGGCCCTCGCCCTCGCGCAGGAGAAACTCCCCGCCGTTATCCTTCTTGACATCCTGATGCCGGACCTCCAAGGCTACGAGGTTTGCAAGAAGCTCATGGCAAACCCGAGGACACAGAACATAAGCGTGATCTTTATCTCGGTCAAAAGCATGATCGAGGACAAACTGCGTGGCCTGAAGCTTGGCGCCGTCGACTACATCTGCAAACCTTTCTTCAAGAGGGAGATCGTCGCCCGCCTCAAGACGCACATGCATCTGCAGGCCATCCGCGACCAACTTCTTGAGAGCGAGACGAAATATCTGGCACTCGTCGAGAGCGTCAGCGATGGCATCCTGCTTTGGAGTGCGAAGGACGGCGTCAACTACGTCAACAAGGCCTTTCTGAAGATGACCGGACGGCATGAGCGGGAGATCGTGGGAAACGACTTCGGTCTCCTCGTCCATCCGCACGACCGCGCCGAAACCCTTGCCAACCTCGAGGCGCACATCACCCATCACCCGACACTGTCGAAAGAACTCTGCTTCCGCCTTGTCCACAAGAGCGGATCCAGCATCAACGTCTGCTGCTCCCCCTGTGGCATCGACATCGCGGGGACCCGCATGTGCCTCTGCACGCTTCGGGATATGACGGAGAAACTCAACCTCGAGAAGCAACTCATACAGGCGCAGAAGATGGAGGCCGTCGGCACCATGGCCAGCGGCATCGCGCATGATTTCAACAACCTCCTGGCTCTGATCAACGGCTACACCGAACTGGCGCTCAACGAACTCCCCTCCGATTCATCCTTAAAGGACAAACTGCAGATCGTCCATGATGCCGGACGCAGCGCGGTCGTCCTCACCAAGGGGCTCCTCTCCTTCAGCCGCAAGACCACCATGGAGCCGGAACTGACCGATCTGCGCGTTGAGATCAGGCAGGCGGGATCCTTCCTCGATTGCAGCCTCTCAAAACGCATCAAGCTCAAGATATCCACGCCTTCAGGCCCGGTCATGGTCATGGCAGACAAGAACCAGATCGCCCAGATGATCATCAACCTCAGCATGAACTCGAGGGACGCTATGCCCAACGGCGGGGCGATCCACGTCAGCCTCAAAATTGTCGACGCCTCGAAACTCCCTCAGTCCGTCGTCCTTGAGAACGCCTCTCGCAAGTTCGCCAAGATCACGGTCAAGGACAACGGAACCGGGATGCCGGAAGAAATCATCAACAACATATTCGACCCCTTCTTCACCACGAAACCACTGGGGAAGGGCAGCGGCTTGGGGTTGGCCATCGTCAACAGGATCGTCCACAACCACAACGGTTGGATCGATGTCAAAAGCACCATCGACAAAGGCTCGACCTTCTGCATCTACCTGCCCATATGTGGAAGACCCGTTGAGGAGCGACGCGCCGCCAGTGTCTACGCCCACAAATTCCATTCCGAGCTGAGCAAGGTGCTTGTGGTTGATGACGATCCCTTGCAAGTGGAGATGGTGAAGCATTTCCTCTGCGAAAGCGGGTACGAAGTCATCACCGCGCTCTCCGGGGCGGAGGCGCTCGCCGTTGCGCAGAAGCAGGCAGTCGACATCAAGCTCTTCATCATTGACTACTTGATGCCCGAGATGTCGGGAAGCGAACTGTGCGAACAGATCCTTGCCCGCTGGCCCGACAAGAAGATAATCCTCATCTCGGGTGCCGCCCAAATCCCCGCCGCCGGGAATTTCGTTCTTCGGAAACCATTCACCATGAACGAACTCCTGGCCACCTTGGATAAGGCGACGGAAAAACGAAAAAAAAAAGACAGTAATTCACCTTGACAACCATTGTCATCATGATATAATAAGCACGCTCCGAATATACACGGTGCGGGGTGGAGCAGAGGTAGCTCGTCAGGCTCATAACCTGAAGGTCGTTGGTTCGATTCCAACCCCCGCTACCAACTCAAAAAGCTTCCTCACGAGGGAGTTGCGATAGAAGAAGGCTTCCAGTGATGGAAGCCTTCTTTGTTTATGTGTAACTTTGCTTGACACGCACGTCCCGAAACAGATTACGAGGCCGCAATGAAGATCTTTCCGCTCCTGTTTCCGTTGTCCCTTTTTTGCCTGACGTCCTGTGTCTCCTATGTCAGCGAGTCGCAAATTTACCTCTCGAACGGGAGGTGGATGCTGAGAGACACCAACGAACCGTTCAACGGGGTTGCGTGCTCATATTACAAAAACAACAGCAACAAGTCTGAAACCACTTACAAGAATGGAATGGTACAAGGGAAAAGCCGTATATGGTATGACAACGGGACTCCTCAATGGGAGGGGAATAAAGTTGGCGACAACATCGACGGCACCGCGACGGCTTGGTATAAAGATGGGCAGAAGAGCATGGAGCTTGAGTTCTCCAACGGTGTGCCGGTTGGAAAACACGTCCGGTGGTACGCTGACGGGAAGATGGATTCCGAGAAAACCTATGAGAATGGCGTGGAGCGCAGGAATGTCCACTGGTATTCCAACGGCAACAAAGCGTGGGACATGTCGTTCGACAAGAACGGCCGTTCCGATGGCGAGCAGTTCGTCTGGTACGAAAACGGCAGGTTGAAAGCTCACGAGCGCTATAAACAGGGCAAATGCGACGGCGAGTGCGCATACTGGATTGAAGATGGAACAATAGTCGCGAGAGGTACTTACGTTGATGGAAGTCCCTGGAACGGGACATTTTTCGTCAGTTATGGCGGTGCAGACGGAACCACACGGTCGTTCAACGCGGGAACGGTCAAGACGTTTGTTGAAGGAAAGGAACTGAAGTGATGCCATGCCGGGAGATGACCGGTCAGCAACGGACTTTGGCATTCTCCGAACCGCTCACCATGCAAGGGTGGAGATCATCTCGTTATATTTGCGGTCAATCATCTCGGTGCCGGCGGTGGCGATGAGTTGCCGTGATTCCTCAAGCATGACATCGCGTTCTATCGCGACGGCTTGGATGATCTTCTCTGCGAACGCCGCAGGGACGAGCCCGCTGAGCCCACCGTTTCGTCCATCTTTAATCCATGTGTCGGTGATCCCCGGGATGATGTTGGCGACGACGGGAGTGGCGCAGGCGAGGCTTTCGAGCATCGGTGTGCCGAGTCCCTCCTCCTTGGTCGGGAATAGGTAGACGTCAGCCATTTGGTAGAATTCCTCGACGTTCCCGACGAAACCGCTTTTGATCTGGACTCTGTCGCTGACGCCAAGTTCACCCGCCCTACTTTCCACTGCGCGCAGAACCTCCTGGTCCCGCTGGGCAAGGGGACCGCTCTCGGCCAACGGTCCGGCGAGAACGAGTTTGTATTCTGAAGGCAGTTTGGATAGGACGTCGACAAGGAAAATGTGGTTTTTCCGCGGGATGTACTTCGCCACGTAGACGAGGAGACGGTCACTGCCGGTGAACCGTGAGTTTTTCAGGCGGAGTTCGTGCCGCTGTGCCGCGGCAACGGGATGGAATCGCGTCTCGTCGACGGGGTTCGGGCGGCACCAGACGTTGTCGGCGAAACCGTTTCTCGCGCATACGTCCTTGAGACGTTCGGAGATGCAGACGATTTTGAGGCGTTGGGGCAGTTTGTTGGAGACCCAGAGGCGGTCGGGGAAGGGGATGTACTGCAGCGGGGTGTCCATCTCGTTGCAGAGTTCGAGGATTGTGGGGATGCTATGCGTTCGGGCGTACGCGAGGACTGCCGCAGTCATGTAGTTCTCGCCGAACACATGGAAGAGGTCGGGCGGCCCGTTTGACGCAAGGAGTTTCAAGGTCTCTGCGTGCTCCGCGCTAAAGTTGGACGAGTTTTGGAATCCGCGGACGAGGCGAGCGAGGATTCCTCTTCCCTTCATCGTGATGGGAAATGGCTTACACGCCACTCGGGAGATGGTGATCCCTTCATGCTCGTAGACCGCATTCGTATTGCTTGTTTCGGATCCGCATATGACGGTGGCTGCGAGGTGGGGGTGCTTCGTCAAAAGCCTTTTGTAAAGCCAGTGGGCCCGATGACCGGAGCCCGAGTACTCAGGAGGGTATTTGCTGCTGACGAGTAGTATGCGAGTGGGATTCATATGCGCACGCTTTTCATGGCCGTTTGGTTTAGCCAGCTACCTCTGCAAGGCGGGAGGCTATGCGGTCGGCGAATAGTTCCATGCCCTCGGGTGAGACGGCTTTCCTGTAGGCGTCCTGCCCGGCTTCGGCGATCGCCCGTCTCCGCTCGTGGTCCGCAAGCAGATTAATGACTGTCTCACGCAAGTCGGAGAGGTCCCACTTGTGAGGGACGAACGTTTTGCCGGGGATGAAGAGTTCGGGCCAGGTTGTCATGTGGCTCATGTCGGGCTTCACAAGGGCGCAACCGCAGATGATGATCTCGAAGTCGCGGAGGGTGATCTCGCCGATGCCGAAGGGGCCAATGCCGATCTTGGCGGCGCGCATTTCAGCGAAATACTCGGCGAGAGGTATTTTCCCGCATGAGACACCCGTCTCCCGCATGATGGCAATGACCGCTTTGCGATGCGCAGTCACGGAGGGGCGGTCGTAGGTTGTGCCCAGGCGGCAGCTTATGTCGATGTCTCTTGAGTTAGAAGGAGGGGTGAAGTGAATATTGATGCGATGCGAGATATTGAGGTACGGTCTCAATCGGTGCGCGATCTTGCCGACGAGTCCAAGGCGGCGCTCGGTGTAGTTCTCGAAGCAGGTGTTCCATGAGATGCGGAGTTTTTTCTTCAGTTCCGCCTCGTTGTCGGCAGGGCAGCAGAAGTCGATCGGCTCCTCGCCGGCTTTGTACAGGGCATTGAAGACGTCTGTGTAGATCCGTCCCGTCTTGAAGTTCTTCAGGTATTTTTCGTGATCGACGAGGATTTGGCTTTTGAGGAAGAGATCGACATAGGGCATGACAGGGAACTGTGTCACCCATGTGCTGTCGGTGGTGTCGAACCACAGTATTCTGAGTTTGCGCTTGGCGGCTGATTCGAGGAATCGAAAGATCTCGGCGGTCTTCGATCTCCAAAAAGGGCGGAAAACGTTCGAGTTGATGAAAAGTGTGTCGGCGTCGAGGAGGCGCTTGTCTGTGAGCTGATACGTAAACTTTAAGTGAATGCCTCTTTGCCTTAATTGCCGGTCGGCCGCCAGCAGGGGGCAGTTGAATGCCCGCGAATTGGGGCAGGAGTTGTTGGTGAGGACATTGATTTTCATATCGTGTACGTGTATCCGAAGGAGTATTGCAGGTTTTTCGCGAGCCGTTCGAGGATCATTTTCTTTGTCTCAGGAGACATTTGGTCGGAGTAGTCGGTGGCGCCTTTGAAGTGGAAGTGCTTTGCCTCGTCCTGCTCGAATTGGAACTCGCGTTTCTTTTGGTTCTCAAAGGAGTAATAGTCGAGGGCTTCGGCAAGGATCTCTGGTTCGATGGGGTGCTTGAAGACGAATTCGTACATTGAGGCGAAGGTCTCCGTTGGATTCTTACGCATCTCCTCGTACGTGAAGACCTTATAGACGGAATCCTTGCGCGAGGTGAACTCTCCCCAACTGTTGTGGAAGAGCAGGACTCTGTCAAGGGCCCCCTTCTCGAGGCATTCCTCAAAGCTCTTGAACTGCCAGGCACGACTTTTGTAAAATGAGAAAAGGTTGGTTGGTATGTTCCTGACGATGAAGACAGTCAGAGCCCGGTCGAGTCCCCACAGGGGGGCGTCCTTCCAATGCTGGTGGGTGTGAAGGCAGTAGTCGATGTCGACGCTCGGGAAATGGTCACGGATCTTCTTGAGGTTCCATGCCCGGGAGTCGGCGGCGTTGAAGAGCGCATATGGTTTACGCTGCCGATCCTTCAGCGTGCCTTCACCTTCGTACTTGATCTCGTATTTGCCGGTGAATTTCCTGACGAGGCAGTAGCCGATCACGTCACCAGCCCAGTTCCACCCCGACTTGGGAAACGTGGCGAAGAGGACACTCCGGCTTTTGTCGGCGAGAGCCACCTTGAGGTAGGCAAGGCTGCGGGGATTGCCTTCGACCTTGCCTGGCGGGAAGACGATCTCCTCCAGCACCCTTCTGATGCGTATGTCATTGCAAATCATAGCATATCTTTCTGTAGGACGTCTCAGGTGTGGAGGTCGAAGACGAGGGGTTCATTGGGGGCGAGTGTGCGGTCTGCGGCTTTGCGTATCCAGGCCAAGATCTCGTCGCGGGAGAGGTTTGTCCGGATCCTCATAGCGTCTGTCCCTTTTCCAGTTGCTGCTTGACGCGGAGGACTTTTTCGGTGTCGAGAGTGCCATGATAGAGTGAGAACTTGTTTTTATAATAATATTCCTCGAGCTCCGGCATGGTGGCAAAGAGGAAATACAGTTGGTCGACCGCAAGGCAGGCCGCGTAAAGGCTTCTGAAGTCGTTTTCATTGATGCCATGGATCCAGTCGCCGGCGAAACGAGTCCGTTTGACGAGTCCCAGATCGGTCGCCAGCGCGTCGAACCGTGCCAGGCAGTTGATGCGGCTGCCGTCGTAGAAACTGTAATCCTTCACGAAGGAGTCGAATGCGATTTCTCTTTCCGATCCGCTGCCGTCGGCGATCTTCGCCTTGAAGGTTTTCAGGAAGCGCCCATGGGCATTGAGCCTTTGATCGTAGTGATGGCAAAGGGTGGCGGAACTGAAGTTGATGCCGAGGAAGAGCACAAAAGGCTCCGGCGCGCGGGTGAAGCGTTCGAAGAAGGAGTTCGCACCGAAGCAGGTGGTGGGAAGTTGTTCGCTCAGGAAGGCGGCCGCAGCTCCGCGGCAGGCGTTCGAGTATATCGGGTGGACTGTCCGGACGAATCCTGGAGTGGATCTGGCGGTTTCCCCCAGCACGCCCACGACGCTCCTCGACTTCGCGGCGTCAAAGGTCTCGTTCTTGTACCCGCTGAAGGAATAGCAGGGCACGCTCACCGTACCCGTCGGCCCGACACTATCCTGAAGGACATCCAGCAGGCGTGTTGCCGCCTCGCGTCCAGTGAGCATTCCAAAACTGAGCAGGCGCGAGTAGCACAGGACGGTTTTGCCAGTCAAGTTGAAAGGCTCCAGCGCCTTGGCGAGATCAATGTCGGAGAAAGAGGAGTTCTCTATGGTGAAAAGTTCCATGCGTCAGGAGCGTTTCGACGAGACCAGCGCGCAGATGGCGTCGACTGAGTTGAAATTCTGGTGGGTGAAATCGTCGGCGGCGAGCCTGACGCAGAACTCTTTCTCGAGGCGGGTGACAAGCTCGACGATGGACAAACTGTCGAGGATGCCAAGATCCAGAAGATCCTTTCGGCTTTGAAGCGAGTCAGTTTTCGTGATTTTTTTAATGATGTCGACGACAGTGTTTTCTATGGATTCGCTCATGCGTACGTCTCCCATGCTCTCATACCGCGAGGATTTCATGCGACGCGGATTGGTTGTCATAAAGAAAAGCCGCCTTGAGCGTCCTGCCTCCGACAGCGACGTCGAAACGGCCGCTCGTCTTGAGGCCGCAGGCTTGGGCGGTCTCTCCGCTGGTGTCGAATCCTCTTGCGATCCATCCGATCGTCGAGAGGCCGATATCGTCATTGAAATATACTCCGGCGTTGGACTTTATTTTACGTAGAACCCACAGGAATTTCGTGAATTTTTTATTCAGGACTCGGCATCTGAGGAGGGAGGTCTCTCCATCGCTGAAAAGCTCCTCGCACATCAGGAGGTTCTTGAACAGGTCAACTGTTACGGATAAATCGGCGACTTCGAGCCATGCGCCCATGGAGCAGGCGGATTCTTCGAGTTTCGAGCTGAAAGCCAGATATGTCGGCAGCGTCTTGTCGATAATCACTTGTTCGACTGCTAAAAAATCGACGAGGAAGGCGAGGGAGTTTGGCGGTGCTTGGCCGTTCAAGCCGGGATGAGGCGGGAGAAGCAGTCCATACGAGCCAAGAGGGCGGGCGTTGGTTCCCTTGGCGTGGATGAGTTCGAATGAAGGATGCGAGGCGGTCCGGGAATGGTAGAGCGACATTGAGGTGGAGCGCCAACCTTCGGGCTCGCGAAGCAGATCCTTTTTCTCAGGTATCGCACCGTACTGGTTACGCTCGCCGAGATGGTACAGCGCCGATAAATGCGAGTCGTCGGCCAACCTCTCCGCGCAGGTCGTGAAGACAAGATGTGACAAGCCGAGTATTCCGCTCATGTGCCTCCTGGACGCCGCCTCATAGTGGGCGCGCCTCGTATTTCATGAAATGCCATCCGGGACAGGATGAATGTCCGGTGTCATTTCCTGGCTAACAGAACAAGCTTTTGCGACGGGAAGTCGGCCTCTTCAAACCTGGCCCGGCCAAAAAGCAGAAGGGCCTTCTCGACGCTTGCGAAAAAGTCGACTATGTTGTTCTTGCTTTCCGCATCCATATCCATCCTCAGCATCTCAATCATGCCAGCCCTGACCTTGTAGAACTCCGCCTCGGTCTCCTTCTCCGCGGCAGTATCCAATCCCATGGGATCATTGGCGAAGAAAGAGAAAGCTTTGACGCTGAGCACTTTCAGGCCAGCATCATTGACCATCTCGTAGAATTTGTCCCTGCCCAGCACGAGCATCATTCGCGTCCTAACGGTCGTTTTCGGAAGGTATTCGGTCGTCACAATCGCCCCAGTGTCGCTCAAGGCCTCCCGCATATTTTTCAAGGCCGTCAAGATCGCCTCTTCCTGCATGAGATGGAACAACACGTTCCCGCAGTTGATTAAATCGAAGGGGCCACCTTCAATCCGAAGGCCCGGAGACGATATGTCAGCCTTCGCAAAGCTGGCATTGGCAAACTCCCCGTGCAGTTTGCGCAGCAGTTCAAGCGAAGAGTCCGTGGCGTCCAGAGCGACTATTCTCAAAGGTTTGAACTTCTTGTGCAGGAAGCGGAACCAGCGGCCCGATCCGGCTCCCACATCGAGAACAGTTCCGCCCCGTCTCGCCAACCCATGCTCCGACAGGAGGTCGATATATTCGGAATAGACCAGCCTGTCCTCGACAGGGTTACTGTATTCAAGGCTATGTCCATCCACCTCATCGGCAATCATCGACTTCCAGCAGTCTTGATAGAAGGCGATCAAATCGTCTTTCGCGAAAGCATCCATTAGATATTCCCGTTTCGAGTTCGATGCCTGAATCGGTTAGCGCGTTGTATGGCGTAAGTGTCGTTACGCCTCGTTATTCAAAGAGGTCGAAGTTCATACAGTTGCCACAGGGGGAATTCTTTGGCAAAGTGGTAGGCGCGGGGATCGACCGCTTCAAACGCGGGTGCCGGCGGCATCTCGTCCATCCAGGACACGGCGAATCCGCCCTTGGCGAAGGTTTGGATGAGCGTGCTGGTGTTGGGGGTGACGCCAAAGGATTTCCTGACGTATTCCGTCATGATGGTGAAGGGATGGTCGACGTCGCCCATCCACGGGGAAAGCCAAAAGAGATAGTGCGGTTCGACGCTGATGAAGATGCCGTCCGGTTTGAGGATGCGGCGGATCTCGGCAAGCAACGCGGTGGGATCGGCTTTCTGG
>CAYTFM010000129.1:20504-23894 GCA_964436735.1 uncultured Victivallales bacterium | reverse complement strand
ATCTTTCCCGACCCCCATGGGCTTGTCCCATGGGTGAAGACGATCACAAGCTACCACACGCACACCTCTCCACACTCTTCGGCCCCCATGGCCTCGCGCCGTGGGTGAAGAAGCACGCACCTGCCACCACATTGAACTTCCTTAACGCGCACGTAACTGGCTGCGCCGTAAATCCACAACTTCAATATTCCGATATATGCCAATAATAGCCGCATGCATTCACAAAAGCAATAAGACTTGATAGAATTGTCTATAGGTTAAGAATTACATGCCACCAACTTCAAAGAGGAAGACAATATGACGGCATTCGCGGAGCTGACCGGAACAAATTCAAGAAACGCCTGCGGCGTGTTCCAGACAAACGGATTTGACGCCGAACGGCGACTGAGCGCGGAGACACGGGCGCTTGCGGAGCGGTATCTGTGCGGTGAGATCGGACGGACCGTCAAATCCGCTGACTTCGCCATATCATCCGACTTCTATCTGTCAATGCCCTCGCTGAACCAGCAGTATGCCGAGGCGGTCCGGCTCATCGCCGCACACGCGCCGCTGCGCATCCTGCCCGGCGAGAAACTCGCCGGGGCCGCCACGCTGAAAGAGGCGATGGGACATTCGGTGCCGCTACTCACGCAGTCGTACGTCGCCCGCACCGTTCCCTGCGGCGACTGGATCAGCAAGCAGCCACTGGCCCCCGCCCCCGCGCTGCTCAGCTCGGTGAGCCACACCACCATAGATTCCGAGAAAGCCCTCACTATCGGCTACAAAGGCATCCGCGCCGAAATCATCGAACGCCTCGGACGAAGCGGCCTCGACGCCGACGGAGAGGACCTCCTGCGCTCGATGCTTTCCTGCATCGACGCGGCGGGCGTCTGGCACAGGCGGTATGTGGAAGAACTTGATAGGCGCGCAGCGACGAGCGAGGGTGCGGAAAAGCAGAACTACGAGGAAGTGCTAGCCTCTCTGCGAAACGTGCCAGAGAATCCGCCAACGTCCTTCCGCGAGGCGGTCCAGGCACTGTGGATGCTGTGGGACTTTCAGCGCCTCTGCGGCAACTGGAGCGGCATCGGGCGCATCGACAAGATGCTCGGCCCGCACCTGAAACGGGATATGGAGAACGGAACGATCTCGCTCGACGAGGCCCGGGAATTGATCGCCCATTTCTGGATCAAGGGCTGCGAGTGGATCACCGCCGAGGGCAGAGGCAGCGGCGACGCCCAATTCTACCAGAACATCATCCTCGCCGGCGTCGACGAACAGGGGGTAGAGCTGACCAATGAGGTGACCTACCTTGTGCTTGACGTGGTCGAAGAACTGCGCATCAGCGACTTCCCGATCGCCGTGCGCCTTTCGAGGAAATCCCCCGAGAAACTTCTGCGCCGCGTCGCTGAGGTGCAGCGGCTGGGCGGCGGCATCATCGCCATCTACAACGAGGAGCGGATCATCCCGAACCTCGTGAAGTTCGGCTACCCGCTCGAGGAGGCGCGGAATTTCGCCAACGACGGCTGCTGGGAGGTGCTCATCCCCGGCAAAACATGCTTCGGCTACCAGCCGTTCGACGCCCTCGCGCTCCTGCAGGAGACGCTCGGCCTCGGCCCGGTGAACAAGGTGACGGCTCCGTACGCGGACTTCGAGCAACTCTACGCCGAGTACATGCGGCGTTTCGCCTTCCAAGTGATGAGTCTTCTGAACGCCTCGAACCGCTCCCTGCATCCGACCCCGTTGCTATCGCTGCTCGTCGACGGATGCGTCGAAAAAGGCCGATCCTACTATGACCTCGGGCCGAAGTACACCGTTCTTTCCCCGCACCCCGGCGGACTGCCCGATGTGGTCAACAGCCTCCTGGTGATCAAACGGATCGTATACGAAACCAAGGAGATGACGCTTGACGAGTTCGTCGACGTCCTCCGCCGCGACTGGGACGGCCACGAGGGACTCCGTCAGCGTATCCGCGCCGAGTTCGACTTCTTCGGCAACGACGCGCCTGAGGCCGACACCATGATGCGCCGCCTCTTCGACGACTACACCGGCCTGGTGGCGAAGACGCCGAAGCGCCACGGCATCCTTCGCCCCGCCGGCATCAGCACCTTCGGCCGCGAAGGCTCCGCATACCTGCCGAACCGGACCGCCGCCGCATCAGGTCAGCGCAAAGGCGACATCCTCGCCCCGAACTTCTCCGCCACGCCCGGCACCGACAAACGCGGACCGACCGCCGTCATCAAGTCGCACTGCTCGGTCGACTTCGCGCAACTACCTTGCGGCACGGCCCTCGACCTGAAGATCATGCCAGCGAGCGTGAAAGGCGAAACCGGAATCGCCGCCCTGAGCGCCATGATGCTGACCTTCGTCGAACTGGGCGGCATCTTCATGCAGCTCGACGTCGTCGACACGGAACTGCTGCGCGATGCCCAAACGCATCCCGCGAAATATCCGAACCTCGCCGTACGCGTCTCCGGTTGGTCCGCTCGCTTCGCCACCCTCACTCCGGAGTGGCAGGAGATTATCATCGCCCGCTCGACCCTCGCCGCAGGATGACCGCCCCCCCTAAGCGTCTCCCCGCCACCGCCTGCCCCAGAGGCAGTACCGCCACCGCAAGCAACAACGCTCCGGCACGAATCACCCTCATATCCTCCCCCTTAGCGACTTAACGCTCAATATCTTCGGAAATAACAGGAAACAAACAACACCACACCTTACGCAGGACGACCGTCCGGTCAATCGGACGCCTCACGCTGTAAGGCACGGCGACAAATTGTGTTGCGGGCGAGCTCCGCATGGTCATCAGTAATTGAATTCCCGTTCAAAGGCCGCGACCAACTCGTCGCAGGCCTTCTCGGCGTTCGGCCCCTCGACCGTGATGGAAACCTCTTCGCCATATTCGATGTTGAGCGCGGTCAGGCTCAGGATGCTGCCAAGGTCGGAACCGCCCCTCGCAGTCTTGATGCCGAAGGAGCAGCCATGAAATCCCCCGGCCGTCATCAGGATACAGCTTGAGGGACGGCAATGTATCCCGTTCTTGTTCTTGACGATGGCTATGCGTGTCGGCATGCAACTTCCCAAGCTTGTGAATAGTGAATCGTGAGTGGTGAAACTATTCACCCTCCACCCTCCACCATTCACGTTGGCTCCACTGCGCTCACGTTGACTCTGGCAAAGCGGATCCTTTCTCCGCCAGCATCTTTCTCCAATTGAATCCCCTGAAAACCTTTTGCAAGCAGTTCCATCTGCGCATCGTAGTCCTGGGTGTCGCCCCACAGTTGCCCCTCCGGCTCGACGCGGCCGTCGTCCGGCGAGGCGAGATGGAAGATGTAGCGCCAGTGGCCGTCGAACTTTCGGACCAACTTCGCAATCCGTATGTTGAACGCGAACTTCTCCTTGACGCTGGCGAAGTTC
>CAYTFM010000129.1:0-20494 GCA_964436735.1 uncultured Victivallales bacterium | reverse complement strand
AAGTTCTTCGGAGAAACCACCGAGCAGAGGCTCCGGTAGGGACGGACGCGCCGCGCCACCTCGAGGGCGTGGGCCGTCAGACGCCGCTGCAGAGAGTTGCCGCGGCAATCAGGATGGACAGCAGAGACGGCGAGATGGGCGGTGCCATCTTGCGGAAAGCACGTCTCGCAAAGCGGGTTCTCCGGATCCCCGTCCGGATGATAATACAGTATGCGGAAACCGATCAGACGCCCGTCGACATAGGCACCGAGTGTCAGTCCGTCGTCGCCCAGAAACCTCTCCACGACCTCGTCGGGGTATCGCCAGAAGAAGCTTGGATCGTTGATCAGATCGACGACATGGTCGTACAGCCTCAACAACTCCGAGAGGTCCCGCGTAGCAAGAAACCGCATCTGGCATCCATGCCACCGCAAACCGACATCCCGCACCTGTCCAGCCTCGATAATCTGCGCATCTGGAATCATGCTCTCACGGTCCTCCTCACTATCATCGCAAACGTGATAACGCACATCAGGTAGAGCGCGCCGACCATCCCGACGCCCTGCTGGGTGGCCCCGCATCCCACGCCCCACGCCACGGCAACAGGACCAAGCATCTGCCCCAGTTTTTTCGCCATGCTGAAAAATCCCAGCGCCTTCCCCTGGCCGAACTCGCGCGTGGCGCCAAGGCTTAACAAATACACGTTTTGGGCGACGAAGCCAATGCTGTCGGCGAAGCCGAAGAGCAAAACCGCCACCAACGCCGCGGCGATCCCCCCTTTGAAAGAGAAAAGGAACATGGCGGCGACACCGATGCAACTCCCAGCGAGGAGGGCGGGGCGAAGATTACCCTTGGCGGCAAGGTACTTGCCGCAAAGTGGTCCTAAGTAGACGATGCACACGCCGTAGATCATGAAGGCCCGGCCGATATTGGACGGCGAGACGCCGCTGTCGTGCGACAACAGGGGGAAGTAGTAGTTGAGGAAACCGGTGAGGCACATCGCCGAGGGGATCGTGATCAACAGGAACAGCGTCCACACTCCGGTGTTCCCAAAGAACTCCCGCCAGTGCCGCGGCGCGGCGTCACCAGCCACCTCGGCGCCGCGGATGAGCGACGCGTCGCTGACGCAGAAGGTGGCGAAAGCGGCGACAAGGCACGCCACCGCGCACGCGGCGAAAAAAACGCCGGAATAACCGACGCGCTCGGCGAGCATGGCTCCCAAGGCGCACGCGCAGATGTTCCCCGCGTAGATCCCGGCGTTCAGCTGCGCGAAGCCCACGGCCCGGTCGGCGCTCAACCTGCTGGCCGCCACGTAGCCGCGCATGGCCATCCATGAGAAGCCGTAGCCTATCCCCACGACACCCCGCGCCGCGATAAAGCTCAGGGCGCTCCACGCCAGTCCTGACAGCAGCAACCCGATCCCGAGCGTGGACAACCCCACGAAGAACGGCAACCGCCAGCCTTTCCTGTCAATCAGGAACCCTGTCGAGATGGCGCTCAGACTGGCGCACAACATCTCCAGCGAGATGGGCAGGCTCAGCACCGCGCTCTCGCTCAGTCCGAACAGCGGCTCGTAGAGTTGCTTCATGTGGACGGGAATGAACGAGATCGACATGTCCGTCGCGATGAAGAACATGAACGCCAGGGGACGGATGATGGCCACGCCGCCAAGTTCGCCTTCTTTTCCTCGAGATGCGGCGGAACGGATATGCGCGAGCAGCAGGAACGCGATGACGATCTCGATCATGAAGAAGAACGAGGTCAGCCCCACCGTCAGCATGTCGAGCACGATGTCGAGGGAGCGATTGCTCACATACCGTTCAGACAACGCAACAGTCAGCGAGCCGCCGACGCCAGTGGAATCGGACTTCAATACGACCGCGCGGCCTCTGCCCGCGTCGCCGTCGGCCGATTTGGTCGCATACAGGATCTTGCCGGTGACGGAGTCGGCGAGGCGGATGGATCCGATCTCGGGAACGGACTTCATCGTGCGGTTCAGCCACTCGTCGAGACCGAGCAATTTTGCATAGGGAACGCCCATGCCGACCACGCGGTTGATGTCATCGCCGATGACCTCCGCCGTGCGCATGACGTTCTCCGTGGCGATCTCGAGGTAGATCCTTTTAAACTCGGTGCTGTTCAGATACCCATAACAGAATTGTCCCGTTCCGAGGATCAGCGCGAAGAGCGCCAAAAGCCGGTTTCTGCGCAGTCTGCCCTCGCCGTCAAGCAGCGGAATCATCTGGAACAACGCGGCGAGAACCAGCGCCGAGGCAATGGCGATGAGCAGCATGTTCCGCATGCTGTCACGGGCGAATCCCGCCACGCCGTCGGTGATGACGGCATCGCCGAAGACAATGGACAGGCTGCCGATCCATCTGCCGTCCTTGTCCCTGACCGGTAGGAACACGTGCAGCAGCCCGCCGTCCCGCGCCACTTGGTGCGGCTTGGCGCGGGAGGGGCCGTCGGCGAAATTGATCTGCCTTGTGAGCGCGGGAGTCAGCCGAAGGCCGGCGACGCCTTCATCGAGGGCGTACAGGATTCTCCCGTCAATCCCGATGACACGGACATCCTTGACACCGGAGGCGCACGCCTTGACCTGCGCCAGCAGCTCCCGCGCGCCGAGGAAATTGGTCAGCGGCTTCCCGTATCTGACCGCGTATTCAAGCTTGCGCTTCGCCTCGCCGCCGGCGACGGCGTAGCTTGCGACGATGGAGTTCGAATAGTTCTTCTTGAGCGAGGCGACGCTCAGCCAGCCGCTGAACCCCAGCACCACGACAAGCAGCACGAACGATACCGCCGCCATGACGATCGGCAGCGCGCGGATCTTGTTGTCGCCAAATGGATTCATACTATACGCAACAAGATTACAGCCAATTCTCCACAGGAAGTCCCTCGATCCCCATAAAATGTTTCACATTGCCTGTGACAAGAGTCATGTCATGGGAAAGCGCCACCGCGGCAATCTGCATGTCGGCGAAGGATATTGTCCGCCCTCTTCGCTCAAGCTCATGCCTCAGTCTGCCGCATAGATATCCGGACTTGGAGTCGAAGGAAAGCACGTTCACATTCGGCAGCAGCACTTCCTCCAAGTTCCTCATGTGATAGTCGGCACGCGAGCTCCGTAAGGCGCCATACACTATCTCGGAAATGGTAATCGTGGATATGAACTGCTGCGTGAACGGTAGCGTCTTGAACTTTGCGAGAAGCTTCTCAGACGGACGTTTTTTTAGTATGTTGCATATGGTGTCCGTGTCAAAGAGATACATGCCGACCACCATTTCCACTTTTCGCTCTGGCGCAGGTGACCTCCGGTTCGATCTCGTCAAAGCCACGCCACTTTCCAATCACCGCGGAGAGCCCTTTCTTTTCCTCCATTTGCTCAAGGGATTGCAAGTCCTCGATATTGACAAGAGCGGCTATTGGACGCTTGCGTCTTGTGATAATGAAACGTTGGTGTCCATGCAAGGTCTTCGCGATGAAATCCGAAAGCCGTGACTTCATTTCCGCAACGGGTACCTGCATGCCGCTCTGCATGGTGTGCCTCCATTAACATAGTTATAATGACTATAATGACTATAATAATATCGTACGCGCCGTTTTGCAAGCGTCGACCGTCTTGCGGGAATGAACCAGCCTTTTCCCGCAGCCGAGACTCACGCCTCAGTTTTCCTCCGGCAGCATGAGCACGCCGTTCTCGGAGAACAGCGCGAACCTCCCGTGGACGTCAAGCGCCACGCTGTCGAAGGGGAAGCGGGCTTTCTCGACGCGGTGGGAGGCGAGCAGCAGGCCGTCCGGCTGCTCGCCGCTCGGTCTGTCCCTGTCGATGTCGATCCAGCATGAGAGGATCACGCCCTCGAACCCCTCTTCGCGCTCGACCGTCCATATCTTGAAGTCGGCTCCCGCGACTTTCTCGTCGACCGCCTCGTGCGAGGCGATGGCCTCCAATAGCCAACCGCAGCCGTCCTTCCCGAGCACCTCCGCGGCCCCGAGGGTCATGCTCAACTGGACGAGCCGGACTTCCGGAGCTCCGTCCGTGAAGCTCGGTTGCCCGTCAGCGCCATCAATCGGGAGAACCATATCGCACGACCTTCCTGGTGTGAGTATACCTATGCGTCAAAATGGTTGTTCTATCTGCGACGTCTTGCGCCTACCTCTTCCACGGTTGGTCTCGGGGTTTGCCTCCCCTCCCTTCCGCACTCGGCCAACCGCGATAGATATTTCTCGGCCGCAGCCTTTGTCTTTGACATCAACGTGAGACAGATGCCTGTGTCCGGGTGGACGCCGCCGATCCTGTCTTTGATCACACTTCGAAGATGGCTCCACAGCGCGGCCGTCGTCAAGACATCTCCAAGCGCCCGGTGCGCCGTGGCTCCGGCGGGAACGACGAGATTGAGGTATCGCGCCAAATCGCCAAGCTTGTGGTTGGGCGAGCCGTGGACAAGCCTTCGTGACAGCTTCATCGTGCAGAGAAACGTCCGCTCGTGAGAAAGCCCCGCGCGGCTCATTTCAGCGTGGAAGAATCCGGCGTCGAAGGTCGCATTGTGCGCCACGCATACGCGGTCGCCCAGGAAGCGCAGCAGTTCCGGCATGACCTCTTCAGGTCGTGGCTTGTCCTTCACCATGGCGTCGCTGATGCCGGTAAGCTGCGTGATGAATGAGGGAATGCGCTGCCCCGGATGCGTCAACTGCACGTAGGAGTCGACGACCTCACCGCCTCTCATGACCGCCGCCGCCACCTCGATAATCCGGTCATATCCGGCGCTCAGCCCTGTCGTCTCAAAGTCGATCACTATGAATTCCTCAGTCATCGCCAACCCTTTCCCCTCGCCTCATGGTTTTCCTGCGCCCCTGCACACTGACCCCTGAACCCTGACCCCCTCGGCCCCTGCCGCCCCCTCTACCGCACAGGCTCGATGACGTGGTACACCTCGTCGGCGACCAGGTAGATCTCGAACGGCGGCGCGAACTGGATCTTATCGGCGACCGCCATATTCAAAACGATGTTGGGTGTGTTCTCGAAAACCTGCGGGAGCGACCGCGGCTTCTCACCGTGGAAGATTCCCGAGATCACCCGCGCCCCGAACCGTCCGATGCCGGTGAAGTCAGCCCGCGCCACGCTCAACAGCGCGCCGCGCCGCACCTCCGCCGCTCCCTGCTGCGAGAACACCGGCACGCGGCTCTCGTAGAACGGCTGGAACGCAAGGCCGAGGTCGTCGGGGTTCCGATCGAAGTACAACGTGCAGTAGACGGCGTCGACGCCCTCTTCGACAAGCCGCTTGTTGGCCACCAGCGTCTCCTCCCTGTGCCGCGCCCGATCTCCCTGCCGGTCTTTCACGTGCTCGTGGACGACCGCGAAACCGCGCTCTTTCGCCACCGCCTCAATCTCGTCAACGCCCGCATACATCCTGCCATCGGGGGTATCCTCGTAGACCATGCCCAGTTTTTTGAATGCGAAGAGGTCATGGGACATTTCGATCTGCCGGCGGTATCTGCGGGGATCGACGTGCCCCCACACGTGATCGCGTCCCGAATCGGTGTCGCGTATGAGGATGCCAGCCTGGACGGCGTTGCTGGTGGAGAAGATCAGGGTGGGGGTGCGATGCGCATCAGTTGCGAGCAGTTGTCCGGCCTGGGTTCCCATGACGATGAGCAGGTCTATGTCCTGCGATTCGCTGAGCCGATTAAGCAGTTCCTTGGCGACGACAGACGACGTGCCCTCGGCGCGATCAAGACGGTAAAAGGCGTCAGGGACAAACTCGAGAAAGGCGCCGTGGGCTCCGGCCGCCAGCCACTCCCACATCCCGCGGGTGTCCTTCTGTCCATCCACATAGGGAAGGCCGCCGGCGTCGAGCCATCCCTTCTCCGCGAGACCGCGGACAAGCCCGTTGAGCGTGCCGGCGTAGTTGACGAACTCGCCTGATTCGCAATAGGCGACGCGCCATGGCTTCCCGTTGTTGGCGATGGGAGCGTCTCCGCCCGCCACAGCCTCCGGGGCGGCGTCGGCGAAACGCGCGGTGGCCACCAAAACACCTACGCACAAAAGCGTCAACGAGGCGGGAAATGTTCTCATGCGCGGGAGTGGGCGGTTCCGCCGTAATACTTGAGGACCAGGATTGTTATGTCGTCTGACTGCGGCGCGCCAGCCGCGAAAACATCGACGGCCTCGGCGACGGCCGTCGTCATGTCCAGCGCGGAGGGGGTTGCCCCCTTCGCGGCAACACAGCGCAGCATCTTCTCCAACCCCTCGTCGCCAAACATCTCCCCATTGGCGGAGAAGGCCTCCGACACGCCATCCGTGTACAGCACCAGCGTGTCGCCGGGCGCCAAGCCGATGGTCTGGCTGACAAAAGGCACGTCCTCCATGGCGCCGAGCGCGAGCCCCGTCTTGCATGGAGATTGGCTCACCGCGCCGTTCCGCAGCACAATGAACGGCGGGGAATGCCCGGCCGAGCAATACTCCACCATGCCGGTGCGTATGTTCAGCACGCCGAGAAAAACCGTGACGAACATGCTTTCATTGTTGCCGCGGCAAAGCTCCTCGTTGGCGCGGGCCATGACCTGGGCGCAGGTGCGACCGGGGGTCGACCTGGCCTCCGACTCGAGCAGCGTCTTCGCCACCGCCATGAACAGCGATGCGGGAACGCCCTTGCCGGAGACGTCGCCGACCATGAAACAGAAATGGTCGTTGTCGATGTTGAAGAAGTTGTAGAAATCGCCCCCCACCTCCTTCGCCGGATCAAGCGTGGCGTGCAGTTCGAACTCCGGGACGTCAGGGAACGTGGGGAAGAGCTTGGGGACCATGCTCATCTGGATGCTGCGGGCCACATTCAACTCATGCTCGATCTGCTCCTTCGCCTGCCGCATGTCGCGCTCCTTCGCCAGCATCTTCACGCAGCCCACGAACAGGGCGACGCCGATGGCGTTGCCAATGACAAGCGGCAGCCGGACGCTCTTCTCGATTTTGAGAGCCTCGTTGAAATCGGGAACCAGCAACAGGGTCAGGAGCGAGGCGAAGCATTCGTAGACGACCGTGAAGGCGGCCGCCTCCCACACGCTCAGCATCTTGCCCCTTTTCCAGTACCGCGCATACGCTCCCGCCACCATTCCCGCGAGAACAACCGCCAGCACGGCGGAATGCATCGACACGCCCCCCTTCAGAAAGCGGTCGACGCCACCAAGCACACCGGCCATCATGCCCACCCATGGGCCGGCGATGAAACCGCCCACGATCGGCCCGGTGTGCCGCTGGCTCACCTGGGCGCCGAAGGCGTTGATCGAGTTGAATCCCGCATACAGCGAAAAGAGCCCGAAGATGAGACTCAACTCCACAAACTCCTTGGCGCTGTTCGTCTTTTGCGCGAAATTGAAATTGCGCCCCGAACGGATGATGAAATAGGCGATGACGATCAACACGCACGCCGTGTTGAGCACCGCCATGGTCAGTTGAAAAGTGTTTCCGTGCACGTCCCCCCCTTGTAAAACCCCACGAGGCAGATCACCTCACCTCGAATCCCGGTCTGCGCGAACTTCGGCGGTGGCATCGCCTCCCTTGTTAATGCGCTTCTTCATTGAATTCCTGAACTTCAGGTGTTTTGCCAGGCTGCTTCTTTTGTTTTTTTAACGATTGCCGCATGCATCTTCAATCTCTTCTAACCCCAAACAATGAACTTCCTTGGCATCCATCTAATGTCGCACAAGAGAACTCCGTTTGAAAGGTGGAATCGAGAGTTGAATCTTGAAAGTTATCAACCCTCCATCCGCAGCGGCAGGCCGAGGCGCTTCATCCATTTCCAGACGAGGGTGCGACTGACCCCGAGACGCCGCGCCGCCTTGGCCTTGTTCCAGCCGCACTCAAGGAGGAGCCGCCGCAGATCCTCCGGAGAAGAAAGGACCTCCGCCGTCACCTCCTTAGGCCTCAGACCGCTCCTCGCGGCACGCTTGGCGCAGGTCTCCCGGCGCAGCTCGAACTGGCGGATGTCGTGCGGCAGGTCGACCAGCGAGATGCGGGAGGACTGGCAGGTCACGAAGGCGAACTCGAGGGCATTCTCCAGTTCGCGGATGTTGCCCGGCCAGCAGTAATCGTTGACGGCGCGGAGCGCGGAATCATCAAGCCCTTTAATGTGCTTGCCCGTCGTGCTCCTGAACCGCGCGATGAGCCTCTCGAGCAGAAGCGGGATGTCCTCCATCCGGTCGCGCAGCGCCGGCATGTGGATGGGGAACACTTTGATCCGGTAATAGAGATCCTCGCGGAAACGTCCCTCGCCAACAAACTTCGCAAGATCCCGGTTGGTGGCGGTGATGAGACGAACGTCCGCCGTCCGTGTCTGAGTGTCGCCCACCCGCTCGAAGGAGCGGCTCTGCAGCACCCTGAGCAGCTTCGCCTGGGTTGCGGGGGAGATCTCGCCGATCTCGTCGAGGAACAATGTCCCGCCGTCCGCCGCCTCGAACCTGCCTTCGCGGTCCCGCACCGCGCCGGTGAACGCCCCCCGGACATGCCCGAAGAGCTCGCCCTCAAGCAAGGTTCCGGGAAGAGCTGGACAGTTCGCCTCCACGACGGGCTCCCCCGCGCGGCGTCTCAACTCGTGGATGGCCCGCGCGACGAGCTCTTTGCCGGTGCCGCTCTCGCCGCCCAGCAGCACCGTGGCCTCGCTCTGCGCCGCCAGACGGATCAACCGCTCCGCCTCGCGGGCGGCGCCTGAACGGGCGATAAACAATTCGGATGTCGTGGACGCCATGGGAACCTCAAATCGTTACAGTTGCGCCACAAAAGCGTTACCGTAACGCTTTTAACAACAAAAGCAACCCCGCATAAAACATAAAACAAAAAACATAAACTACTGCGAGACATGACAATACGAAATAGTTCCGCAACCTTGGCATGGAACTGGCTATTACTATCCCAGAATCCAAGTTACGCGGTGGCGGCTTGAACCACCCGTCCACACTCGGGGCTCTGCTCAAGCAGCGAACCGAGCCCCGACTGTTAGGGAGGAAGCAGCCGCAACGCAGTGCCACATAGAATCTCTTGAACACTACATATAATGAGGTATGATCATGAAAGAAACAGCCCTGAGCGTATTCCGTTCGCCACCGAAGTTCCACAACTGCGCGCAAGCCGTGGCGGAAGGTTGGCGTCGCGCCACCGGCCGGGATGGCCATCTTGTCGATGAGCTCACTTCATGTGGCGGTGGCCGTGCGCCCGGGGGCCTCTGCGGCGCGCTGCACGCGGCGCATGCCATCTCCCAAGACACGCATGTCATCGAGGGAATGAACGAGCGGTTCTCCGACGCCATAGGAGCGTTGAACTGCCGCGAAATCCGCAAACTGGGGCGGGCAAGCTGCGAAGAATGCGTCGCGCTCGCCGCCGAACTTCTCGCGTCCCATCAGAAAAAGAGCACCCTTAAGACAGATTAAAAGGAATAATCCATGGCAAGCTATCTTCAATTCATTGGGATCATCTGCGTCGGAGCCGCCCTCGGTTTCCTATGGGCAAAATTGGTGGGATGCGCCGACGGGGCGTGTCCCTTGACCGCCACACCGTGGCGCGGAATGATTGTCGGAGGTATATTCGGAGTTATAATGGCGATTAGCGTGCTATCGAAATAGGCACAACGGAGCATTTATGAAATTAGTGATTGTCGGAGGCGTGGCGGGTGGGGCGAGCGCCGCGGCGCGGGCCCGCCGTCTGTCGGAGGACGCCCAGATCGTGCTGTTCGAGAAGGGGCCACACATCTCGTTCGCCAACTGCGGTCTGCCCTATCACATCGGCGAGACGATCACGGAGCGCGGCAACATCGTGCTCCTCCCACCCGAGGCGCTAAAAGGGCGCGCTGGGATCGACGTCAGGATTCGCCAGGAGGTGATCGACATCGACCGCGCCGCCAAGAAGATCCGCGTCAGAAACGCCGCCGACGGAGCGGAATACGACGAGTCATACGACAAACTGATCCTCTCGCCCGGTTCCCGTCCCATCCGTCCGCCGATTCCGGGAGTCGACGATCCCGACGTGCTGACGCTATGGACGATCCCCGAGATGGACGAGATCAAAAAGCGGGTTGACGCCGGTAAACGCCGCGCCGTAGTGGTCGGCGGCGGATTCATCGGGCTCGAGATCGCGGAGAACCTCATCGCGCGGGGCGTCGAGACATCGCTGGTGGAACTGCTGCCCCAAGTCCTTCCGCCCCTTGATCCGGAGATGGTGCGCCCTCTTGAGGAGACCCTGGCGCGGCATGGCGTCGCGCTGCATCTGAAAAGCGGTGTGACGCGGATCGACCGCGCGGACGGCGCGCTCAAGATCCTCCTGCAGGACGGCTCGGTGCTCACCGCCGACTTCGTCGTGATGGCGGCGGGTGTGCGGCCGAACGTCGAGCTCGCGAAGGGCGCGGGGCTCGCCATTGGAGCGGCCGGCGGCATCGCCGTCGATGAGCATATGCGGACCAGCGACCCCGACATCTTCGCGGTGGGCGACGCCATCCAGGTGAAGGATCTCGTCCTCGGCACCCCCGCCATGATTCCGCTGGCGGGCCCCGCCAACAAACAGGGGCGCATCGCCGCCGACAACGCCTTCGGCGCCAGCGAGAGCTACAAAGGCACGATCGGCACCTCGATCGTCAAGGTGTTCGAGCTAGCCGCCGCCTCGGCCGGGCCAAGCGAGAAGAAACTTCGCCAGGCCGGCATCGCCTACGAGAAGCTGTATCTGCATCCCTTCTCGCACGCCTCCTACTATCCCGGCGCGGGGATGATGTGCATGAAGATCCTGTTCGCCCCCGACGGCCGACTGCTTGGCGCGCAGGTTGTCGGCGTCGACGGCGTCGACAAACGCGTCGACGTGCTGGCCACCGCCATCCGGGCGGGCATGAAGGTCGGCGACCTCGAGGAACTCGAACTCGCCTACGCCCCTCCCTACAGTTCGGCCAAGGATCCCGTCAACTTCGTCGGCTTCGCCGCCTCGAACATCCTGAAGGGCGACACGAAGGTGGCCCACGCCGACGCCATCCCGGATGGCGCGCTACTCCTCGACGTGCGTCAACCGGAGGAAGTCGCCTGCGGGACGATTCCCGGCGCCATCGCCATACCACTGGGGAAACTGCGCGGCAGGCTTGGGGAGTTGCCAAGGGACAAGGAGATCGTGGCCTTCTGCCGAGTCGGCATCCGCGGCTACCTCGCCGAACGCATCCTGCGCCAAAAGGGGTTCAACGTCCGCAACCTCTCCGGCGGCTATCTGACCTGGAAGCTCTTTCATCCAGATCCGCTGCCGCACGCCGGACAGCCGCCCGCTCCACCCAAACCGTGCGGCACCACGGGCAAGAAGGAATTGGAAAACCTTCCCACCACCACCCTGAAGGAACTCGACGCCCGCGGCCTCCAATGCCCGGGACCGATCGTCCAAGTCAAACGGCAGCTCGACGCCATGGCGCCGAACGAGCAACTCCGCGTCAAGGCGAGCGACCGCGGCTTCCTGAAGGATCTGCCCTCATGGTGCGCCTCGACCGGCAACACCCTGGTCGAGATCAAGGAGACGGGAGGAGAGATCGAAGCCATCGTGCGGAAAACGGCGAAGGAGGGGGCGTCGCAGGCGACGCCCACTCAAGGAGGCAATCAGATGACAAACAAGAAAACGACCATCGTTCTGTTCAGCAACGACTTGGACAAATCACTCGCGGCGATGATCATGGCGACGGGCTTCGCGTCGCTCGGCCACGAGGTGTCGATATTCTTCACCTTCTGGGGCTTGAACGTCCTGCGCCGCGACAATCCGCCGCCGGTCAAGAAGGGGCTGCTCGACGCCATGTTCGGCATGATGATGCCGCGCGGGGCGAAGAAACTCGCCCTCTCGAAGATGCATTTCGCCGGCATGGGCACCGCCATGATGAAGCACGTGATGGCGTCGAAGAACGTCAACTCGCTCCCTGAAATGATCGCCCAGGCGCGGAGCATGGGCGTGAAGTTCCTGGCCTGTGAGATGGCCATGAACGTGATGGGCATCACCGCGCCGGAGCTGATCGACGGCGTCGAGTCCGCCGGCGTGGCCAATTTCGCCGCCCTCTCCGAGCAGAGCGGAACCACGTTGTTCATATAGTGGGACGTGAAAATCAACAACTGCGGAAACAGAATCAACCAACATACACAGTGCAAGGCGGACCGTCCGTTTAACAACCGCGCGCCTGCCGCCAATGGCGTGCCTCACATCGGCGCGCGGGCAAGCTCCGCCTTGCGGGGAGACATATGACAATCCGTAGGATAATTGCAATGCTGGCCTCGGGACTGGTCGTGGTCCTGCTCCTTATGTGGATGTCGGGTAAATTCGACGCGAAGGTTCCTGCCGCGGCGGAACAAAGGCGGACACCGAATATCGAAGGGGAGGCGGTTCCCGTACGCCTGGTCAAGATGCCGATGACGGAATCAGCGGTCGGCACCGTCCAGGCTGTGCACGAGACGACCATCGCCTCAAATTACCTGGGAACCTCCTCGGTCTTCCTCCTGTCGAAGGTCACTGAGATCAATGTAAAAGCCGGACAGGTGGTCAAGAAAAACGATGTGCTGCTGAGGCTTGACGACACAAACCCCAAAACGAAACTCCAGCAGGCGAAATCAAGCCTGGTGATGGCCGACGCGGCCTACAAGCAGGCCGTGATAGACGAGAAGAGGCTGGGAGCTTTGGTGAAAGGCAAGGTCATCAGCCAGCAGGAATACGACATGGCGTCAACGAAGCTCAAGTCCACCGAGGCCGATTTTAAGAGGGCCCAGGAAGTGGTGAACGAGTCCCAGGCCATACTCGACTATGCCACGATCCTCGCGCCAATGGACGGGATTGTGATAGACAAGAAGGTCGACGTCGGCGACACGGTGGCTCCGGGACAAACGCTTTTGAAGCTTGTCGATCCGACCCACATGCAGCTGGTGGCGAACGTCAGGGAGTCTCTCGTGCCGCGCCTCAAGGTGGGGCAGGACATCTCCGTGAAAATCGGGAATCTGGACAAGACATGCACCGGCACGATAAGCGAAATCGTGCCTGAATCCAGTTCGACGAGCAGGACGTTCCTTGTCAAGGTGACCGGCCCCTGCCCGGCGGGAGTCTATTCCGGCATGTTCGGACGCATCCTCATTCCCCTCGACGACGAGCAGGTGCTGTTGATTCCGTCAAAGGCTGTGAGCAAGGTCGGACAGATGGAAATGGTGTACGCGCTTGATGACGGCCAGCCGGTCCGCAGGGCGATCAGGGCCGGCAGAACTTTCGGCGACGACGTGGAAGTGCTTTCCGGACTTCGCGAGGGAGAGCGGCTCGTCGTGCCCGCGGCCACGAGACCGGAGGGCGCGGTTGATGTCAGATAACACCGGGAAGCCGCATGTCGGGGAACACCGCCTCACGGACGGCGTCATCAGGGTGTTTCTGAACTCCAACCTGTCCCTGGTGCTGATCCTTCTCGCCACGCTGATGGGGCTGGCCGCGCTCTATCTCACCCCCCGCGAAGAGGATCCCCAGATCGTCGTTCCCCTGGCGGACGTGTACGTGGCCTTTCCCGGCCATTCATCCTCTGAGGTCGAGCAGCTGGTGACGACTCCGTTAGAGAAAATCCTCTACCAGATAGACGGGGTCGAATACGTCTACTCCATGAGCCGCGGGAACCAGGCGGTAATCACCGTCAGGTTCTACGTCGGCGAGGACAGGGAGCGCAGCCTGGTGAAGCTGTATAAGAAGATACAGGAGAACCTTGACATCGTGCCTCCCGGAGAAGTCCAATGGGTGGTCAAACCGGTTGAGATTGACGATGTCCCGATTGTGACCCTGACGTTGAGTTCGAGACTATCCGATGGCATGACCATCCGCCGCGCCGCCGAGGAGGTCACGCAGAATCTGGCGGCCGTCAAAGACGTTTCCAGAGCGTATGTGGTTGGAGGGAGCCCCCGCGTCGCGCAGATCCTCATGGATCCTGACAGGATGGCGGCATATCATGTCTCCCCCCTCGAGCTCCAGGATGCGATAAAAGCCTCGAACCTCAAGATGACCTCAGGCGATTTCCGCGGCAAGGACACGTTGGTGGAGGTGGAAGTCGGAAAACCGATCAGCAGTGCCAGCGAGCTCAAGGAGCTTGTGGTCGGGGTTTTCGGGGAGCGGCCAGTGTTCCTCAAGGACGTCGCGGAGGTCGTAGACGGTCCGGACGAGATCGCCAGCTATGTCCGCTACGGCGTGGGGCCCGCGAAAGGATTCACCCACGAGAAGTTCTTTCCGGGAACCACCCTCGGGGCAAAACCGAAAGACGCGGCCACGGAGACGGCGGACGGCCCCTCCTCTTCCGAGGCGCTCACCATCGCCATCGCCAAGAAAAAGGGCGCGAACGCCGTATGGCTCGCCGAGGAGGTGTTGAAGAACGCGGAGCGTCTCAAGGAGACCATCCTCCCCGAGGACATGGAAATGGTCGTCACGCGGAACTACGGGATGACCGCTGACGACAAGGTCAACGAGCTTGTCTGGGGGCTGTTGGCGGCGATCATCATCATCGTCGCGCTTCTGACGTTCGGACTTGGATGGCGGGAGGCCTTCATTGTCGCGCTGGCGGTTCCTGTCGTGTTCGGACTCACCTTGGCAGTGAATCTGCTGTGTGGCTTCACCATCAACAGGGTCACCTTGTTCGCCTTGATACTGGCGCTCGGCCTGCTCGTCGACGATCCGATCGTCGATGTTGAAAACATCACGCGGCATTTCACCCTGAAAAAGAAGGCGACGCGCAGGATCGTCCTGGACGCGGTTTCGGAAATCCGCCCCCCTCTCATCATCGCGACCCTCGCGGTGATCGTCAGCTTCCTGCCGATGTTCTTCATCACAGGCATGATGGGGCCGTATATGCGTCCCATGGCGCTCAACGTCCCGGTCACCATGCTGATGTCCATGCTGGTCGCGTTCACCATCACCCCCTGGCTCGCGTTCCACGTTTTGAAAAACAAGTTCTCGCAGGGAGGGATGCACGACGCGGGAGAGCATGACGAGCTTGACAGCGCCGCCCTCAAGCAGACAGTCCTCTACCGGGTTTTCCATCGGTTGATGGGGCCGCTGCTGCGCTCCAGGATCCGCTCGCTGGTTTTCCTGGGAGCGATCGCCGCGCTGACCTTCGCCGCTGTCGGGCTGGGAGCGACACGTAGCGTCCCCTTGAAAATGCTGCCGTTCGACAACAAGAACGAACTGCTGCTGGTCCTGGATTTTGACGAGGGGACGACTCTCGAGCGCGCGGACGCGGCGGTTCGGGATTTCGAAAGCTACCTCTCAACCGTTCCGGAACTTGCGGACTACACAAGCTATGTCGGGCTTTCGTCGCCGATGGACTTCAACGGCCTGGTGCGTCACTACTACATCAGGAAAGGCGACAACAGGGCGGAAATAAGGATCAATCTCGCGGGAAAGCATAACCGCGTCCTGCAAAGCCACGCCATCGGACTACGGATGCGCGGCGACCTGCAGAAGATCGCCGACAGGCGGCACGCCAAGATGAAGATTGTTGAAACGCCCCCCGGCCCACCCGTCATCGCCAGCGTCGTGGCGGAGGTGTATGGTCAGCCCTACAGCAGCTACGAGGAACTGCTTCTCGCGGCGGACGCGGTGAAGTCCCGCCTTTCGCTCGAACCCGGAGTTGTCGACGTGGATGACGTGAGGGAGGCGACAAGGACGAAACTCATCTTCGTCGCCGACAAGGAGAAGGCCGCCCTGAACGGCATCAGCGCGGAGAAGATAGCGGAGACCGTGCGGATGATCCTCTCCGGGGCCACCGTCGGAACGGTGAGAAGCGATACGGAGCGCAACCCTTTGCGGATTGAGCTGAAAACCCCCGTCGCGCAACGCTCCAGCGCGTCCGATCTGGCGCGTGTGCACGTCAAGGGTGAAACGGGCCATCTGGTTCCGCTGTCCGAGCTTGGACGCTGGGAGTCTTCTCAGGTCGACCAGCAGATATATCATAAAAATCTGCGGCGTGTCGCGTATGTGTTCGCCGAGACGGCCGGACGGCCCCCGGCGGATGTCGTCGTGGACATCCAGAGCGACAAGGCGGATTTCCAGGCGGCGGGCGACTTCAACAAAAAGAGCGTGGGCAATGGATGGATTTCCGACAAGAAGGCGAAGGCCGTCGCGGGAAGGACATTCTTGTCCAATGGCAGCGGAATCACGTGGGCCGTCCCCGAGAAGTTCAATGTCGACTTCGCCGGCGAGGGCGAATGGAAGATAACGCTCGACGTGTTCCGTGACCTCGGCCTCGCCTTCGCTGCCGCCCTGATCGGGATTTACATCTTGCTGGTCGCCCAGACCGCCTCCTTCGTGATACCCGCCGTGATCATGACGGCCATTCCGCTCACCGTTCTCGGCGTCATGCCGGGATTCTGGCTTTTAAACCTGTTCGGCGCGCACCAAGTGGGCGGCTTTCTCGACTCGGTCTATTTCACCGCCACGGGGATGATCGGAATGATCGCCCTGTCGGGGATCGTCACAAGAAACTCCATAATCCTGGTCGACTTCATCCACATGTCTCTCACCCGCGGCAGGACTCTCCCCGAGGCGATCACGGAAAGCTGCGTCGTACGGCTGCGGCCGATACTGCTGACCGCCAGCGCGGCCATGCTGGGGGCAGTGCCCATCATCATCGATCCGATATTCTCCGGTCTGGCCTGGGCGCTTATCTTCGGTCTTTTCGCATCGACTCTTTTCACGCTGTTTGTGATTCCTGTCACCTACTGGCTTGTCTACGCCGACAAACCGGGGCACGGAGTGCCGGTGGTGGAAGAAGACTGACGGAGCGCAGAGGCTTCCGCTGGCAATCGCATTTTGTCGTTTGCCCTTGGACGGTATAGAGTAAGAGTAACGAGAAGGCCAACCGAGGCCTTCCCGGCGAAACGGAAACAACACGCCAGAAAAGGGGGAAGATTATGAAACTCGCACTGCTGCTGGTCGCCGCGGTCGCCATCGGCTTCAACTGCGCCGCGCAGGATCCGAAGCTTATCAAGAAAGGGGAACTCTCGCCCGAGGCCGTCAAGGCATTGAAGGAGAAGAAGGACATCACCATCAGCGGCACGACTGGCGAGATCAAAGGAACGAAGGAGGATGCCGCCCCCAAGACCGAGATGTGCAAGCAGTGCAAATTCCCCAAGGGCTCCCTGCGCCAGTTCATCTGCCTGCAGATCTGCGCCGATCCTTCTATCGACGACGAGACCAAGAAGGCGTTCGCCGAGGGCAAGGATATCTGCCTCAGCGGCGCGACGGGCGAGGTTCTCGGCTCAAAGGCGCACAGCGCGCCGAAAAAAGAGATCAGCCCGAAGTCCGGCTTCCCCAAGGGGTCAACCCGCGACGCGATCTACCACAACCTGGTTCAGGAAGATTGAAGACGGTATAAAGCGGCCCGTTCGTTCGCCGCAGAGAATTGCGGGCAAACTCCGCATTGCGAAGGATCTCACACATGCCACACAGGACTTCCGCCACGTTGAAAGGGTTCGTCATGAGTTTGCTGGGAATCGGCGCGCTCGTCGGCGCCGCTGAAAACACCACACCCGTTCAGTTCCAGAACGGAGACTCCGTCTGTTTCATAGGAGACAGCATCACGCACGGCGGACTGTACCACTCCGACATCCTCCTTTTCTACGCGACTCGCTTCCCTGATCGCCGTTTCGAGACGCACAACTGCGGGCTTTCGGGCGATTCGGCGGGCGGCGCGCTGAACCGCTTCGCCTGGGACATCGAACCTTGTAAACCGACGGTCGCCACGCTCATGCTCGGCATGAACGACGTGAACCGCGGACTCTACGCCAAGGACAAGACAGGCGAGGAGGTCGAGAAACAGCGCAAAGGGGCTATCGACGGTCACATCGCCAATATGACGCAGCTCGCGGAGCGTCTGACAAAGATGGGCGGCAAACTCATCTTCATCACTCCCTCGATCTACGATCAGACAGGAAATCAGGAGACGCCCAACCTCTTCGGGGTGAACGACGCGCTAATCACCTGCGGCAAGGCGGGGGGCGCCCTCGCCGAAAAGTTTGGCGGCGGGGTCGTCGACTTCAACAGCCTGCTGTCGTCAATCAACGCCGAGTGGCAGAAGAAGGATCCGTCGTTCACGATTGTCGGAGGCGATCGGGTGCATCCCGGCGAACCGGGGCATCTGCTGATGGCCTATGCGTTCCTCGTGGCGCAGAAGGTTCCGTCGTCCGTCGCCGAAATCGGTGTCGACGCGGCATCGGGCGCGGCCACGAAACAGGTCAACTGCGCGGTGTCCGGCGTAAAGGCGGAGAACGGCGGCGTCTCGTTCGAGTGCATCGAGAAGGCGCTCCCCTTCCCGGTGCCGGACGGCGCGCGGAAGGCGCTGGAGATGGTGCCGTTCATGGAGAAGTTGAACCAGGAGATCCTCGCGTTGGAAGGACTCGCCTCCGGCACGTACGAGATACTCATCGACGGGCAGTCCGTTGGCGAGCGCTCGGCCGAGGAGTTGAAAGCCGGCGTCAATCTCGCCGACAACAAAAAAACGCCGCAGTGGCAGCAGGCCGCGAAAGTCAAGGAGTTGAACGACAAACGGCACAAACTCATCTCGGAGCGACTCCGCACGATCGCCGCCGTGCGGCACTTCGTCATCAACAGTGCGAAACCGAAACCGGCCGACGACGAGGCCGTGCGCAAGCTTGTGGAGGCGCGGATGGAACAGGCGCGCAAGGACAAATTCGCCTATGGCGTCTGGCAGATCGAGACCTATTTCAAGTATCTGCCCGACGCGAAGGCGATCGAGAAAGAGGCCGACGACGCCTGGAAAGCCATGTACGCCGCGAACCAGCCACAGCCGCACCGGTACGAGATCCGGAAAAAATAACCCGCTCGATGACCACTGCGGGCACGGCTCTGACAAGCCTCGCCCTCCAGGCATCCGCTATTCAAGACCGACGTTAGAGGGCGTCCCCCGTGTGAGCCTCACAGCTGCTTGCAGTAATCCAGTAGACAGATGGCGTGTGAGGCGCGCTCGTTGGGGAACTTCGGCGCGAGCTTCTGCGGGTCGTTTGGAAAACGGGTCCGGTCCCACTCGCGCAACGTGCGCTCCCATACGTCGGCGCGGAAGGCGTTGAACTCCTCCACGCGCGCCTGCGGCCGATCGGGCATGCTCGCAAGCAGGCAGTACTCGATACAGACCCATGCCGCCCGCGCCGAGAGCAGCATGGCGTCGAACACTTCCTTGTTCTTCCGAGGCGTGACGTGCGCGGCGGCGGCGAAGACCTTGAGTCCACTGCCCCGCGCCCGCTCCAATTTCTCCCGCTCATGCGGCTGGAAGGCGAAATCTCCGGCGATAAGCTTTCCGGCGATCCACCCGTCGAACTCGACATCCGGCCAGTAGGTCAAGAAGGCCTCGAGTTCAGGGTCGTCCGACGCGTCGAACATCGTGGCGGCGAACTCGGCGCGGAACTCCGGCATGAGGGTGTTGCCTCCCGACGCCGCGCAGCGGGCGGAGTAGGCGATGGCGTACCACAGGGCCTGCTGATAGTATCTGAACGGAACCCAGACCGTGTTGATCACCCCCGCCACGCCGGGATCGGCGGCGAAACGGCACATCCGGGTCGTGTTCACGAATCCCGACTTCGACGGGAAGAAGCGCATGCCCCACCAGGCGATTGCCGGGGCGCAGATGATATTATGAAACCCCGCCTTGCGCAGACGCCGGACGACGCACTTCTTGACGTCGCTGTAGTAGCGCCAGTCGACAAGCACCACGTCCTTGCGCAGCAGCTGCGCGATGCGCTCGCTTTTGGTCGGATGGTCGCCCCACAGCATCGGCATGCGATTCTTGGCGACAACCATGCCGATGACCTTGTTGACATAGCCCGCCCACAGCTCCTCCTCGTTGAGGTCGCGGCCTTTGCAGTACTCGGTCAGATCCACCTCGTCGCAGCCAATGTGCAGATACCTCGAGGTGAAAATTTTGCAGACCGCCGCGATCAAGTTCCTCACGACCTCGAGGCACTTCGGATTGAGCGGGTCGAGGGCGTTGAACGTCAATTCGGCTTTTTTCGTGCCGGCGTAGAGGTGCTCGAACTCGGGAAGATCGGTGAGGAACCGTGTGTGCCCGAAGGCCTCGAGCTCGGGTATCACGTCGACGCCCCGCGACGTGGCGTGCGCGATAAGCGCCGCCATCTCCTTGACGGTAAAGGCGTTCGGCATGGCGATGCGCTCGAATCCCGGCAGGGCGACGCCGCAGCCGTGGTCGTCGCTGAAGTGGAACAGGAGCGTGTTCATGCCCCAGTCCGCCATGAAGTCGACGAGTTTGAAGTAGTAGTCGTGCGGTTCCATCAACCGCGAGCAGTCGATCATCAAGCCATTGAAGCGCGGGGTTTCCATAAAAGCTCCTTGTGTGCGTAATCCGCCGCGGCGGAGACTTAAAATATATAAGACAACAGGATGGACCGGATCGCATTCCAACCTATCATGGCAATCCTGTAAATCATGTCATAACTACAATCTATACCGTGTACCGTATTACCGCACTACTTTCAAGCCCTATCAAAT
>CAYTFM010000128.1:20836-23927 GCA_964436735.1 uncultured Victivallales bacterium | reverse complement strand
AGCGTGCCGAGGCAGGAATGGTACGAGCCGTCGCGGCCGACAGGGCAGACGATCGCGTTGCCCGCGGCGTCAGCGGTGATCAACAGCCATTGCTTACCTTTGACCACCACGGCGGCCTGCGGTTGTTTCGGCATCGGCGGCGGATCTTTCTCCAGCATCGTCGTCTTGAGCAGCGCGCCCGGTTTCCCGAAGGCGAAGGCGACGCGCCCATAACGCCAGCCGCCATAGACGATGTTGTCCTCGTCGGCGTTCGCCGCCTGGCTTTGCGCCTCAAGACTACCGGAGCCCTCTACAAACGGTGACCCCGGCAGGGAGCCGACAGGCCATGAACCGTAATTCCAGAAAAGGGTCCCCTCAGAATCCATACCCATCGCCCCGCAGGTGGCCGCGGAGCCGACCCGGCGGAGAGGCGAGAACTTCTTCGACACCTCGTCCCACCCGAGCAGGTAGATCGTACCGTCGGGGAATGACGACACGGCGAAGAGGCCATCGCGGATTTTGCACATGCCCCGCCCGTTGGACAGCTCCGTGTTCTCGTCCACGTGCCCGATGAAATGCCCCGAGGAGCCGCCATACACAACCCCCGGCGCGGGATCGAAGTTGCGGTCGAAGCGTTTGATCGTTCCGTGCCAGGCGTGGCCGTACCAGAAGCCGTCGAGGAACTGCAACCGCTCGCCGGGATTGGGCTTGGGCCAGCCATCGAGAACCTCTTTACCATCAAAGTATTTATGAACCTTCCACTTCTCATCTATGCCGTACACCGCCCCATGATCGTCGATTTCCAGCCACTTTGCCACGACTCCCGAGGCGACGGGCTTTGTCTCGCCCGTCGCAGGGTTGAGGAGCAGAATGTCACTCGCGGCGGAGGTGATCGCCAGGAAGCCGTCTTTCGCGTTGAATGAGACGTGTTCGACATTGTTTCGCTTCTCCGTCGGCGCGGTTCCCGGCGGAGCGTCCAGCGGCAAGGCGAATAGCTTCTTGCCCAACTTCAGGATGAGCAAGCCGCCGCAACGGGTGATCACGTCGCCGACGTTGTTGGCTCCGCCCGGAGGACAGGGGTATGCGGCAAGCTGCCGACCGTCCACCGAGTATTTGTTGAGCGCGCCGGCTCCAAGCCGGCTCCAGAGGAAACCGCGGTCGTCGCAGACGACGCCGATGCCAGGTGAAAGGTTGGTGACGGGCCCCGACGCCACCAGCGTCGACCCCGCCTCTCCGGAGTTGCAGAGAACTCCCTCCATCTCGATCGTTCCCGCATAGATACCCCCCCCCGCCAGCAACGAGACCATCGCGGTGATGAAACCTATCCTGAACCCTAAACCCTGAACCCCGTATCCTCTTTGTATATTCCTCATTTCGCGGCACCTCCAAATTGCACTTCTCCCCAGAGATTCGGGGAGAGCATGATTTCACCCGGCACGTCGTTGACCAACCCGGTCGCCTGATTCGCCCAGTAGGAGCGCAGCAGGTTCACGGAGCCCGACTCGTCACCGTAGATGACGCCGAAATCGCCTTTGAGACGCAGCGGTTTGTCGACGGGAAGGCCGAGATCGGCAAGCGGAACTTCGACGATGATCGTGTAGCCGTTGCCGGAAGGTTGAACCGTGATGGCCGCCGACGCGAGCCGTTCGACTCGGTCGACGTTCTCCGCGCGCCACGGACTGCTGAAGGTGATTGGCTTGGCGCCGGTCGGCTTCTCCTTCTCCCGATGGCAGTAGAGCACGGCGATCGGCTTGCCCTCGAAAGGAGCGACGAGCAGGCGGCGGTCGCCTGGCACGGGGCCGCCGCGCTCAGGCTTGGCGGCGGGATCCGTCGAGAACTGGAAATCGACGCTGTCGCCGGTCTTGAAGAGCTGCATCCAGTCCTTGCCGTTGTTGCGCCACGGCGAGGGATCCTTCACAAAATAGGCGAGGCACAGCGAACCGCCGCGGCGGACGACTTTGACTTTGGCGAATGGATACTCAAGCCGCTGGTCGCCCCATTCGGCAAGCCACGGGGCGCTCCATTTGTCAGGGTTTTTGTCAAGCTTCTCGGCGGCGGGAACGTCGGTCACCATCACGCGCTTCAAGGCGCTCTTAGCGGCGACGTTCCGCTCGGCGTGGCGCTGCGCGGCCATGATCTGCGCCGGCGTGACGTCGAGGGCGCCGGCTGAACGGACGACATCCTTGAAGCCGTTGACCTGAAAGATCCGGTAGTCCGTGTGCCCGCTCTGAAGGTAGTAGTTCCCGTCCTCGCATTTGCCGAAGTAGCCGCCAAAGCATTCGCCGCCGATCATATAGGCGTCCATCTCGCGGGTCACGCGGCAGTCCTTGAACATCTCGTCGAGGTAGATGCCGTCAGTGGTCATGACAAAGAAGCGTCCGTGGTTGCCGTTCATGATGGTGACCTCCGATGTCGTGTCGAGCGGAGCGGTGCCGAGGAACCACAGTATTCCCTGGAAGACGCCCGGCTCGGGCAGCGGCGCCTTGTGCGAGCCATGCACGCTCACCCATGTGTTGGGGCGCGACCACCGCAGTTTTCCCTCCCGGTCGAGGCACCACATCGGATCGGCGTTCATGAGGAAGCGCCCGAAACGATCCTGGATCGAGGATGCCATCTCCCGCGGGCAACCACTGAGCCGCGTGCCGTCCTGGAAGGCCTCGGCGAGGCGGTAGTCCGGCGCCCCCGACGGCAGAAAACCTTTGCAGGGAATGGTGAGCAGAACGTTGACCTTGTCGACGGAACCAGTGGTCATGAGGTCGAGCGTAGGATTGGCCGCACCCCAGTAGCCGAGGGTAAGCCGCGTATCGGCGGCGGCGGTCTCGAACTCGTCGGCCTGGGCGATGTCGTCGCCGTTGCGGTCGATCCAGAGGAAGGGGGGTTGTTCGTTAAGCACTGGGCCGGGGCCGTGGACCATGTCGGGCGGGTTGATGTCGATGCGGTCTCCGAACTCGCCGGAGGGCGCGGCGGCGAAAGGGGCCAGCTTCTCTTTGTAGGCGGGCAGCTCGGCGAAAACCTTTGGCAAGGTCCAGCGCGGATGCTGCGCGAAACCGATAAGGCTGCCGAGCACGGCCCAGAGTTTGGCGGTGCCGTCCTTCCGCAGTTCGTACACGCT
>CAYTFM010000128.1:16613-20826 GCA_964436735.1 uncultured Victivallales bacterium | reverse complement strand
TCCAGGGTGCTTTGGATCATCCCGGGTTTGGTCTGGCGGTAGAGGACGGAAAGCGGGATGGCTGACTTCTTTTCGAAATCGACCTTCCACAGGCAGGAACCGCCGACCCAGCGCGTGTGGTCCTCGGTGTCGAAGCTGCCGCCGGACGCACCATAGCAGCCGGGACCGAAGAACTCCTTGCGCGGCGCGCCGTCCGCCACGTTCCAGACACTGACGCGTTTTGGCGACCCGTCCGCCTCCGCCACCCAGAGTTGCCCTTGGACGTCGAGCGCGATGCCGTTGGGATGGAGCATGCCGCCGCCGTTCCACGCGCCGACCCGCGGTCTGCCGCCTGCCATGCCGATGCCGCGCAGCGGCTTCCCGGCGGCGTCGAACACTTTGACGTTCTGATCGGGACCGTCGTCGGAGATGAAGAGCTCTCCGGCCGCGGAGACCGCGAAGCCCTTCGCCTCGCCGCTGAGTTTCGGTCTGCACAACTCGACGCAGCATTTCGCCACCGGATCAACCTTCATGACCGCGCCGCCCGCGAGGACAAAGAGCGCCGAGCCGCTGGAGGTCAGCAGCCCCGGCTTGTCGATCATGATCTCACCGGAGATGCCGCCTTTCTCTGGTTCGACGATCAGGATTTTCCCCTCCTTGGCAAGCGAGATGAAAATACGGCCGTCGTGGAAGGCGGCGCCGGCGAAATTGTCCGGCGCGGGAGGCTTGATGGCCTTCGGGTTGGCGTTCTCGCATTCGATGCTGTTCTTGACAATGACCTTCTCGCCGCGCGAGCCGTCGTACCGGATGACGTCGCCGTTCGCGGCGTTCCAGCGCAGGATGCTCAACGGACGGTCGAACCGCCACGTATTCTTGCCGACGCGTTCGGGCTCCACATAATGCGACCGCCCCTCCGTCAGCGCGTAGAAGCGGCCGCCGCCGGCGACAAGCAGCAGCCTGCCCTGCCCGACATGCGCGGGAATGTTGCCATGGCCCGTCTTGACGCCGTCCATCGTAAGCTGGATGATGTTGTTGCCGGACTCCGCGACGGGGGAACCGATGTACACCTTATCGTCGCCGAAGGCCGCGGCGACCGGATTCGAGTGGTCGGCGCCCCAGTTGGAGCCGCCCGTGCCGTTGTTGAATGGCGGGTTGCCGTTATTATAGAAGGAGAAGAGATAGTTTGGCGTGATGCCCTTATGGGAGACCGCGCGCCACTGGTACGAGCCAGGCTCGACGATCTTGCCGTTGTCGTCCAAACCATCCCATTCAACCTCGACCGAACCTCTTTCCACCTCTTTGGCCGACAACAGGTTGCGTATGCGCGCGCCGGTGTCGTCGTCGATCACGACGGACAGTTTTCCGGTGGCCGGCTGCGCCACGGCGAATCTGATCTTTCCGCGCTCGTCCGCCACCATCCGCTCGTAGTCAGCGTACTGGAAGACGCTCCACGCGGCGGGATCGTCGGCAAGCGGCGCGTGCGCGGCGCGTGAGTCGCGGCACAGGAAGCGCTCGCGGCAGACCTCCGCGCCGTCCGCACCGAGCCAAGCGAGGAAGAAGGCGAAGCGGAACTCGTTGAATGGCTCGGCGGCGGCATGGATCCGCGCCACGGGCACCGAGAAAATGAACGTCGTGACATGATCCTTCGTGGCGGCCTTGGCCGCTTCTGAGGTGAAAGTCACTGATGTGCCCGCACTGATTCCCGCCGTGGCCTTGACCACCTCCGCCCGCGAACCGTAGGCGGCCGCCGTAATCACGAGCGTGAGCGTGTTCCCCTTCAACTCGAACGCGTACCCCACCTTAGGCGACGCCACTGAGTCAAGGAATGTCATGACATATTCGGCGTCCTTCACCGGGCGCGCCGGATCGGTTGCTTTTCGAGAGTCAGCGGAACCCTTGGGAAGTTCGCCGCCACACCCCTGGTGCAACAGCAGCAATCCCGCCACGCCCGCCATCATCACGCGTCGCCATGCCATCTCAACACCTCCATAAATTAGGCGGGCATTTTCCCGCAGCTTGTCACACGTGATCTCGCTCATTCACGGCGCGAGGCCGCGGGGATCGGAAATTATTGTTGCCCACGCGTGGGCAGCTCATCATTGAACACCGCCGCCACCGTCTCATAGGATACGGGAGCATCTCCGCGCCTCGCGGCTTGCAGAGCCCGGACACCCGCCTCGAGCACGTCTCCCACATCGTAGCCTAACCGCCTGACCGGCACAGCACTGGGCGGAACACAGGGGAAATTGCAGTGAGCGACGACATCAAGCTCCTGTGGAAACTTCAAACCGAGTTCCGCAATCCCTTTCGTCACGGACTCCACAAGGTTGTCGTCAGCAATGATCAAGCCGTCAGGACGCTCGTGTGGCCGCCCATGGAAAAGGAGCCGAGCGAGATTACCCCCGGGAAGCGTATCAACGAGTCCCATGCCCTGCAGCCAATGGGGACCAGACGTGAAACCGCAGCGCGCTATTCGTTTCAACCAATCACCTTCCACTATGCCTGGATCTCCGATGACGGCGACGCGGGATCTGCCTTTCTCCTTCAAGAAGCCGAGCGCCTTCGTCTTGAAGCTCTCTCCGTTGAAGCCGATCTTGGGGATCTCGGGGAACACCCCAGGACTCATGATGGCGCAGCGGGGGACTCCCGGCTCGGTCACGATGGGGGTCTTGTCCACCAGAAAAGGACTCGATGCGAAAAGGATGCCAAGAAGGCGGCGACGCTGGATGTCGCTCACAAGCCCCGCCTGGTCGGGGTTGTCGCTCCAGCCATTGAAGTTGATGTTGCACCAAGGCGTGATCCTCACGCCATCGGAACGTTTCTTCATGGCTTCCCTGAACAGCGCCAGCCACAGGCGGTTCCGACTGGGATTGTCGGGGAACACAAGCGCCACGTTGACCAGATGCGGCGGCGCCTTGACGAGAAATGTGCCGTTGCGCCCATCCGAGCGCGTGAAACCGTCCTTCTCGAGTTCATCGAGCGCCTGCTGGATGGTCACGGGGCCGGCGTTCAATTCGGCGGTCAACTGCCGACGCGTCGGTATGCGCTCCCCCGGCTTCCACTCGCCGCGGCAGATCTTGGCGCGGAGCTCGAGAGAGATCCCGCGACGCCGGTCGTCAGGACGCCCCCGCCTCTGCTTCTCCACCGCTTCCATATGCGTCACCCTGTCCACGTCGCGGACCACTTTTAGAAGTAATCGTCGAATTTGAGGCATGCGCCGCCAATGAGGTTGTCCCAGCGCGAGGTGTCCAGATTGCCGTTCCCGTCGCCGCGCGGCCAAAGAGCGTTGGTGGGGACGGCGAGATGCCCACCGATGCTGCCGCCGTTCACGCCGTAGTAGCCCGGTTGCTGGTTGAGGGGAACGCCGGGTTGATAGATGAACCATCGGACGGCGCCGTCCACCATGCCAACATTGCCTCCCTCCGGAACGCAGGTGGTCGCCGAGAGCATGGCCCGCACATGGTTCGTCTCCGCCGGGCCGCCATTGTTCCCCCCATCGACGAGGTTGCATCTGTCCGCCCACAGCGCCGGAACCTTGTCGACCAATTTGGCCTCCACCGCCTGGCAGAGCTTATGGATTCTCACCGGACGGTTCAAGGTCGAACCCGCGCACAGGCCGTACCCGAGACGGTAGAAGTCGGCGCGTTTGTTCAACGGGCATTTGAAAACAGGCGTGGTGGCGAAGCGGATACTCTGAGCGGGCGTCGCTTTCGCCGTGAGGCTTCCTCGCACATAGGAGCCGTAATACTCGAGGAACGCCCCGGTGGTCTCTTGGTTGTAATCGCCCATGGTCAAATAGCTGTACCGCCCGATCGGCATAAGCGTCTCGTTGTAGTCGGTGGCGTACAACAGCGACGCCCCCGTCAACTGCTTGACGTTGTTGCAGCAGGCGATGCGCTGGGCCATCGTCCGCGCGTTCTTCAAAGCCGGCAGCAGCAGTGCGGCGAGAGTGGCAATGATCGCTATCACCACCAGCAGCTCGATGAGCGTGAAAGCACGTTTCATGGGAACTTCGCCTTTTGATACTGTATTAATCGTGTTAACAATAACATTATATGCTATTTCCCATACCTGCGCAACCTTATTAAGCCTATTAAAACAATAAGAATATTTCATTCTCCTGTTGCTATATTCACTAATTATCATATAAATATAGTAACTTTAAACGAGAACATCATGAAGACGGCGAGATTCACCCCACCGAGAGCGAGGAGGCGACCGCCCGACCGCCAGG
>CAYTFM010000128.1:15290-16603 GCA_964436735.1 uncultured Victivallales bacterium | reverse complement strand
GCGGGCCAAGATCCTCCTCGCCAAGTACCGCATCACCAAGGGCGACGTGCAGAGCGGCGTGGTCGTCTTCGACAACGGCACCCAGAGCAAGTACGTCACCCAGGACGAGATCGTCGAGTATTTCCGCCGCCGCATCCTGGACGGCGAACTGCGTCCCGGCGACCGCTTGCCCGACCGACTGATATTGAAGGATCGGTTTGGCGTCGGCTACTTGACCGTGCAGCGGGCATTCAACCGCCTTATCGCCTGCGGATTCGTCGAGTCGACCAAGGGAAGCGGAACGCTCGTGTCTCCGCATCTCCCCCATCTCAGCCGCTTCGCGCTGGCGATGCCCAATCCTAAAACGCCCGCGCCCACCTGGAGCCGCTTCTACGCCGCCCTCGAAAAGGCCGCCCACGCGCTCTCGACCCCCGAAAGGAAAATCGAGGTGTATGACGGCGTCGACAGCAGGAAACACTCCGAGGGATACGCCAGATTGCTCCGCGACGTCGAACACCACAGCGTCGCCGGAATCATCTTCCCGTCGTCCCCGTGGCACCTTGAGGGCTCCGCGCTCCTCGCGGCAACGGAAATACCCCGGACAGCGATATCCGACCTGGAGGGGCGCTGGGGACTTCCAGGACCCGGCTTCACCCCGCTGTCGCGCTTCCTCGACAAGGCGGTCGAGCGCTTGTCAGCACTTGGACGGCGGAGAATCGCCTGCCTCTCGTCGATCTTCATCGACTCCTCCGAAGTACGCGAGCCTCTGTGCCGAAATTTTGCTTCACGTGGCATCACCTTCGAGCGAAAATGGTTGCAAGCTGGCACCATCGGCGCCGCGGAATGGAACCGCGGGCTTGTCCGGCTGCTGCTCGATGGCGCGCCAGGGGGCGCCCCCGACGGGCTGATCATCCTGGACGACAACATCGCCTGGGAAGTCTTTGATGAGATCGCCGCACTGCCGATCCGCATTCCGCAGGATCTCGAAATCGTTTCGCACTGCAACTTTCCCTCCGACGCCAAACCCGCAATTCCTGTGCATTTCCTAGGATACGACACCAAGAACCTGTTGGAGGAATGCCTCAAAATCATACGAGCCGCTCCCTCACGCCACCTGCGGCCTACGGCTGTCCGTCCGAGATTTGATGATGAAAATGATTGACCTTTGTCGGAAAAAATGAAAACAGGAAAGGAAGAAGCTATGCGTATGATTGCAAAACGTCTTGGGGCCCGGCCGCTCTCGCTGCTGTGCCTCGCCGCCGCGCTCGCCGCTCCCAGCGCCCGCGCCCTGCAGACGGACAACCATGGCACCCACGCCGTGCCCGCCCACGGCA
>CAYTFM010000128.1:0-15280 GCA_964436735.1 uncultured Victivallales bacterium | reverse complement strand
TCGTCGTCGACGGCAAGCTCGACGACTGGGACCTCTCCGGCAAGATCCTCATGTGCTACGACGTGCTGTCGCTCAAGGACATCTACTCCGGCACCGTCGCCATGATGTATGATCCGGAGGCGCTCTACATCGCCATCCACTGGAAGGATCCGACGCCGATGGGCAACTCGCACGACCCGCAGTTCCAGGCGAACAAGGGCTGGGCCGGCGACAGCATCCAGCTGCGCCTCAAGACCGACCGCATCACCCATTTGACCGCATGGTACTATGGCCCGAAGAATGAACCCTTCATCAACCTCGACTACGGCAAGAGCCTCACCGAGCCGTTCGGCGGCGGCGGCAAGAACCTCTTCCGCAAAGATGGGTGGAAACTCGACGACGGCGCCGAGATGGCGTTCATGAAGGACGCCGACGGCAAAGGCTATGTCCAGGAGTTGAAGATCCCGTGGCAGCTGATCACCAGCGAGAAGAAATTCGCCGCCGGCGACAGCTTCCGCTGCGGTGTGGAGCTGCTGTGGGGCGAGGCCGACTGGCCGGTGCACCGCTACGCCGACAACCTCGCCGACGGCACCACCAGCCGCGAGTTCTTCTGGACCGCCCACAACAGCTGGGGACAGGTCATCCTCGAGGACAAGGGCAAACTCACGCTGCCGCCGCAGCCGTGGGACAACCCGCCCGGCAGCGAAAAGGCTGAAGGTCCCGTCTCCCTCGCCTACGACCTCGCCAAAGACAGCCGCGTGACGCTCGCCATCGACGACGCCAGCGGAAAGCGCATACGCAACCTCCTCCCCGCCGCCGAACGCAAAGCCGGAAAGAACGCCGACCTGTGGGACTGCCTCGACGACAACGGCAATATCGTCCCTCCAGGCACCTACTCCGTCAAAGGAATCTCGCACGACGGCCTGCACGTGAAATACGTCGGCTCCTTCGCCAGCCCCGGCAATCCCGGCTGGGACACGGCGGACGGCAAGGGCGCCTTCTATGGCGACCACACCGCGCCGCAGGCGGTCGCCGCCGGAACCGACATGCTCGCCCTCGCCTGCCCAATGGGCGAGGCGGGCAAACACCTCATCGGCGTGGACATGAACGGCCGCCGCCAGTGGGGACTCGCCAACCGCATGTTCGCCGTCTCCCGGCGCATCGCCTTGGCCACAGACGGCAAAATCCTCTGGATCGCCAACGGCGAGGGGAGCGAGACCGTCGCCGGCATCGGCGAAGCGAATAAAGCCTATCAATCAGCCCGTTTCACCATTTGGCGCTGCGACCTCAAGACCGGCGCCTACACGGCCTGGAACCGCAAAGGCCCGGACGGTAAAGAGGTCCTCGATTTGGAAATCATGAAGGAGAACGGCGGAGCCAACTGCCGGGCGATCGCCTGGCGCGATGGCGTCCTGGCGGTCATTCTGCCGGCGGAGAAGTCGCTCCTCCTGCTCAACGCCGACACGGGCGACACCCTCAAGAAGTTCGACAACATGCCTGAGGGAATGACGGCTTGCGCCTACGCCCCGAACGGTTCGCTGTATGTCGCCGCCGGCAAGGAACTTCACAAAGTGGATACCGTAACAGGGAAAATTGAAAGGATTCTCGAGGGTCTTGACGATCCGCGGGGCATCGCGGTCGACAAGGATGGCCGGATTTTCATCAGCCAGCGCGGCGCGAAAATGAACGTCGAAATCTTCGACGCCCAAGGAAAGAAAGTCGGCGCCGTCGGGAAGGCTGGCGGACGTCCCACCACGGGTTTCTTCGACGAGACCGGTGTGCTCAATCCCGCCCAGATCGCCCTCGATTCGAAAGGGCGCCTCTGGGTGACGGAGGAGGACCAGCAGCCCAAACGCACCAGCGTCTGGAACACGGACGGCAAGCTCGACTTCGACCTCGTCGGCACCACCGCCTACGCCGCCGGCGGCACCATCAACCCGTTCGACCACACCCGCGGGTTCTGCGAAAAGGTCGAGTACAAACTCGATTTTGAAAAACAAAAGTTCCGTCCCCTCTACACGCTCGGCGACGCCCTGGGCACCGGCGGCGCATGGATCACAAAATACGTCCGCGTCGACGGCCGCGAGTACATCCAACTCAGAGACACGGCGCGCGACGCCTCGATGGTCAAGATCTACCTGCGCCAGAAGGACGGCGGGTGGCGGCACATCGCGGAGTGGGGCAACGTCGGCCTGGGCAAAGCCATCGACGAGGCCTACCACAAAGAATGGAACCAGAAATTCAACAAGCCGCTTTGGGAGGGACTCTTCGGCAAGGCGTTCCTCTGGGTCGACCTGAACGATGACGGCCAGGCCCAGCGCGACGAGATCCAAGCCAAAGACTGCAAACTCGGCCGCTACTACTGGGGACAGGCGATGGGCGACGACCTCACCGTCGTCATCTCTGAGTCGGGCACCACCAGCTTCCTCTCGTTCAAACCGCAAGGCTTCACACCGGGCGGCGCGCCGAAATTCAGCTTCGACGCCATGGCCACGATCAAGCCGCTGGGCGAGATGGGCGGCGAGGGAATGATCGCCGTCGGACGCGACGGCCGCGTCTACCTCAACCAGTCACCCTTGCAGGCGATGGGAACAGACGGGAAAATCTTGTGGACCTATCCGAGCCGCTACGTCTCGGTTCACGGCTCGCACAACGCCCCGGCGTCGATGCCCGGACTCCTGATCGGCCCGTCGAGCTTCTACGGCAACGCCTTCATCAACAAGGATATCGGCGAAGTGTTCTATCTCAACGGCAATCTCGGCCAGAACTTCATCTTCACCGAGGACGGCCTCTGGGTGCAGAGCCTGTACAACGACTGCCGCGGCTGGTTCGACGTTCCCGCCCAGGCTTTACCGGGCATGCCGTGCGACGCCATGACCGCCGGCGGCGAAAGCTTCGGCGGCGGCTTCTGCAAGTCCGATGACGGCAAGTTCTACACGGTCGGTGGTGGGACTGCGGCGGTGGTCATGGAGATCACCGGCATGGATTCGCTTAAACGGTTCGGACTCACAACCACCGTGACGCCCGCCGACATCACCGCCGCCCAGGAGCTCAAGGTCAAACGCGCCGCGAAGCTGTCCAGCAAAAAATCCTACGCCATCAAAGCGGCGGCGGCGCCTTTGCCCACCGACGGTTCTATCGAGGCGTGGGAGATGGCGAAGAATAACCTGGAGATTCAATCGGGGCACAACAAGATCGCCACCATCAAGGCGTCCTACGACGACAAGAACCTCTACCTCGCCTACCAGGTCAACGACGGCTCCCCGCTGAAGAACGCCGGGCAGGACGAGCGGCTCATGTTCATCACGGGCGACTGCGTCGACCTGATGCTCCGCGCCGATCCCGCCGCCACGGGCGCGGCCTGCGTCAAAGGCGACCTGCGCCTGCTGATGACCGTCAAAGGCGGCAAACCGCTGGCGGTCCTGTACGAGCCAGTCGCCCCCGGCGCGCCCAAGGAGCAGCACGCCGACTTCAGCTCTCCCTGGCGCACCATCCCCATGGACCGCGTCCGTGTGGTCGAGTTCCCGCTGACGCTCAAGCCCGCGCAAGGCGGCTACGTCGTCACCGCCGCAATCCCGCTCAGCCTGCTGGGCATCGAGGCACTCAAAGGCAAGACGCTCCGCGGCGACTTCGGCGTCCTCGGCTCGGACAGCGCCGGACAAGAGTGCACCTCACGCAACTACTGGAGCAACAAAAGCACCAACAACACCAACGACGTCCCCGACGAGGCGATCCTCACCCCGTCGCTCTGGGGCGAGTTGACGTTCGAATAAATTCGTGACAAGATTCACATGGTTAACATGATAGCGTGGACTCATGATAGGTAGAACAACATGAGCATTCTCATATCCTGTTTATCCTGTTATCCTGTCAAAACTTTGTGAGAAAGGAGCGCGCATGCCAACAAGACGGACATTTCTAATTCTAGCCGCCGCGGTTGCAATGGCCGCCAGTGGTTGCCTCACTTCCGCCACCGTGCCGCGGGAGGGTCTGGTCACGGTGTCGACCGCCGCTTCCCCCCGCGTCTCGTACGCCGTCGAGCGGAATGGCGACATACTTGGCGTACTCATCGCCGTTGAACCGCTTTCGCCCAAAGAAAGGAATGGTGGCGTGAACGTCCAGCTCGGCGTCGCCGCGGACAAAACCCTCACACTCTCCAGTCAGGACGCGAAAACCAGTGCGACGAATGAGGCCATGCTCTTCGAGTTCAAGATTCCCGCCGAGAAGCTTGTCGACGACGAAAGCGGATGGGCCCGGTTGCGGATGGGACTCGCCGTCGAGTGGGATGGCGGTCCTGCCGGCCAGCCGCGCCAGCGCGAGTCTTTTCTTCAAAGCCAAACCAGTGCTCCACATGCGGGGTTGTCATCGTCGCCCACGGACTGGCTGCCACTGAACCTCGCGGAGTTCGAGCGCGCCGCCGCCGACCGGCGGCTGCGCATCGGCTTCACCTTCCAACAGCCATGCGACGGAAAAGCCACCATTGTGATCGACGACGCCAAGGGTGGACGGGTGCGTAACCTCGTCTCCGGCGAAGGCATGGGCAAGGGAACCCAGCATCTCGTCTGGGACGGATGCGACGACAGCGGCACACCGGTGCCACCGGGCGAATACCGCTGGCGCGCCATCTCGCATCCAGGCTTGAAGCCGCACTATCTTATGTCGTTCTGCAACGGACCCGGCTCCAACCACGGGACGTTGCATTCCGCCGCCACGAACGGAACGCATCTCTTCTTCGGCACATCGGTCTCCGAGGGCGGCTACGAACTTATTCAACTCTCTCCCGACGGCACATTCGTCCGCGGCTACAACTCACCGATGGGGCACGGTTTGTCTCGGGTGGCGGTGGCGGCCGACGAGAAGTTCCTCTACGCCGTCTACGATGGCACCTCGTGGGGGCAACATGTCGACCGCTCAAAGCCAGATTGGAAGGCGGACAACAAACTGACGCTCGTCCACTTCGACCTCGTCACCGGCAATCCGACGGACTTCAAACCCTCGGTCAGGCTCGCCGAGCTGCGCGCCTATTCCGTGGGACCGGGATCCGCGGAGAAGCTTCCCGATCGGCTTGCGCTCGCGGGAATCACCATTCTCAAAGGACGGCTGTACGTCGGAGACGCCGTCAAAAACGAGATCCTCGACGTCGATCCCGCCACCGGCGCGGTCGCCCGCTCCATCCCGCTGGAGAATCCCGTGGCGCTGGCGGCGGACGCCGCCACCCTGTATGCCGTGGCGGGAAAACGCCTCTTGCGCATCGATCCCGCGACCGGACAGAACGTCGAGATCACGACGGCGCTTGAGGGACGGCCGACCGGTCTGGCGGTTGACGCCGACGGGAAATTCCACGTCAGCGACGCCGCGGCGCATGTCGTCCGCATCTTGGACAAAAACGGGAAACAGCTAACGGTGATCGGCAAGCCCGGCGGAATCACCGGCGGCTCCTTCGAAGCCCGCTCGAAGATGGGAGGATTCGGCGAGGACGCGCAAGAGGCTCCCGTCGCGCCCGGTCCATACGACCCGCTGAAACTGCACAATCCCGCCGGACTCGTCATCGCGCCAGATGGACACCTTTGGGTCACGGAAAACGAGCGCTGGACGCCCAAGCGCCTCGCGGCGTACGACCCCGCCAAGGGAACCATGTGGAAGGAGTTCTTCGGCCCCACCGCCTACGGAGCGCCCGGCTGCGGCTTCGATCCGGACGACTCGACCACATGGCTCGGGCAAGGCGTCATGTTCAAGGTCGACCTGGACGGCAAGACGACGGCGCCTGTGTCGATCCTCGGCGGCGAGGAGGGAATGCACTATCGCTTCTGGCGGCAGGAGGGCAGAACGTTCGTCATCGCCTATGGAAAGGCGACATATATCGAGGAACTTCTGCCGGACAACACGCTCAAGCCGCTCGCCTTTCTCAGTTCGGCGCACCAATACGCCTACGCCCGCTCGTGGAAACCTCCCAAGGAATTCGTGGAGGCCTTCACCCGTGATTATCCCAACGTCAAGTACGAATACGGCAAGTCGGGAAGTCCGAACCACGGCTACGGCATGTTGTGGGTCGACCGGAACGGCGACGGAAAAACGCAGGCCGACGAAATCGAATTCTCCACGGCGGCGGAAAGTCTCGCCGGCTCCGGCTGGGGTCATGACTTCAACGATCTGACCATGCGCATTCCCGCGAAGGTCGCCGGCAAAAGCGTCATGGTCGCCCTGAAGCCCGACGGCTGGTGGCCGGGCGGCGCCCCGAAGTATCCCGCCCTCAACGACGCAGTAAAGGCCGCCATTCCCATCGACGGTCCCGCCTGGAGCGGCGTCGAGACCACGATGGACCGCTTCGGCGACATGATCGTCAACAGCGATCCGGAGATGCGCGCCTTCGCTCCCGACGGCCGCCTCCTGTGGCGCTACCCGAACCGCTGGTCGAACGTGCACGGTTCCCACAACGCTCCCCTTCCCACGGCGGGTGAACTGCAAGGCATTCTCTTCTTCACCGGCGTGGCGCCGCTGGACGACAAGGCGGACGTGCTGGCGATGAACGGCAACCACGGCCGCGCCTTCCTTATGACCAGCGACGGGCTCTACCTCGACGAGATGTTCCCCGACTGCCGCTTGATGACCAATCCGCAGGCCGGCGGCGTCGGCATCCTCGGCGGCGAGTGCTTCGGCGGCACGTTCGGGCTGTCGAAAAAAACCGGCGAATACTACTTCCAAGGTGGCGGCATCGAGTACCGCGTCTATCGCGTTGACGGGTTGAAGCAGACGACACGCTCCGAGGGGACGCTCACCGTCTCCCCCGAGCAGGCCGTCGCCGCCGAGCGCGACAAGAGCCGGTCAGTCGCCGCCGTCGCCGGACCGCGCAAAACGCGGATACCCTTCGCGCACACGCCTCCCGCACTCGACGGGAAAGGCAAAGGATGGCCCGCGGAGCCGGTCGCCCAGTGGAACAAAGGCGGACAGTTCCCGGTGACAATCAATGCCGTCCGCGACAACACCACGCTCTACCTGCGGTACGCCGTCCAGAACGACAGCTCCCCATGGATCAACAACGGTAAGGACTGGCAACTGCTCTTCAAAACGGGCGACGGCGTCGATCTGCAGATCGGCTCCGACCCCAAGGCGAATTCCACCCGCACCGGTCCCGTGCCGGGCGACCTGCGTCTGTTCGTGGCGCCGTTCCAGGGCGGAAATATCGCCGTCCTGTATCGCCACCGTCTGCCCGGCGCCACCGACAGCGTCGTGTTTCAAAGCCCGTGGCGCAGCGAGAAGGTCGACTCGGTGAAGAAGCTCGAGTCGGCGCGGATCGCCGTCGAGCGCGGCGCCAACGCCTACTCCGTGGAGATCGCCGTGCCGCTGGCCGAGCTTGGACTGGCGACGGTCTCGGGACAACCGCTGAAAGGCGACTTCGGCATCATCTACGGCGACGCCGATGGAACCACCAACATCTTCAGAAACTACTGGTCGAACCAGGCCACGGGGCTGGTCAACGACGTGCCGGGAGAAATCATGTTAGCTCCAAACCTCTGGGGCGAAGTCGTGTTGGAAGGAGGCAAACAATGAGACAGCATGTGATTATAGCGGTGATTGTGGCGGCGACCTGCGCTGGTGCGCCAGTGCGTGCGGACGGCATGCGGTGCGCGGGGATCGCAGGCAATTCAGGAGAACAGGACGCGACCTTGGTGCGCTTCGGCCCCAGCATCGAAGGCGGGCTCGGTGTCGTCTGCGACCGCTATGGCTCGCTGTGGAGCCGCGGGGGCGCCGGCGTCCTCAACCGCTATGCTCCCGACGGTCGGTTGCTCGCCGCCTACAAAATTCCCAAAGACCCGCCGAACCGCACCACCGACGCCATCGCGCTTGTCAACGACACCATCATTCTTCGGCTCGGGAAGGGGCTGCATGTCCTGCCGATCGACGCCCCCGCGGGCTCCGAGGCGAAACCGCTCAACGTCGAGGCGGATCATATGTCGCCGTCGGCGCGCGAAGGATGGGTGGCCGCCGCCAAAGGCGTCGAGATCTTTCTTGTCAACCTCGCCGGCGAGCGCAAGCCGGTCGCCACCATCAAGAAACCGCCGATGGGCGTGGAGCTTGGTGGCGACGGCAGCGTCTACTGCTGGACGGATTCGGGAATTCAGAAAGTCGCGTCCGAGGCACCGGACGGGCTCGTTCCCGGTCCCGGTATTGGCGAACGACCGCGGTTCCTCGACTGCTTCTGGTACGGCGGCAGCTGGCACGGCACGCTCCGTCGCTTCGACGCCGAACTGCGGCCGGATCCCGGCGTGGTGCTGGGCGGCGGCTCGGGGGCGTTCATCGGCCATGTTGACGAGCAGGCGGAAGTCGTCAATCCGCGCGGCTTGGCGAAGATCAGCCCCACCTTGTTCGCCGTCTCGGGTATGTCCGGCGTGATCCATCTGTTGGAATGGAAGGAGCGTGAAAAACGCTTCGACGTAATCCGCCGCGTCGGAGCGACGCCTGTCTGCAACGCCCTTTGTCTCGATCGGGACGGACGCTTCTGGCATCTCGCCGGCAATTGGAATTGGGGTGACGGCCCCGCGTCGCCTCTGCGCTCCGGCATCCCTCAACCGGAACACGTGTTCGGCCTCGCGGTGTTGGACTCCGACGCCGTGACAGGTTACGGATACATGTGGGGGAAGCCGACGATCATCTCGGGCAAAATGGACAAGGAGGTGCGACTCGATCGCATCGAGAAGCAGACGGCGCTGCCGAAAACCGCCGTCGGCGTGGCCGTCGCTGAACTCGCGAAACGCCGCGTCCTGCTCGTGCTGGAGGCTGACGGCAAAGTCACGGCCGCGCAACTCGGCGGCAACGGGGAATACCAAGGGGACGCCGGAACAGTTCAACTGGCCAGCGCCACGCCGGTCAAGGAATGGACATCGATCGCCGCTCCGGACAAGGACACGCTTCTGGCTGCCGGAGACGGGTTCGTGATCGAGTTCGCCCGCGATGGAGACAATTGGAAAGAGGCGCGCCGCTGGAATTCCTGGGGTGACGGCGCCGAGGCGAAGTTCGGCGGCAAAATCTGGCTCGCCTACGATGCCGGACGCGTCTGGGTCTCGGACTCCGAACGACACCGCGTTATATGTTTCACCTCGCCGGACAAGAAGCTGGTGGGAATCTTCGGAACTTTAGATGTGCCCGGCGACAGCCTCGCCGCGTTGCACACCCCGCGGACGATCGCCGCCCGCGGCGACCGCGCCGTCCTGTTCGACAGCGGGAACCAAAGGATCGTGAAACTAAACACTCCGAGGGCGAGATGATACGAGCGGAGAAGTTGCCAGGGGTAATCGACCTGCTGCACGTTCCGGCGGACAGATTGTTTTAGGTAGAGGATGGTAAGTCAAAGCCTTTATTATTTTAAGGAGGGTGACAATGCGCATTAATTATTCTCATGTGCGGCGGAGCCGGACAATTAATAATTCTATTAGGGTAAAGGCGTTCGCCTTCACCCTCATAGAATTATTAGTCGTCATCGCCATCATCGCGGTCCTCGCGGCGATGCTGCTTCCCGCGCTCAGAAACGCCCGGGAGACGGCCAAGCGCGCCGTCTGCGCCAGCAACCTCCGCCAGATCGGCGGGATGTGCGCCAGTTACGGCAGCGACTACAACGGCTGGCTTCCCATCTCGATCCCGAACCCGAACTACGTTTGGAGCGCCGCCATCGGGACAAAGGTCAATGGTCTTGGTTTTCTGTCACGTCCGCCTGGGACGACGACTCCCCCCGACTCCCCCACCTACACCGGCAACACCGACATCTTTTTTTGCCCGAACATCTTTCACAACACCATCGCCTGCAACGAGTGGCCGTACATCGCATCAGACGCGCCCAACACCACGAAGGTGTGGTCCTGGGGGGTCGCCGGCTACTTCTACTACGGCAACCCCTGGAACGTGTCCGACTGGACCACGCTGGCTTTGTCCGTCCCTCTTCAAAGCGGCAACACCAACATGTGGGTCGGCAACGGCTTCATCTACAGCTTCATGCGACAGGAGCAGCCGAATGTCGCCATCTCACGGATCGTACTCGCCGCGGACTTCATCTTGGAGAACAGCCCCGCCTACCGCCGCCCACATTCGTTCGGCGCGCCATGGCCGAACGGCGGAGCCAACACCCTCTTCGCCGACGGCCACACGGCATGGCTCCGCGGCGCCGACTTCGACATCACCGGCGGCACGAACGGCCAGTGCGTCCCCCGCCGAGGATACTAAGCATGCGGGAATGCCACTTTGGTACGCAGAAACGATTGTCACACGCAATAAGGAGACACGTAATGAAGCATGGCGTTTCGCAATTGATGTCCGCAGCATTGGCCACCGTCGTGCTGCTCGGCATTTCCGTTAATGGGCAGGATGCGAAACCGTCTTCGCCGTTCAGTCCGCCTCTTGCCCGCGAGGATCTTGATCCCGCCGCTTTCACGCAATGGCTGGACGGAGCGGAAAGCCCGGTCACCGTCGACGGCAAACCAGCGCATCCCTCGCGCGTCATCTGGACCAAGAACTCCCGTCCGGAATGGAACGGCGTGCCGGTGTTCGGCGACGGCAAAACAGTTGCCCCGCGCCACCTCCGGATCGGGTTCACCAAGGCGTTCACGTTAGGCTCCATACTGGCAAGCGGGAACGGGCGCATCAGCGTCCTCAAGCCTGAGGCCAACTATCCGGGCGACATAGCCGACGACTCCCAGTGGCTGCCCGCCGAGCGCATATCGGGCGACACGATCACGAAGGACGGAGGGGGATTTCTCTGGACGCTTCCCCCAGACACCCACACACGAGCGCTCCGTTTCACACACGTCCCCAAGGAGACCGATAAAAGCTACGCCGGCAACCTCGGCGGCGTGTGCGTGCTCGAGGCGCGGTACGCGAATCTCGCGCCGCAGGCGCGCGTCACCGCCTCCGTGAATGAGAACAAGACCGGCGTGATCGCAAACGACCGCGGCGACGGCTGGGGGACATGGGACAACTGGAATGACGCCACGCCTCCGAAACCCGTCGCCGAGCAGTCTCCATGGGTCATGCTTGTGTGGCGGGAGCCAGTGACGATCAGTGGACTCGCCGCCATCTTCGGTGGGTTCGGCGCGGCAGAAGTTCACACCTATGCGGGACCGACGGATCGTCATCCCGCCGAGGCCCTCGCATCCGATTGGAAACAGGTTAAAGCGTTCGAGAATCTGAGCAGTTGGTATCCGCTGCAACTGCCCGTTCAATGGTTGGACTTCGGCGAATGCGTCACGACGAAAGCGATCCGACTGCGCATGACGAAAACCGCCCCCGAAAATCATCCCCATCTAAATGGAAGCACGAAAGATGGACGCCGCGTCTGGCTGGACGAACTTGTCGCGCTCCATCCACTTGCCGCGGATCCTCTGACATCAATTCTGCCGAAAACAACCACCGATGAGGCCATCCATCCACCAATCCCGGTGCGCTTCAAACTCAAGGAACCCGCCTTCGTGACCATCGTCATCGACGACGCCCAGGGGAAGCGCGTCCGCAACTTGGTCAGCGAGACACGCTTTCCCGCCGGCGACAACGTGGCGTGGTGGGACGGCATGGACGATCTCGGCCGCGACGCGGAAGCCGCGCGACACGGCCTCTACCACGTGCCCGGCGCATTCGTCGCCCCCGGGACGTACAAAGTCAGAGGACTCGTCTACAAGGGCATCGACCTACTGTACGAGTTTCCCGTCTACACGGCCGGTGACCCCGCATGGAACACGCGCGACAACAGCGGCGCCTGGCTCAGCAACCACACGCCACCGTGCTGCGCGCTGTTCGTGCCCGCCGACCGCTCGCCCCACGGCAAGGATCTCGTCTACCTCGGCAGCCACATCTCGGAAGGCACGCATGGTCTCGCCTGGGTCGACCTCGAAGGGCGCAAAGTCGGCGGCATCAACTGGATCGGCGGGCATTGGACCGGCGCGCAGGAGCTGGCGATCGACAGCAGCGCGGACGCCGACAAGAATATCATCCTTTTCGTCGGCTCGACCTTCGAGGGTGAACTGCGCCTGACCGCGCTCACCCGTTCAGGCGAGAAGCCCGTCTTCAAGCAGGGCGGCAAGCAGGACGGGAACAAGAATGAGATCAGCGGTCTCGCCGCGCGCAACGGCCTGCTGGTATGCAGCCTGAAAAATAGCGGCACGCTCCTGTTCGTCGACATCGCGACGGGCAAGCAGATCGGCGAGTCGCGCGTTGCCAATCCGAAAGGGCTTGCGTTTGACAATGAAGGACGGCTCCTCGTCATTTCGGAGAAAAAAATACTGCGCTTCACGTTAGGCGCCTCGCCGACGCCCGCTGAGCTGTCGAAGCCGGAGATCATCGTCGAGAATGGACTCGATGAACCAATGCGGTTGGCTGTCGACGCCACCGGCGCGCTATTCGTCACCGACCGGGGTTCATGCCATCAGATCAAGGTGTTCACTCCTGACGGGAAGCCGCTGCGCGCCATCGGAAAGCCGGGCGTTCCGAAAGCCGGTCCGTACGATCCCCTGCGCATGAACAATCCTGCCGGCTTGACGGTCGACAATCAGAACCGCGTCTGGGTCACGGAGCAGGACGAACAGCCCAAGCGCGTCAGCGTCTGGAAAACCGACGGCGAATTCGTTAAGGCGTTCTACGGCCCCGCCGAGTACGGTGGCGGCGGCGCGCTCGATCCGCGGGACAAAACGCTGTTCTACTATAAAGGAATGGCGTTTAAGCTGGATTGGGACAAGGGTTTCGACAAGTTGATCTCGGTGTTTTGGCGTTCCGAGGCTGGCGCGTCGCTGCTTCCGGACGGACACGCCGCAGGTGGGGCTCCCCAATGTCCGATCTATGCGGACGGGCGGAAGTATTTCACCAACTGCTACAACAGCAATCCGACAAACGGCGTGTCCATCGCCACAATCTGGGTCGACAAGGATGGGCTCGTCCGTCCTACCGCCGCGGTTGGCAGCGCGCATGCGTGGAGCCTTCTGAAAAGTGAATTATTCCTCGCCCTGTGGCCACAGGGGCTCGATCCCAAAGGCGACCATTGGAAGAATCAGGCGTTCTGCGTGTGGTCAGACCTGAACGACGATGGATTGCCACAGCCTGATGAATTGAAAATAGTCAAAGGCAGCTCAGGCGGCGTCACGGTCATGCCGGATCTGTCGGTGGTCGTGTCACGAGTCGACGGCCGTGCGCTTCGCTTCGCCGCCACGAAGTTCACGTCAGCCGGCGCGCCGCTCTACGACATGAATGCGGCTGAGGTTCTGGCGGTCGACGTCCAGCCGCCCGTGACGTCGGGCGGCGACCAAGCGCTGGCGCATCCCGATGGCTGGACAGTATTGACGGCGGTGCCGAAACCATATTCGCAATTGTCCGTGGCCGGCGTCTTCAAAGGTGAGCCGCGCTGGTCCTATCCAGATCCATGGCCTGGACTGCACGCCTCCCACGAAGCGCAGGCCCCCGACCGTCCCGGCATGCTGATCGGCACCACCCGGCTTCTCGGCGGATTCGTGACACCGAAGGATTCCGACGCCGGTCCGCTCTGGTGCGTGAATGGCAACATGGGCCCCATGTATCTGCTCACGGTCGACGGTTTGTTTGTGGCGTCTCTGTTCAAGGACGTCCGGCAGGGCGCCTCATGGTCGATGCCCAGGGCGCCGCGCGGTATGAACCTGAACGACGTCTCACCACACGACGAGAACTTCTGGCCGTCGATCACGCAGACGAAGGATGGGGAGGTCTATCTTGTCGACGGCGCGCGGACAAGTCTCATCCACGTCGCGGGACTGGAGACGATCCGGCGACTGCCCGATGGCGAGGTCGCCGTGACCGAGGATGATCTGAAAAAGTCGCGGGACTATTTCACCGTCCAAGAGGCGGCGCGACAGGCGGCGCAGGGACGCAAACTCCTGCGGGTGGCAGCGATTGCCGCGCCACCTTCGCTCGACGGCAAGCTGGATGAGTGGAACGCCGCCGAATGGGTTTCTATCGACAAGCGCGGAACCGCCGCCAATTTCAACAGCGACAGCAAGCCATACGATGTGCAGGCCGCGGTAAGCGTCTCAGGCGACCGCCTCTTCGCCGCCTTCCGCACCGCCGACAAAAATCTGCTGCGCAACAGCGGGGAAACGCCAAACGCCCTCTTCAAAACCGGCGGTGCGCTCGACCTGATGATCGGCGCGGATCCCTCCACCGATCCGAAACGGACAAAACCCGCGGCGGGCGACATGCGTCTACTCGTCACCCAAATCAAGGGCAAGACCGCCGCGCTCCTGTACAAAGCGATCGTTCCCGGCACGGACGAAAAGGACCGCGTGCCGTTCTCGTCGCCATGGCGAACCGTCACCTTCGACAAAGTCGAGGATGTCAGCGACAGCGTGCAACTGTTTGGCGCGGATGGCAATTACGAGATATCCGTGACACTCGCCCTGCTTGGCTTGAAAGTGGATGACGGAAAGAAGATCAAGGCGGATCTCGGCATCCTCCGCGGCGACGGCTTCCAGACGCTCCAGCGCGTCTACTGGTCGAACAAGGCCACCGGCATCACCGCCGACGTCCCCAGCGAGGCTGAGCTCACCCCGAACCTCTGGGGCGAATGGGAGTTCAAAACACAATAACAGGAGGATAGCATGTTAAAAAAAACGATGATGATGACGGCTATGGCGGGCGTCATGCTAACCATGGGATTCCATGCGGAGGGTGGAATGAACACGATCGGAAGACAGAGCCAGAACGAGGGGATCACCGCGGTACCCGCGCCGGGCAAGGTCACGGTTGATGGTGACCTCTCCGAGTGGGACTGGTCGGGACGCGTCTGCGTCTTCGCCGACTACGGCATGCGCAGCCGCTACTCCGTCGAGGCGGCGGCGATGTGGGACAAGGACTATCTCTATCTCGGGGCGAAGTGGAAGGATCCGATGCCGTTGAACAGCGCCATCGACCCGGCGATCAACCCCGACGAGGGATGGAAGGCCGACTCCTGGCAGATGCGCATCCACACCGACCACAATCTCTGGGTCACCGTCTGGCACTATCCTGTGAAGAAACAATCCGTCATGCACTTCGCCCACTGGAAGGACGACCGCGGCGACAAGCTTGGCATCGACGCGAAGATGCTGGTGAGCAAGGAGGGATCCGCCGAACTCGGCGATGGCGCCGAGTTGGCCTACAAACTCGACGCCGACGGCAAAGGCTTCTCGCAGGAGATGCGCATCCCGTGGAAGCTGCTGTACCGCGCGCTCCCGGAGATCAAGGAGGGGCTGACGCTGCGCATGGGTTGCGAGTTCCTCTGGGGCGACGCCACCGGCCGCACCTGGCCGATCCACCGCTACGC
>CAYTFM010000127.1:6519-24085 GCA_964436735.1 uncultured Victivallales bacterium | reverse complement strand
GGCGAGGAAGCACATCAGCGCCCAGCCGGTCATGGCGGTGTTGATGTCGCCGGGGCTGGTGCCCCAGGAGCCGTCCTCGTTCTGGTGCTCCTTCAGCCAGCGGAGCGCCTTCAGCACGGGATTGTGCGTGCCGCCGCCCCCGAACTTGCCGAGGGCATTCCCGCGCCCCTTGCCGCCGCGGTTGGCGTAGATGCCGGGCATCACGACCGACGAGGTGCTGGGCCTGACGCTCAGCACGTTGGGCATGTCGACCTCGGCTCCGGCGGGCTCGGCCATCACGTCGGACACGCCGGCGTTGCCCACGGCGGTTGAGGTCGAGTCGGCCACATAGGCGGACGGACGGTCGATCTCGACGTCAACTTCGGTCGTCTCAACCTCCTCCTCGGGTGGAGGCGGTTCGGGCGGGGGCTCGAACTGCTTGACCTCCATTTCCGTGATCTCAACCGCCACGTCTTTGCTGGTCGTCGGGGCGGAGTTGACCGCGAACAGTAGGACGATCGTGACGACGACGATATGCGTCACAAGGGAGATCACGGGACCCGCGAGGTGTTCTCTGAAGTCCTCCCACTCGATAGCCTTCTTGGCCATCGCCTCCTCAAACGCCTTGTCGTTTTCATCTTGCAGTTGGAGTTCGGAATCCAGCTCGGGATTTTCGTTGAGGTCATGCTCGCTCATACCGCACCTCGCGCCACTGGTTTATCGCATGGAGAGATCCTTGTCTGCCAATGACTATAACCACACACGCCGTGGGGGCACAAGGAGAAAACGCGGCAAGAATGAATTAAATGGTTAAATAATTTAAATATAATTATAATATGCTAATAAATAATAGTATAAAATCCGATTGCGCGATGAAAGTTCAGCGTTAGTTGACGCAGTTCGAATGCTGCACGCGCAAAATATGAAGAGGGGTGAGCCTCCGCTGTGCCTCCTGGAGGGCGAGGCTTGTCCGAACGGATGAGACGCGTCTGCGGCTCACACAGGGGCACCATCCCCAAAGGCTGCAAGAGATTGCCTCGTGAGGGGAAGCTTGACGCCCTTACCCGCCCATTCCCTCGTTGAAGTAGACGTAGAGGCCATCCTTGCCGGGGGCGACGAGGTCGAGGCGGCCGCTTGCGCGGAGGTCGGCGACGGCGAAATGGATGCCGCAGCCTTTTCCCGCGCCGATGGGGCCGTAATCGATGACCTGCTTGGCGAAACCCTCGCCCGTCCATTTGAAGTAGTAGATGCCGAGGTCATCCCACTCGCCCGCCTCGTTGCCGTTGTGGGCGCGGTGACGCTTACCGGTGACCAGTTCGCGCTGCCCATCGCCGTCGATGTCCACCCACATCAGATCGTGATACTGGGCGTTGAACGGGTCGATGGGGTGCTTGATCCAGGTGCGGGCGCCATTGGTGATCTGCTGTTCCCACCAGTCGAGACCGTAGCGGTGGGCCTGCCCGACGACGAGTTCGCTGACGCCGTCGCCGTTGAGGTCGGCCACGAGCATCGGCACACTGCCGTTGCCGAGGTCGAAGTCGGGATGCCATATCCATTTGTCTTGCAACGGGTTGGCGGGAGCCTCAAGCCAGCCTTTGATCAGCACGATGTCCATGCGGCCGTTGCCGGCGATGTCGCCACAGCCGAGTCCGTGTCCTTGGCTTTGCTTCTCGGCGAACTCGTGGATGACATGCTTTGTGAACTCGCCTGTCCCCTTGCCGTTCTTGTCGGTCTTGAGTTTGAAGAATTTCACGTCTCGGGTGCCGGGCGTGTTGGGGACGATCTCCGGCACGCCGCAGCCGTCGATATCCCAACCGCGGGTGGTCTCGACGTTGCCGGTTTCGCCGATCACATGCTCGGGCCACGGCTTGGTTGGATCAGCCGGGTTTTCGCGCCAGCGCAGGTTGCCGCCCCACCAGCCACCGGTGATGAAGTCCAGGCGGCCGTTTCCGTTGATGTCCAGCGGGATGGTCGAGAAGTCGTCATAGTATTCGCCGACCGCTTTGATCTCGCCGATCTGATGCTTCTTGCGGAAGTCCGGCCCTTTGTACCAGTAGCCGCCGGAGACGATGTCCAGCACGCCGTCGCCGTCCACGTCGAACACTCCCGCCGACTCGAACGTCTCGTCTGAGATCCACACTTTGCGCCATTTCAGTGGCATTGTCGCTGCTCCTTTTTGAAAAATATGATGTATGGGACGTGTGAGACTGATGGGAGATAATGGCACAGCGCTTTGAGGCGTTCCGCCGCATAGCGGAAGTTCTCCCATGAGGCGTCCGGCGGGATGAGATGGTCGAAGCCGGGGATGTAACGCCCGAGCTTGATCATCCGCGCCGCCTTCTCGATCTCGCGGTCGACGTCCGCCTTCGTTCCTGCGAGGGCGCGCTTGTCCAGTCCGCACATGATGCCGAGCGTTGGATAGTGCCGACGGTATGCGAGGATCTCGTTGCCGGCTTGGACTTCGAACGGGAAGAACATGTTGACGCCGTGCTTCATCATAAGAGGTATCAGCTCTCCACAGTCGCCGTCGGTGTCGACGGACACCAGGCGGACGCCGTGAGTCCTCGCAAACTCCGCGATCCGGTCGTAGCAGGGCATCATAAACTCCTCCACCATGGCCGGGGAGATCAACGAGCCTTGGCGGCCCGACATGTCCTCCCAGATGTGGATGTGGTCGATTTGGACGTGGGAGGCCACGCGCTCCCAGAGGGTGAGCCACAGGCTGGTGAGGTGTCGCATCATGTCCTTGACCATCTCCGGCTCGGTGATGAAGCTGATCAGGAGTTCCTCCGCTCCGAGCAAATCCCGCACGGTTCCGAAGACGCCCCACGGGAACGCACCGACTTGGACGGCCTCGCCCGTTTCAGCTAAACGTTTTTTGAAGGCGGTCCACTCCTCGGTGACGCGGTCCTCGATCCGATCGAGTCGGTACCGTTCCGCTTTCAATCTCCCCCAGTCCTCTGGATTCTTCACCGGATAGTCGAGGAACTCGGGCATCGAGCCTCCGTCCTTGCGGGTGCGCATGGTAATTCCGCGCCACTCCATGGAGACGACAGTTTCACCTTCATCGGCGATGAGCCTCTTCTCAAAGCGCGGGAACGGGCCGCTTTCGAGGCACGGGACGGCGAAACTCTTGTCGTAGCCGAAATAGGCCGCTGGATCCAGGGCCGGATAACCGCTTTCCTCCCGCCATCTCTCAAGCGTCTCACCCCATGGTTGCCAGCCGAGACTGACGCCGAAGGGGATGCGGTCGACATCACCCCCCGTCAGGCAGCGCACTACTCGCTCGCCATATCGTAGCTCATTGACCATTTCCGCTCTTCCTCCCTGAACCCTGAATTCCCCCCGCCTTTCATTTCCCCTTCCACATGCGGATGTACTCGCGGGCCAGTTTGATGTCCTCCAGCGCGTCTTCCGCGGAGCAGAGCGTGGGAGCCTTGCCCTGGATGGCGTCGACGAAGTTCCGGGCCTGCTGCCACATGGCGTGCACCCATGGCAGTTGCGGAATCTCGGTTCTCGGCTGGGCGCCGTTGCCCGGATCGCGGAAGATCTCGGCGTGGCCGGGCCGGGTGAAGGCCAGCGGGCAGGGCAGTTCCAGTTTGACCCAGCCGCGATCGAAGCAGACGAGGGCCGACTCCTGCCAGTCGATCGTCGTCTGGTAGGGGCTCATCTCGATCGAGCAGGTGACGCCGCTTGCGCTTTCGCCGGCGAGAAGCACGCCCGATTTCGCCGCGTAGTTGACGCTCCACGTCTCGCCAAGCAGATGGCGCATCAGATTGACTTGATGGATGTAGTAATTGACGAAGCTGGTGTAGGCGTCGGTGGTCGGCTTGTCAATGAACGAAGCAGGCGGATCCCAGGTGAACGTCGGATTCGGGTCGTTGCCACAGACGTTTTGATTGAAGCCGTTCCCCATCCAGTCACCGGCGGGCATCAGGATGCGTATGTACTTCAGCGCGCCCAACTCTTTCGTCTGTTTCAGCCGCTCGATCTCCTGTTTCGCCAGCATGGTGGCCGGGTCGGAGCGCTTGTGGTAGCCGATCATCATCCACGTTTTGGCGGCCGTGACCGCCTTGACGATTTTCTCCCCCATCTCGACGGAGCCGGCGATCGGCTTTTCGGTGAAAACCGGAATGCCCGCCTTGAGCAGCTCGGGCACCAGCGTCCCGTGGCAGCAGAAGGGCTGCGACGCCACGATGCCGTCGAGCTTCTCGACGGCAAGCATCTCCTCGTGCGACGCATAGATCCTCGGAACACCCCAGCGGGCGGCCACCTTCTTGGCCATGTCCTGCTTCACCTCGGCGAGCGCCACCACCTCGCACTCCGGCACCATCACGTAGTTGCGCAGATGCGCCGCCTGCCCCATGCCGCCGACACCGACAAACCCGATCCTGACCTTTGCCTTGTCCGCCATTGTTCTCGTCCTCTTTTTATCCTGCCTATCCTGTTAATCCCGTCAAATATCTTGCCTTTATTTCCGCTTCCTCTCCGGTGCCTTCTGCGCGGCGAGTTTGCCGAAGCGGTGCGCCACCACCAGGGCGGGATCGAGCGGAACCTCAACCGGCACGACCTTTCTCGGTATGGAGACCACCGGGCGTTTCGCGGGAAGCCGCCCCTCGAACTGCGGCAGCCACTCCGCCTCGGCCTTGAACAGCTCGATCGTCATCTCGCGGATCTCGGCCAGCGTGCAGACCGCGCCCGCCAGCGGGTCGAGCGCTACCGCCTGCATCGCGAGCTCGGGATTCCCGCTCAGCGCGGCCTCGACTGTCAACTGCTGCACGATCACGTTGGTCATGTTGAGGGCGGCGCATTGCGGCGGCAGGTCGCCGACGCGCAGCGGATGGACGCCATGGCGGTCGACCATCGTCGGCACCTCGACGCACGCCCCCTGCGGCAGATTGGTGATGTAGCCATCGTTGCGCACGTTGCCGTTGAGACGGAAGAGCGTGTCGGTCTCCATCGCCTCGAGGATGTAAGAGCAGTACTCGACGCTGCGTCCGGTGATCTTCGGCGACTCGTGGTCGAGGTAGTTGAACTTGTCGAATTTGGCGGCGATGTCGATGCTGTAGCGGTAGTACGCCCCGGACGCTCCGCCGAACTCCGGCTGGTCGCAGTAGAGTGCAAGAGCCTTTGGGTTTTTGCGGAACCACGGCACGTACTCGGAGAGGTGGCCGGTGCTTTCGGTCATGAAGTAGCCGAAGTGGCGCATGACCTCGCAGCGGACCTTCTCGTTGACGTAGTACTCGGGTTTCTCGATGTTGGCGCGGAGCAGCGGATACAGGTCCTTGCCGGTCCGTTTGTCCTTGAGCGAGAGAAACCACGCCATGTGGTTGATCCCGGCGCAGAGGAAGTCGATCCGCTCCTTTGGGGTGTCGACGTAGCGGCTGAGCAGGTCGAGCGTCGTTTGGACGCCGTGGCAGAGGCCGATGAAGGACGTTTTCGAGCGGCCGAGGGCGAGGCAGCAGGCCGCCATCGGGTTGGCGTAGTTGACGAGCAGTGCATTGGGGCAGAGTTCCTCCATGTCGCGGGTGAGTGCCATGAGCTCGGGGATCGTGCGCAGCCCGCGGAAGACTCCGCCCGCTCCGAGCGAGTCGCCGATGCATTGGTCAACGCCGTACCTCAGCGGGATCTCGTAGTCGTGTCGGAAGGCGTCGACGCCGCCCACTTGGATCATCACGATCACGTAGTCCGCTCCGTCGAGGGCCTCGCGGCGGTCGAGCGTCGAGGTCACCTTCGCCGGGAGCTTGTTCTCCCGTACGACCCGTTGGATGAAGGCCGCCATCTGGTCGAGTTTCCGTTTCGTCCGGCTCATCAGGCATAACTCGGCCCCCGCCAGCGATGGGGTCGCCAGGATGTCCATCGCCAGCGTCTTGCAGAAAATAAGGCTTCCCGCCCCGATCATCGCGATTTTCGGCATGGCATCTCCTTTTGTCGTTTATTGATGTGTGGTGGAGGTTCCGGTTTTCGTTGTCATTCGCTTGATATCCTCAATTATAGGCGGCAAATTAAAAGCGTGCCACGCTCAGCGGTTGCTATAATTTACCAGATATTGCTATATGATGCTCGGCCAGGCGACATTCCTCAGCATAGGCCATCTCGACCATCCGGGCGGATGGCGCATGGCGGCGCACAGCCATGGTGTCCATGAGCTCATCGTGGTGTGCAAAGGACGGCTGACGGCTGAGAGCTCCCGGGGAACGCTCACAGGAAGGACGGGCGAGGCGCTGCTGTATCCGGCCGGGCTGCGGCACAAGGAATGGAGCGAGGGGGACGGTCCGCTGGAGACCTACTACGCCTCATTTTCCATGGATGGTGTCGATCGCGCCGATCCGCTGCGCTCAAGCGATTCGGACGGACGGCTGCGGCAGATCATGCGTTGGCTCTTTGCCGACCGGCACCTTGCCAGTGAGGCTGCGGCCGCGCACCGCGACGCGCTCATGACGGCCGTCGTGGCAGAATATGTCAAGAACTGCGCGGGGGGCGAGGATGTGTTCGTCAAGACCGTCAGGGAGCATGTCCGCGCGCATGTCGGCGACCCAATATCCCTCGAAAAGCTGTCCAAACGCATGGGGATGAGCAAGTTCCATTTTCTGCGCGAGTACAAGCGCCTCTCGGGAAAGACGCCATGGGATGATGTGCGGCGGATCCGGGCCGAGCATGCACGTGGCATGATCATGTCCACGGCGCTTCCGTTCAAGGAGATCGCCCCGCTGTGTGGACTGGGGACGGAGTTCGCCATGTGCCGTCTGTTTCGCAAACTCTTCGGCATGACCCCCGGCGAACTCCGCCGCTTCGCCGGCGGGCCGCGGTGATGGTCTCAGGCGTGAAGGGCGCACCCCGTGAAGTTGGACGTTTTTCCTGACGTTCTTCCGAGGCGGAGTGCCGGTCCCTAAAAAAGTTTTCTTACCGCTCGCCCAGGATCCCGCTTTTCAGCTCAGGGTTTGGCGGGGTGGGCCCGAGCCAGATGCTCCAGAGGACCTTGGCGAAGTCGTCCCCTGGCACCGTGATGACATCTTTTCCCTTTGCGGCTCATTTTTGAGTGCGGTCGCTTGAGACCGCTTTGGATGGCCAGGCTTGACTGGTCATGGGGCGGGCGTCAAGCCGTCCGTCCGAAAGCGTCGTCGAGCCGCCGCACTCAAAAAATGTAAAAGCTCGGGCAACTGCGGTACAATAATTTAATGGAGCGTGGCGATGACGGGCGGGACGGGCTCAGTGTATGCGCCATACAGGGAGGGACGGCGCTGGAGCCAGATGATGTCGCGCTGGCTGCCGCCGTTCCACTTGCGGTGGTCGGGGTTGAGCTCGACGTCGGCGCAGATCACGTCCTCGGTGCCGTCGTTCCAGGCGCGGATCTCGCCCTTGCGGTCGATGACGCAGCTGCCGAGGGTCTCGTTGCGGGCGACACCCAGGACGAACTGGTTGTCGAGGGCGCGCGAGCGCATGATCGCTTTCCAGCGCTCCTCGTGGAAGACGGGGACGCCGCGGGTGAAGCGGTCGGCGCGGTGGTCTCCCATGATGGGCAGCAGCATGATTTCCGCTCCGTTGAGCCCGAGCATCCGTGAGGCCTCCTGGCAGGAGCTGTCCATGCAGATGAGGCAGCCGACGCGGCCGGTCGGCGTGTCGAAGACGGGGAATGACGAGCCCGGCATGATGCCGGAGTTCGTCTCGCCGTATTCCGCGAGTTGCACCTTGCGATAACATCCCTCGATACTCCTCGGTCCGACAAGCAGGGCGGAGTTGAAGACGGCGTCGGCATCCCGCTCGTATATCGGTAGAAGGATGCGCAACTTATTCGCAGAGGCTATTTTACGGAATACATTGACTTCCGGTCCGTTGATTTGGAGGGCGGTGTCGATGGCGTGGCCGGGCGCGCCCCACTGCAAGGCGGTTTCGGGCAGGACGATGAAGTCGGGCTTAAGCCTCGCCGCCTCCTCGCACAATGTCGAATAGTAGGCGATGTTGTCCTTGACACTCGAAATTCCCGCGCGGTTTCTCCGTTGGATGGAGCCGGTGGCCACGGCGATCCGCACGATCGGACGAAGGATGGGGGTGGTCTCGGTGACGACAGGTGCTCCGAGCGTGGCTGTGCCGCGGGGCGTCCAGCGGAGTATATAGCGGAGCGTGAGGATTGTGGCGTCGGGAGGAACGGCGACCACTCGACTGAAAACCCCTGTGGTGGCGGAACTCTCTCGCATGATCAGCGCGTCATTGACCGCCTTATCATGGATGTTGCTTTGGTCGGACGGGACATCTCCCCATATGGCAAGGCATTTCACATGCTCGCGTGGATTCTCCACACCTGCAATTTGATAGGGAAGCTCGATTTGGTAGCACAGTGATGGTTTCAAGCCCGTGATTTTCAGCTGCCAGCCACCGCAGGAGGTTCTGGTGCCGTTCGCCGCGATGACGAACTTCCCGGAGCGGCGCTCGGTTTTCTGGGCTGCCTTCGGGTGCGGGGCCCATGGTTCGATTGCGGTGAGTTTTATCCTCACGGGCTTCATGTTGTTATTCCTTGTTAAATAGTGACCTGCAGATGTATTTGGCGCTGCCGTTTGGAGTCCTCCTCGGCGGCGAGTCGTATCCAGCCTTCCGCCGCGTCGAATTCGCTGGCGGCCTTCTTGCCGTCGAGTTTCACACTCCGGGGGGGAGCGTCGGCTTTGATGAGAATGTCGAACCCGCGCCGCTCCGGCATGCCTTGGTAGGCGCCGGTGCGTGGCGAGATGGTGAGCGTCAACTCCTTCGCGCGGTGTTCGCAGGTGAACGTGGTGAGGGCGACTTCGCCGTTGCGGTACCGGAGGGAGACGCCGTCGTCCTCATACATGGTTGAAACGCTCGCCGCTCCGGGGTAGACGCGCAACTCTATGCGGTCAAGTGGCTTTTGTCCTACGTACTCCATTTCGGGCCAGAAGGGAAGGACAGCTCCGGCCTTGACGAAGAGCGGGCCGCCGCGGTTCGCCGGGACGTCGCAGGCGAGGTCGGCGGGGCCCTTCACGGGGTGTCCTGTCCAGAAGTCGAACCATGCGCCCGGCGGGAGATGGATCTCGTTGGTGAAGGCGGCGGCGAGCAGGAAGTCCCCGAGCATGTACTGCTTGAGGAGCTGGTCGGCTTTGGGATCGTCAGGGCAGACGAGCGGCATTGCCCTGAGGATCGGCATTCCCGTCCGGTTGGCGACGTGCGCGGCGGAGTAGAGGTAGGGGATCAAGCGGTAGCGGAGCTTGGCGTAGTATTTGAAGATCGGCAGCAACGTGTCGCCCAGAAGCCACGGATGGCGCCAGTAGGCCCAGCTGCAGACCTGCGACCACGCCTGGAGGAAACCGAAATGGATGCCCGCCGGCGTGAAGACGTCCATGTCGCAGCTGGTGTTGACGTGTCCCGAGAGTCCGTGGTTCAGCATCGAGGCGAGCGGTTTCGCTCCGCCGCCGGTGTCGCCCGCCCAGGTGGCGGAGAATTGTTGTATGCCGGTGTAACCTCCTGAGCTGTATATCATGGCGCGTCGTCCGGTGTATTCCGCGAAGCCGCGGGCCATCTGCTTGTTGAGGAGGGCGGGGTAGAGGTTGTGCATCTCCTGGTCGTCCATGCCGTTGCCCCACTTGCGGTCGGGGTGCTCGTTGACCTGCAGGGCGCCGTCGAGTTTGAACGCCGACGCGCCGTCGTCGACGAACTTCTTCAGATGCTCGAACCACGGTTCCTCGGGCTTGGTCACGTGATCCATGAGCGTGGGGCCGTGCCCGAAGTGCTCATCCTGCTCGAAGTCGTCCTCGCTGCGTTTCTCGGCGGCGGACTTTTTCTTTCCGGCGTCGATGGTGCCGGCCTGCCGCTCCTCCTCGTATGAGAAATCGTAATCCTCGCACAACCAGAGACTTACTTTGAAGCCGAGGCGCCGCGCCGCGCCCATGAAGGTTTGGTCGTTGCCGGCCGAGGGATCGCCTTTCGTCCTCACCCATGGCGGGATGTGGAAGCGGTCGGGGTGCCAGTCCTTGGTGATCGAGTAGTCGTAGTATTTGGTCATCCAGCCAGGCTCGAGGCCGACGAGGTCGCAGGGGATGCCCTCGCGGCGCAGGTTGAGGCAGTCGTCGATCATCTCGCGGGCGTTCGCCTGCTGGTTGCAGACGAAGGTGAGGCCGTAGGCCCAGAGCGGCAGGAGCGTCGGTCTGCCGGTGATGTCGGTGTAGGCGTCGAGGAGGCTCGGGAGCGTGTCGCCGACGAAGAGATGAAAGTCGAGTTCGCCGCGACGCCCCCAGAAGCGCAGTCTGTCCTTGCGGGAGTGCCCGGCGTCGATGTAGTGGTTCCAGGTGGTGTTGATGGACAGGCCCCATCCTCGGTTGCTAAGAATGACGGGGATAGGCACATACGACTTCACGTTGGTCACCCACATGCGGGCGCGGAAGCCGCGCTTCTCGATGCGGTCCCGGGTGACGTCTCCCATGCCGTAGAGCCGTTCGCCGTCGGCGAGGGAGAACTCCGCCCCGAAGCCCTTCTCCTTCTCGGACCATGGAGCCTGCGTCGTGGAACTCAGCGTCGCTCCGTCTATCCCAAGGAGACGCAGCGCGCCGTCGGCTTTGGTGATCTCGAGCGCGCAGTCGGAGGTCTTGATGGTGAGCAACGCGGCCGTCTCATTGACCGTGGCGCGGGTTTCCGGCCACTCGCCTCGGATGATGCCATAACGGATCAGCGAAGGTTCCGGGAAGGAGGCGTCGGTTTTCAGGCGGATACGGAAAATGCGCGGCGACAGTGACTCCACCCGCATAACGGAGCCCGACTCAAGGTGGATCTCGCGGTGGCGATTGCTCATACAAGCCGTCCTCTCTGGTTGGTTCGTGAAAAAAGGGAATCCCATTTCTTGTGTGCGGTGTTCAGCGCGCCCACCTTCGCTGATGCGATGTTCAACCATAGAAAGAAACAAGGCGTCAGGTTTCAGGCGTCAAGAAGAATCGCCTTCTGAAACCTGACACCCGAAACCTGACGCCAGTAACATGAGTGTTAGGGAAAACAGGCGGAACACCATATTCATTTCCGTAAAGTTTTTCGCACGCGCTTAATCTACATGTGCGGAGGGAGAAAAAAAATGTAAAAAAAAAAGAGGATTTTTTTTTTGGGTGGGGGTTTGAAGGGGGGGGGGGGCGGGGTAATTTAGGGTAGAAAAGGGGAAGTTAGAGGAGTTTTTGGGGAAAATAGCGGGATGGTTCTTTTCACAGGGGAATTCGTTTACGCGATCGACTCCCAGCGAAGGGTGGCGGTGCCGAGGGAGTGGCGCGACAAGGGGGCCGACGGGATCTTCTACATCCTGCCCGGGCGGCACAACTCGCTCGCGCTTGTCACGCCGACCGCCTACGCCGACATGTTCGCCAGCCTGAGCAAAAGTTCCTTCGCCAACCCTGAGGAGTCGCGGGCTCTGGCCAATTTCGGCGCCATGGCGCGCGAGTGCCGCTGCGACAAGCAGGGACGGATCGCGATCCCCGAGCGGCTGCTCGAGCACTGCCAGGTGAAGCGGGGGGCCGAGGTCGACGCGGAGATCGTTCTTATTGGCGCAGTCTCGACCATCCAGATATGGTCGGTCAAGAATTGGGAGAAGCAGCGTCTGCCCGAGGATGCGATGCTTGACGTGATACAGAAGGTCAGCGAGCGGCCGGGCGACAGGAAGGTGTCGTGACGGCGCCGCGGCACGCGCCGGTGATGTGCGCGGAGGTGCTGGACGCGTTGGCGGTGGCCGGAGAGAGACCGGTTCGGATAGTGGATGGCACGCTGGGATACGGCGGGCACAGCTCTTTGATACTTAGAAGAAACGCGCAGGCGGAATTGCTGGGGATCGACCGTGACGACGAGGCGATACTCGGGGCCAAGGAAGTCCTGAGTTTCGCCTCGGGGCGTATCCACCTTGTGAAAGGCGACTTCAGCGGTCTGGCGGAACATGCGGCTCGGATTGGGTGGCACCAAGTCGACGCGATTCTGCTGGATCTGGGAGTTTCCTCGCCTCAGATCGATGAGGCGGGGAGGGGGTTCTCCCATAGGCTGGACGGTCCATTGGATATGCGAATGGACGGCGTCTCGGGCAAGACCGCCTGCGCGATCTTAAATACTGCCTCGCAGGAGGAGTTGGAGCGGATCTTCGGCCAGTACGGCGAGATCCGCGGCAGCAGAATCCTCGCAAGGGCCGTGGTGGCGCGGCGGAAGGAGCGGCCATGGGGCGGCACCGGCGAGCTCGCGCGGCTTTGCGAGGCTGTGCTGCCGAGTCAGCGGCGGACGGCTCCTCCGAGCCCGACGCTTTGTTTCCAGGCGCTGCGGATAGCGGTGAACGACGAGCTCGGCGAGCTTGAGCGGGCGTTGCCGACGGCGGTCGAACTGCTTGCGCCGAGAGGAAGGCTGGTGGTGATCAGCTACCACTCGCTTGAGGACCGGATCGTCAAGCGTTTCATACGCCACGAGGCGTCCGAGTGCCTCTGTCCGCCGGGGTTGCCGATATGCATGTGTGGACACCGTCCGGCGGTGCGGGATTTGACGAGGAAGCCGATTCGGCCCACCGAGGCCGAGATACGAGACAATAGAAGAGCCGCCTCCGCGAAGCTGCGGACGGCGGAGAAGATATGAGAGACGAAGGCGAAACGAGCGACCGAGGACACCAATGAATCTGAGGAACAAACGGAAGAATGTCAGGCGGAAAGGCGGCGACGAGGGCGGCGGCGGATTCTTCACCTACTGCGGCGTCTTCGTGTTCTTCCTGGTGGTGGCCTTCTGCTGCGTGCTCGGCTTCACCGCCTACTTTAACGGGCAGAGCGAGAAGCTCAACAAGGGAATCGCCGCCAAGGAGAAGGAGATCTACAAGCTGCAGCGCGAGGTCGACAACCTCAAGATCAAGATCGAAAGCCGCAGCGCCAAAAAGTTCATCACGTCACGCATCACGTACTACAATCTCAATCTGCATTCCCCCGAGCCCAGCCAGATCGTCTATCTCGACGGCAAGGGATCGCGGATGGACGACAAGGGATTTAAGTTCGACGGCCGTTTCATGGGCGGCCGGAACGTCGCGCTGGCGAGGGATTGAGGGGCGGCATACGTGAAGAGTCATTGGTCATTAGTCATTGGTGAAGTGCGGGGCTTGAAACGGCTGGAACAACTAACTTCATGAGCTGAGATGGGTCGATCGGGATATGCGGTGAGGATGACGGTGGTGGCCTGCGGCATCATCGCGGCCTTCATACTGCTCGCGTCGCACCTGTATGTCGTCCAGATCACCAGGCACGAAGAGCTCTACGCCAAGGCGAAGAAGAAATACACGGCGGTCAAGACGTGCCGCGGAACCCGCGGCGAGGTCTTCGACGTCAACGGCAACCTGCTCGTCGGCAACATCCCCTGCATCGACATCCGCGCCGACCCGCAGATGATCTCGGACGACAGCAAGTGCCACGAACTGGCCGGCTTCTTCGCCCGCTACCTCGACGTGCCCCCGGACGTCATCTTCCACCGGCTTTCCGAGAAGACCCGCAACGAGAAGCCGATCCGGGAGGTTGTGATCAAAAACGCCGTCCCGTTCGACCAGGCCAAAAAGATCATCAAGGAGTCCGCCGAGCGCAACTACAAGGGGGTCTTCTTCGTCGACAGCGGAAAACGCTACTACCCCAAGAACGAGTTGCTCTCCAACGTTCTCGGGTTCGTCAACATGGACGATGTCGAGGCGGTGCCCGTGATCGGCGTCGAGAAGGCCTATCACAACGTGCTGGCGCCGGTCAAGACCCGGGCGTCGGTCTTCGAGCGCTCGCGGAAGGGTATCCCGCTCACCTACGGGCAGAACAGCTTCTACGAGGCGAAGCCCGGCAAGAACATCTACCTGACCATCAGCGAGCCGATTCAGACGATCATCGAGGAGGAGCTTGACAAACTCGTCGAGAAATGGACGCCCAAGGCGGCATATGCGGTTATGGTCGATCCGAAGACCGGCTCCATCATCGCCATGGCGCAGCGTCCGAGCTTCAATCCCAACGACCGTGGGAATATGAACCCCAGCGGATGGACCGACCGCTTGATCACCAGCGGTTTCGAGCCTGGGTCGTCGATGAAGCCCCTGGTGGTCGCAGGGGCGTTGGACAACGGCGTGGTGAGCCCGGGAACCCAGTTCGATTGCGAGAACGGGAACTGGTTCTACGCCGGAAAAATCCTGCGGGACGCCCACCGCATGTCCGTTCTGCCAGTCTCGCAGATCATCCAGAAGTCGAGTAACATCGGCACGGCGAAGATCGCCATACAACTGGGGCAGGACCGCCTTTACGACCTCTTCAAGCGCTACGGGTTCGGCAGGAGCACGGGCATCCCGCTGAAACCCGAGGCGACCGGTATCTTCCGCGATCAGAAGAAGTGGGATGCCCTTTCGATCACCCGCTTCCCAATCGGACAAGGCATTCTGGTGTCGCCGCTGCAGCTTGTCCGCGCCTACTGCGCGCTCGCCAATGGCGGCGAGTTGGTCAAGCTCCGCCTCGTGGACCGCATCGAGGATCCTGACAGCGGAAAGATCTACAAGTTTCCCATCCGCAAGGATGGCGTGGTCATCAAGAGCAAGGAGGCGGTCAAGCAGATCGTCGACATGATGAAACTTGTGACACAAGAGGGTGGCACAGCTCTTGCCGCTGGCATCCCCGGCTACGATGTCGCCGGCAAGACCGGCACCTCGCAGAAGTGGGTGCGCGGGGGCTACTCGGGCAGCGAGTTCTTCGCCACCTTCATCGGTTTCGTCCCCGCCGACGATCCCGCCTTCGTCCTGCTCGTGACGGCCGACGAACCGCAGAAGAACCATTTTGGCGGCATCGTGGCGGCCCCCGCGTTCCGGGATATCGCCCAGAAGACGCTGCGCTATCTGGACATTCAACCGACGAAACCCATAGAAGAGAAGACGCCCGGCGGCAAAGCCGTGCTCGCCCGCAACCATCAGGATGGCAATGCGGCTGACTGAGCTCCTACGCGCGCTCGCAAGCGTCGTCGAGTCGACCAGGCTTGACGGCGATCCCGAGATCGTCTCCGTCGTCAACGACTCCCGCAAGGCCGCGCAGGGCTCGCTCTTCGTGGCCATCAAAGGGTTCAAGGCCGACGGGGCGAAATTCGTCGCCGAGGCGGCCGCCAAGGGGGCGACGGTGATCGTCCATGAGGATGATATGCCGACAGTGCCTCCCGGCGTAAGTTCCGTCAAGGTGGTCGACGCCTATCTCGCCTATGCGCTGCTGATCGAACGGATGCACGGGAAACCGGCCGAGAGTATGCGGCTTGTCGGCGTGACGGGGACGAACGGCAAGACGACCTCCGCGTTCTTGATCGAGTCCGCGCTCTCCCGCTGGGGCTGCAAGGTCGGGCTCGTCAGCACCGTGCATTACGCCTACGGCGGCAAGGACATGCCCGCCGCGCGGACGACCCCCGAAGCCTCGGAGTTGCAGGAGTTGTTCTCCGGAATGCGCCAGGCTGGCTGCGCCTATGTCGTCATGGAAGCCTCGAGCCACTCTCTCGACCAGCACCGCATCGGCAGTGCGAGGTTCGCCGCCACTCTCTTCACCAACCTCACTGGCGATCATCTCGACTACCACAAGGACATGGAAAGCTATTTTAGTGCCAAGAAGAGGCTCTTTACGGAATACTCGACCCCGCAGACGGCGGCAGTGGTCAACGTCGACGATCCCTACGGCAAAAGGCTTGCGTCGGAGATTGCAGGAAAAGTAAGGCTCGCGACGTTTGGCAAAGGCGAGTCCTGCGCATACAAGATTGTGTCGACGATGCCCAGTCCGGGCCGGCAAACAATCGAGATTCTGACACCCGCCTGCGAAGTCCACACGATCACGACCAACCTCATCGGCGGTTACAACGCCTACAACGTGGCCGGCGCCTTCGCCGTCTGCGTGGAGCTTGGCGTCCCCGCCGCCGAGGCGGCCGCGCTTCTTTCCGCGCCGGTCCGGGTGCCGGGCAGGCTGGAAGGCATTATAGCGGAGAACGGAGCGAGCTTCTATGTGGATTACGCGCATACCGACGATGCTTTGCGTCGTGCCCTTTTCGCGCTTCGCGAGCTCAAGCCGATGCGCCTCCTGGTGGTCTTCGGCTGCGGAGGCGACCGCGACCGCACCAAGCGCCCGCGGATGGGGCAGGCGGCCGCGGAGCTCCATCTCATCGTCACCAGCGACAACCCGCGGACCGAGGAGCCGGAGGCGATCATCAAAGAGATTCTGGCCGGCGTGCCGTCCGGTGTCTCGTGCGAGGTCATCGTCGACCGCGCCGTCGCCCTGCGCCGAGCCGTCGAGATGGCAAAGAGCGGTGATATCGTCCTCGTAGCCGGCAAGGGGCACGAGGACTACCAGGAGATCAACGGCAAAAGCTATCCTTTCGACGACCGCAAGGTGCTCGAGGCCGCGCTCGCCGCCGCTAAATAGGCCAGTCCGCCGCTCTATCGCGTTTTCCCCTTGATATTTTCCTGCGCGCGGCTAGCTTATCCGTCGCTATCGCATATGCCCCGGACGGGTCCGGAGCAATTTCATCATCATCACAAAGGTGTGCCACTATGAGTGAGTTGATCGTGAAACCTGCGGAGGACTGCGCCTGGGACGAGCTGTCCCTTGGAGAGGTCATGATCCGCCTTGATCCCGGCGACGGGCGCATCCATACCACCCGTTCGTTCTCAGTCTGGGAGGGCGGGGGCGAGTACAATGTGGCCCGCGGGCTCCGCAGGTGCTTCGGGCTGCGAACCGCCGTCGTCACCGCCATCGTGGACAACCCGGTCGGTCGGCTGCTGGAGGATCTGATCCTGCAGGGCGGCGTGGACATGAGCCACGTGAGATGGGTGCCGTTCGACGGGACCGGCCGAGCCTGTCGTAACGGCTTGAACTTCACGGAGAAGGGCTTTGGCGTCCGCGGGGCCGTCGGGTGCTCCGACCGCGGGCACACCGCCGTCAGTCAACTCAAACCGGGCGACATCGACTGGCGGGGGATCTTCGAGGACGAGGGGGTGCGCTGGTTCCACTGCGGCGGCATCTTCGCCGCCCTTGGTGAACAGACACCCGACGTGGCGATCGAGGCCATGGAGTGCGCGAAGGCGAATGGGACCATCATCAGCTACGACCTCAACTACCGACCGAGCCTCTGGAAGGAGATCGGGGGGACGAAGCGCGCCATGGAGGTCAACCGGCGTGTCGCGAAGCTCGTGGACGTGATGATCGGCAACGAGGAGGACTTCACCGCCGCCCTCGGGTTCGAGGTGGAGGGTGTCGACGAGTCGTGCACCGGATTGGATCCGGCCTCATTCCAGCGGATGATCACAAAAGTCGTGGCGGAGTATCCGAACCTCAAAGCGGTGGCGACGACCATGCGCGAGGTCCGCAGCGCGACGAGCAACGACTGGGGGGCGATCCTCTACTACGGCGGCGAGTTTCACGAGGCGACCCGTCGGCCTGGTCTTGAGATCTACGACCGCGTCGGCGGCGGCGACTCCTTCGCCTCGGGACTCACCTACGGCTTCCTTGCCGGGCTTGAGCCGAAGCTGTGTGTCGAGTATGGCGCCGCGCACGGAGCTTTGGCGATGACGACGCCCGGCGACAGGAGCGGGGCGACCGCCGCGCAGGGCGGGATG
>CAYTFM010000127.1:0-6509 GCA_964436735.1 uncultured Victivallales bacterium | reverse complement strand
TTCCGCGCGGAAACGGGTTAGGATTGATCTAACGTGATAAAATTTACATGATCTCGTCACACGTATAAAACAAGGGGGGGGCAATGAGTAGGTTCACGTTGGGAATCGTTGGCAGAATGGCCACAATTGCGGTTCTTTTCTGCGCCATGGTCGCCATGCAGTCGTCAGCGCGGGCCGCGGTTTATGACGGCGACATCTTCACCTTCCCGCAAAGCGATGGTTCGACGCTTGATTTGCGGGGATACGGCGACGAGTTTTTCGGGTATTTCGAGACCGGAAGCGGCTATACGGTTATCAACGATCCGGCGTCAGGGGGCTTTTGCTATGCCGAGCTGTCCCCAGACGGGGCCGCGCTCGTCTCCACCGGTGTGATTGTCGGGCAGCCTGCGCCACTCGGCCTGAAAAAGCATGTCCGGCTCGCCGAGAAAGCCTTCAGGCAGATCGTCGACGGTCGGCGTGCCATGATGGCTGGCAAGATGGATTGCGACAGGCGCTGGCAGGCGGCGAAAAGGGCGGCAGCCCCCCAGGATGGCGTGTATGCCGAGCCCCCCGACCACACCACCGTCGGCACCTATGTCGGCTTGACCGTCATGGTCGACTTCTCTGACGATCCCGCCGTCATGACCAAGCAGCAAATCGATGATTTCTGCAATAAGGACGGCTATAACGACAATGGCAACAACGGTTCCGCCTATAACTATTTCTACGACAACTCCAACAAAAAGCTCTCCTACACCAATGTCGTCGTCGGCTACTACCGCGCGAAGAAGACGAAAAGCTATTATAACGACACGTCGGTTTCCTATCCCACCCGAGCTCTCGAACTGGTGAAAGAGGTCGCTGACTACATCGTCGCCAACCCCCCCGCTGATCTCAGCAAAGTCACCACGTACGCAAATGGCAACTGCCATGCCATCAACATCCTTTATGCGGGAAACGCTCCGCCGACGTGGTCGACCGGACTCTGGCCGCACCGGTACGCGACCGGACCGTACAGCATCGGCGACGGCAAAAACCTCTACGACTACGAGATCACGAACATGGGCACCAGTCTCGCCATCGGCACCTTCTGCCATGAAAATGGACACATGATTTGCGGCTACCCGGATATTTACGACTACACAAGCAAGTCAGTTGGCGGCGCCGGCATGTTCTGCCTGATGAACTCGGGCGGCCACGGCACCAATCCCGTTCAAGTGTGCGCCTATCTGAAATACAAGTCAGGCTGGGGGAGCGTCACCACGGTATCCGGGAGCAAGACGGGCAACAGCATTTACAAGGCTGGGACGGAGTCCGGAGCGAGTCCTGGAAACCAGTTCTATCTCTACCAGAATCCGTCGGCGGCCACGGAGTACTACATCATTGAGAACCGCCAGGCGTCAGGGCGCGACGCGCAGCTTCCCGCCTCCGGGATCGCCGTGTGGCATGTGGATGAACTGGGCGACCGCGACAATCCAAGCACCGCCTATAACACAGCGCATCAGAACTATGAATGCACTCTGATGCAGGCCGACAACCTGTGGCATTTCGAGAAGAACGTGAACGAGGGCGACTCGAAGGATCTCTTTTACCAGGGCAACGCCACCACGTTCGACGATTCCTCCGCGCCCAGCGCGAAGTGGTGGAGCGGCACCGCTTCCGAGCTGAGCGTGACCAACATCAGCGCGAGTGGCGACACGATGACGTTCGATGTTGGCGGCTCCGGGCCTCCTCCGGGAACTTATTCCATCACCGGTACGGTCAGTGGATCGGTTGTCAGTGGTGTCACCATCGCGGTGACGGGCACGGCGAGCAAGACTACCACGACTGGCGTCGCCGGCACCTACACGATCAGCGGCCTCGCCAACGGTTCGTACACCGTCACGCCAAGCTACTCGGGAGCGACGTTCACCCCGGTGAGCGCCAGCGTCACGGTCGCAGGGGCGAATGTCAGCTCTGTCAACTTCACCTCGAGTGGTGGTTCCGGCGGGTCGTTCACCGTCACCTCGCCCGCTGAAGGCGACGAGTGGAACGTCGGAAGTACCTATAGCATCACGTGGACTTCCTCTGGCGTGACCGGAGACATCGTGGTCGGCATCCTGAAGGGCGGCGTGGCGTATGCGGAGTCGAGCGCCGTGTCCAATAGCGGATCGTTTGAATGGACCATCAGCAGCGATTTCGAGGCGGGCACCGACTACCAAGTCAAGGTTTCCAGCAACGATGTGCCCACCGTGTATGGACTCAGCGGCACCTTCAGCATCATCTCGCAGTCCTATTACGCCACGATCGGCTCCGCCATCGACTTGCCGTACACCTTCTCGGCCAAGCCGAAGATCTACATCTACGACAGCAACGACAAGCCCAAGGCCGCCAAGGTGGTCTCGTGGAATGCCGATACCGTGATCTCGTGGACGGCGAAAGTCGCGGAAAGCACCTACACCTTGTACTCCTATCTGAAAAGCGATGGAGAGCAGGCGCTTACTGGTAGCTTCAATGTGCAGGCGCCAACTCTCTCAAAGTATTCGACTCCCGTGCTTTCGGGCAAGAACTATCTATCGACCTTCTGGGGCGTGACGGGCAACAAGCCGAAAATGTGGTGGACCAGCGGTACTGGCAAGAAGATCAATTGCACCGTCGTGAATTACGGATTCGACTTGGATAGCAACCTTGAGTTTGTGGAGGTGAAGTTCAAAGCGTCGGACTTTGACAAACTGGCCCCAACCAAGATCTCCATCAAGAACAGCATGGGGCAACACGACTACACGATCAGCGGTTCGTCTTCCCTCAGCAAGGCGGCAAAACGGAAACCGCCGATGTTCGCGCCTGAGAAGAGTTCGTCCATAGTAAGATTCTGATTGACGGATGAGTTGAAATAGTCGACGAAATTGCGGCATAGCCGCATAATTAGTAAAAGGATATGTCTATGAGAACAATGGTTGGTGCGCTGCTCTGTGTCTCGATGGTGTTTGCGGCCTCCACGGGGCGGGCGCAGGAGGTAGCCGGTGGATGGTCCGAGGTCCCTTCCGACGACAAGGATATTGCCGCCGTGGCGCAGTTCGCCGTCGCCGCGCAGGTGAAGGCGCTGGAGGCTGAAGGGAAGAAGGGGTGCGTCATGGCGCTGGTCAAGGTGCTGAGCGCCAAGCAGCAGGTTGTCGCGGGGATGAACTACCGTCTTGCCCTCAAGGTCGCCGCGGACGGGGCCGAGAAGGAGGCGGAGGTCGTCGTCTGGAAGCAACTCTCCGGGGAGTACAAGCTTACCTCATGGGCGTGGTTGAAGGAAGGCGAGGCGGGAAAACCCTGCGCAGCTCCTCAAAAATGAGGGAAGAATCCCTGAGCATCGCGGGTTCGATGCCACTTATTAGCGCGCCCACATTCGCCGAGGCAAGGTTCAACCATGAGAGAAACACCACCGCTCCCGGGAATGACGCGGGGAGCGTCCGGCTTCGCCGCGCTCCCGTGGGCGCACTTTGGTTTTGTGGTCGTTTGTTTCATGGGAGAGTATAACAACACGTAAGGCTGTCTTGCCGGGGGAGGAGCCACGATCCCTCGCCCGGATGGCTTTCGGCACTGTGACGGCCGCCTAATTCGATGCTAAGGAAATTGTTTTCTTTGCCCCAACCTACGTCTCATAGCCCAGGGTTGCGCGGAAGCGCTACCCTGGGTTTGCAGGGGATTCCGTTTCAACCCTGACAGGGTTGTGTAACGGTCTTGTACCCGTGTCGTTTTAGACGCAACCCCGGTGGGGTTGAATCATGGTTTGACTCTACCCAGGGTAGGCGCGAGGCGCCAACCCTGGGCTTTGTTACACAGCCCCCTTGGGGCAGTAAACGCAGATAAGGAGCTGTCGCAAAATAACCTTTACAAATTGTAAAGGTTATTTGGTGACAGTTCCTAAGCTCCGGCGAAGCCGGGTTACGTGCTCGACTTGATCGCTCGAATCAGGGCGGGTTTGTCGGCGGCGCGCATGAGCGTCTCGCCGATGAGAAGGGCGTGGCACCCCGCGGCGTAGAGGCGGTGGGCGTCATCCGGCGTCTTCACGCCGCTTTCGCCGACAAGCGTGACATCCTTTGGCACGAGCCGGGCGAGCCGCCCCGCGAGTCCAAGGTCGATCGTGAAATCGCGCAGGTTCCTGTTGTTGACGCCGACGAGTCTGGCACCAGCCGCAAGAGTTTTCTCAAGTTCCCGCTCGTCATGCACTTCCACCAGCGCCTCCATCCCCATCCCACGGCCAATCCGCAGTAGGGCGGCGAGGTCGTCTGGCTCGAGGACGGCGGCGATCAGGAGGAAGGAGTCTGCCCCCTGCGCCCGCGCCTCGACGATCTGCTCCTCGCCGATGATGAAGTCCTTGCGCAGGACCGGGATCTTGACAGTGCGCCTGACGGCCCGCAGGTGCTCGTGGTCGCCTTTGAAGAATTCCTTGTCGGTCAGGACGCTGATGGCGTCGGCTCCGCCTTTCTCATACGCTTCGGCGATGGCGGCCGGATCGAAGTCCTCCGCGATGACGCCGACCGATGGCGAGGCTTTCTTCACCTCGGCGATGACGGCGGGAGCCCGGTTTCTCAGCCAAGTGGCGAGATCAACGGGCGCCGGCGCCCGGGCCGCCTCAGCCCGCAGGATCGGGAGACGGCGGAGGACAGCCGGAAGCTCGGTTCGCTTATGGGCGATGATTTTCTCGAGAATGTCGGGGATGTCGGAGGGCATGACCTTACAGGGGGTCAGGGTTCAGGGTCGCAGCGAAGCGAAGATTCGCCGCGGCGAATTCAGGGTTCAGGTGGATAAAGATTGCTCCCGCGTGAGTTCAGCGTTCCGTGGGCTTGTCCTTGAAGATGTAGATGAGGATGCCGACCATGCAAAAAACCATGATGGGAAGCCAGATATTCTCGCTGAGCTGCGTTTCGTCGCCGGAGATCTCCTTCTTGAGGAAGTTGATGATCCCCACGACCATGAACTGGAAGAGGAAATAGAAGCCGAAGAGCGAGACGATTGAGACAATGATCTTCTGGGTGTAGCCTCCCATCCAGTTTCTCAGTTCCTGAGCCGGAGATTTCACATACACGCTGCCGAGTTTGCGCCGCTCGATCATAATCAGAGTGTGCTCTTTCCTGGATAATAGAGTCTTTCGTTGACGCACGGAAATACGGTAGCGTGGCGGTGAAGTCTTGTCAAGGAGGCGTTGCTGTTCGACCATGGGGTGCGTGGGGCAGTATTCGGTCGATCGGGATTTCCCGCGCAGGCGTGGATTCAGCTCGCAAGATGACTTTCAAATGAGAGGGAATGGATTTATTGTTACATGAACAGCAATGCGGGCTGCAATTCGCCGCGGCGAACGAACCGCCCGCCTTGTGTGGAGTGGGGGATCGTATCGGCTTTGTTGGCGGAGTTGTTGAGTTTTGACGCTAATTACGTGAGGAGGATGTCCGATGAGAGATTCCAGCAGCATCACCCAGACCGTCGAGACGCAGGGGATCACTGTCCAGAAGGACTCCGCAGGGCTGACCCAGCTACGGAAGCTGCAGGTCGACGTCAATATGCTTGAGGATTCGATGGATTCGCCTTTGATGATTCTGCGGAGCGAGAAGAACAACCGGCGTTTCGAATTCCACTACAAGGGGAAGAGGGTTCTCTCGCTCGAGCCCGATGGTTCCATACGCCTCGATGTTCCCAGTGCCGAGGTGTACGATGCGTTCAGGATCTGGGTCGAGAAGTCGGTCGGGTTGTGAAAGGAGTGTTGAGGGATGAAGGTTTTGGGCATTTCGGGTAGTCCGCGGGAAGAGTCTGTCTCAGGTGTGTATGCCTTAGTCGCGGCTGTGTGCAAGGCGACGGGGTGCGAATACGAGGTCGTTTCCCTGAGGGGGAAGACGCTGCAAGGGTGCGTCGCCTGCATCGAGTGCGCGCGGGACAACGTGTGCAAGCTGCAGGACGACATGACGCCGTTGCGCGAGAGGATCGTCCAGGCCGATGCCTACGTGATCGGTTCGCCAAACTACTACTCAGGGGTGAACGCCACCACGCATGCGTTCCTCGAGCGTCTTTTCCAGTTCCGCCATCAGGCGGGCGACCTGCTGTGGGGCAAGCTGGCGGTGGCGGTTGGCATCGGAAGCATCTCGGGTGAACCGCCCGCTGAGCAGATAGAGAAGTTCCTGATGTACAATTTCATCGAGACGGTCGCGAAGGTGACAGGCGTCGGCGTCCCCTCGTGCGTCGGCTGCGAGTTCGTTCTCACCTGCAAAGTCGGCGTTCCCCGTTTGACGTGTGGCGACGCGCTCGACGCGTCGAAGCTCAAGGCTCCCCTGATGGCGGAGCGTCCTGAGATGATGAATAAAGCCGCCGAGGCGGGGCGGATATTGGGCGAGAAACTGCGGAGTGGACATGACCGGACGGTCACCACCGCCGAGATGCAGGATTCGCTCATGGAGAAATTCAAGGAGACCGCCTGATGCACGTCTTTTCCTGCGTCAACTGCGGCGCGGCAATCCAAGCGGATTTCGCCGCAGTCGGCGAGATCGGTGAGTGTCCCTCGTGTGGAACAC
>CAYTFM010000126.1:14434-24100 GCA_964436735.1 uncultured Victivallales bacterium | reverse complement strand
TTCGCTAAGGGGAAATAGCCCTTAGATTAACCCACAAATTCAGCGGACGAGGCAATTTTTCAGGCATATGAGTTCACTGTTCTCCGTGAACTCATATGCCGAAAAACTAGTGTCCGGAATCGGGGGCGATTCCGGAACTCAGAATGAACCTGCGCTTCACTTCAACGAATAGGCCGATTTGCTTTTCGTCAGGAAACCTTCATCCGCCAGTTGCTCGAGGCAGGTTTTCACGCGCGGCCGGGGCTCTTCGAGCGCAGCGGCCGCAGTTGCCGCGTCGAGCGTACTCTCGCGCAACAGCAGACGCAGGATAGCGCCGCGGAGTTGCCGGTTTGATCCCTCGAATTGTGATTGGGGGCGATGTCGCGCGCTCTTGCGTGAAGGATTTGTGGTGAGGCGCTTGATCTCGACGCCGAGATCCATCAGGGCGTTGTAGAACTGCCGCGGATTTTTTCGGTCGAGGAAGATCTCGAGCAATTGTTCGATCTCCTTGTCGGAGACCGTCTCGCGGTCTTTGAAGAACAGGTGGATGAATACGGTTCTTATATTGGTCTCGATGAATAGTTCCGGGACGTTGAACGCGTAGGCCATGATGGCCGCGGCGGTGGGGCGGCCGATGCCCGGGAGATCGTCGAGCAGTTCGAGCGAGCGCGGCACGATGCCGTTGTGCCGCTCGACGATGAGTTCCGCCGCCTTTTGCAGTGAGAGGGCGCGGCGGTTGTAGCCGAGGCCCTGCCATGCCGCCAGGACGTCGCGCGGCGCCGCGGCGGCCAGCGACCGAACGTCCGGAAAGGCGGTCGTGAACTCCTTGAGCTTCTCCACGACGCGGGCGGTCTGTGTCTGCTGCAACATCATCTCGGATACGAGGATGTGATAGGCGTTTCTTGTGCTCCGCCACGGGAAGGGGCGTTTGTTCCCCTTGTAGAAATCGTAGAGAAAGGTGTGGAAGGCCTTCACCGCGGCGGGGGAAGTCCTTCCAGGCGAGCTCTGAGGTGCGAGTTCCACGCCAAGCGTCTCGAGTCTTGTGAATAATGCGCGTGTGTCTTGTGTCGTGGATTCCATGGCCACCCTGGCGGAAATGGGGAATATACCATCTCCGCCAGTTTTTGCGTGGCGATCTACAGATTCACTAGGCTGGCGACGTTGACGGGGAGTCCGGTCCTGAACGACTGGTTCGCCGCGATGCCGGTGAGGATCGATTTCGCACCGTCGGCGAGTCCCGCCGCATGGCCGAGGCTGTTGTCCTTGACGCCGACGAATATGTCGTTCAACAGTCGGACGTCGCCACCACCGTGTCCGCCGAGGTCGCCTTGTTCGTACTCGATGACTTGCGGTTTGCCCCACAGCGGCTGGAAGATGATCTCGGGAACCATCGTCTCCTTTTTACCCTCAAGCTCGCGCATGCCCGGCATGTTGAAGTCCTCGTTGTGGCCGCTGACGTAGGACTTTTCCACGACGTTGAACTCGAGACGCCCCTTCGTGCCGTTGAAGCAGACGCGGTACCCTTCCCAGGGGCAGAAGGCGTTGAGCGAATAGGTCATGACGGCCTTGTTCTTGTATCTGACCATCACGGACATCGTGTCCTCGATGGAGATGCCGTCGCCGAAGACGCTCTGGTCGCGGTGGTAGCTGTCCTCCTGCTCGGCGTTGTAGTAGAGGCCGTTCAGCCAGATGTCTTTCTTGTCCACCTTGAGGGCGAAGGGGTCCTTCGCCGCCACGGCGGAGCCGCGGGAGCGGGTGTAGAACTCGGTCACGCCGCGGGCCTCGGCGTTGGCCTTGCCGTAGAAGCGTAGATCGCCCATGCCGAAGACGGTCTCGGGGGTGCTGTCGATCCACCAGTTGACGAGGTCGAAATGGTGGGTGGACTTGTGGACCATAAGGCCTCCGCTGTTGCGCTTGTCGCGGTGCCAGCGCCGGAAGTAGTCGGCGCCATGCGACGTGTCGAGCAGCCATTCGAAGTGGATGCTGAGGATGTCGCCGACCATGCCGCTCTTGATGACTTCCTTGACTTTGGTGTTTCGGGGCGAGTAGCGGTAGTTGAAGGTGACCGTGAGGTTTTTCCCGGTTCTTTTGGACGTGTCGATGATCTGCTGGCATTTCTCGGTGTCGATGGTCATCGGCTTCTCGGTGATCGCGTCGCACCCGAGTTCCATCGCCCGGCAGATGTAGGTGTGGTGCGTGCGGTCCATGCTGGTAACAATGACCACGTCCGGCTTCTGCTCCTTGATCATCAGATCGAATTCATGGGACTTGTAGGTGGGCACGACACGGTGCTTGAACTCTTTGTTGATGTACTGGTTGTGGAAGTCCATGCGTGCCTGGTTGGAGTCGCAGAACGCCTTCAGTTCGCAACGGTTCTTGAAGTCTCTCGCCAAGGCGTGGATGTACATCGCCGATCGTCCGCCCGTGCCCACCACGACATAACTTTTGCGCGTGCTCTTGCCTGACTTGATCTTCTTGTTCATCTGTGTGTTCCTTTATATGGGGCCGTTGGTCATTGGTTGCGGACTGGAAAGGACGGCATTTATTATGCCGACCGACTTTGACGGGGCGCTTTCGCGCACGACGAGGTGCGTCTGGAACACGAGACGTGTGGGCGGGGCATCGGGCTGAGCGATCCGTTTGGCGCAGAGATCGAGCACCGCTTCCGCGACGAGTTCCACCGGCTGGGCGACCGTCGTGAGGGAAGGGGTGAGATACTCGGCGACGGGCAGATCGTCGAAGCCGATCACGAGGGTCTCGTCGGGAACCCGCACCCCCGCCGCGAGCAGCGCGCGGAGAACGCCAATCGCCGTCTCGTCGCTGTAGCAGAAGATGGCGTCGGCGGGGCGCGTGCGCAGGATCTCTTTCGCCGCCTCGAACCCCGAGGCGAGAGGGCCCTCGGCGTATGATCGCAAGTGATGCAGATGTCGCTCCTCAAGACGGTGTTTCAATGAGGCGAAGCCGTCTCGCGCCCCCGCAAGGCGGGCGTCGGGAGTGGCGAGCGTGGTGGTGGTGAGGAAGACGGGATGCGCGCGCTTCAGGAGCAGCATGAGCCGCGCCGCTTGGTAGACGCCGCTGGCCCGGTCGATCACGACGGCGTCGCGTCCGGCTATCTCGGTGTCCATGGCCACGAGCGGAACCCGCTTCTCGTCAAGCCGCGCCGCGGTATCGGACGAGATGTTGCCGGAGAGGCAACTGACAATGGCGTGCGGATTCCAGGCGAGCGCACGGCGGACTGACTCCTCCTGTGTCTCGCCAGGCGCCGCCACGTGGAGGCGGACGCCGCCGAAGCGCGCCTGCGCCATCTCGATGAGCGCGCGGTTCCGGGTGGCGGCGATCGTGGTCGGGGTGACGGAGGTGATGAGGACGAGCCACTGGCCTTTGCCGGTTCTGAGCGAGGAGGCGAAGGGACTGGGCGCGTAGGCGAGGCTGTCGGCGGCGGCGAGGATTTTTCTGCGCAGCGCGGCGGAGACCCCTGGCTTGTCGGCGAGGGCGCGGGAGACGCTGCTGGGCGCCACGCCAAGACTCTCCGCAATCCGTCTAATACCGCCGCTCATCGCAAAGGTTGCCTTATTTGTTGATGATATTCAAAAATATAAGATAACATAATGATAACGCAAACGTTGCGTAATGTCAAGATGCGTTGCGGAAAAATAAGACGCCAATCGTCCGGGTGCCACGGTAATTTAGCGAGAAGCTCGAACGGCAATTTGTTTTTCCGGCGTCTGCCTCGTAATTTGAGGCGTATATCGTGGATTCTAAAAGGAGCTTATATGCGGATACTTGTGATAGGAAGCGGGGGGCGGGAGCACGCCTTGTGCTGGCGGCTCGCCCAGAGTCCGAAGGTGTCGAAGATCTACTGCGCGCCGGGGAACGCCGGCATCGCCCGGCTTGCCGAGTGCGTGGCGATCGCGGTGTCCGATCTGCCTTCGCTTGCGGAGTTCGCGGAGAAGCATGCGGTGGGATTGACGGTCGTCGGGCCGGAGGTGCCGCTCTGCGCGGGGATCGTGGATGTCTTCAATGCCCGCGGCCTGCCTGTCTTCGGTCCTGACAAGGCCTCCGCCCGGCTCGAGGGCAGCAAATGCTTCTCGAAGGACTTCATGAAACGGCACGGACTGCCGACGGCGGACGCGGAGTCGTTCGACCGCAAGGATATGGCGTTGGCGTATCTGGAGAGCCTCCGCGGCGCGGCGCGGGGAGCGGTTGTGAAGGCGGACGGCCTCGCCGCTGGCAAGGGAGTCATCGTGGCAGCCTCCATCGACGAGGCGAAGGCGGGGGTCGAGGAGTGTTTCGGCGGGGCGTTCGGCGACGCCGGCAAGAGAGTGCTGATCGAGAGTCTGCTTGTCGGGGAGGAGACGTCGATCCTCGCGCTCACCGATGGCAAGACCATCGTGCCTCTCGTCCCCGCGCAGGACCACAAGCGCGTGGGCGACGGTGACACCGGTCCCAACACCGGCGGCATGGGGGCGTACTGTCCCGCGCCGGTCGTCGACGCCGCGCTCGCCGCGCGGATCAAGTCCGAGGTCCTCGACAGATCGCTCGCCGGCATTCAAAAGGACGGACTCAATTACAAAGGGATCCTCTACGCCGGCATCATGGTGACCGCCGACGGGCCGAAGGTGCTCGAGTTCAATGTCCGCTTCGGCGATCCGGAGACGCAGGCGGTGCTGGCCTTGATGGAGGGCGATCTTGCCGACACCATGCTGAAGACCGCCGAGGGACGGTTGAGCGAGGCGAAGATCACTTGCGCGTCCGGTTCCGCGGTCTGCGTCGTGATGGCGGCGGGTGGCTATCCCGGCTCCTATGCGAAGGGGGCTCCCATCAGCGGCCTCGAGGAGGCCGAGAGGGAAGGGGCGATCGTCTTCCACGCCGGCACGGCGTTTGACGCGCAGGGCAGGATCGTGACCGCTGGCGGACGAGTCCTGGGGGTCACCGCCCGGGGAGCCGACATACGGACGGCGGTGCAGACCGCCTACGCCGCCGTCGACAGGATTTCGTGGGAAGGCGCCTTCTGCCGCAGGGACATCGCCGCCCGCGCCATCGCCCGGCTGTAGGCGCATTGTCCGCCGCGGGCAAGCAAAATTCTCGACCCCTGCGGCCTTGCGCCGTGGTTGAGCGAGATCACGTCTGACAAGCTGCGGGCGAAAGCCGCCTAAGATGAGGAGCGTAATATGCGATCCGTGTATATCATGGCATCCCTCTCCCTCGTCATGAGCGCCGCGGCGTTGCTGTTGTGCGTCATAACCTATTGGCGCGTCAACACGGTAGCCACTCTCGTATCGGTTTCCGCCGGGGAGGACCGTGGAAAGAGCGGTGCTGCGGGAACGAAGACGACTGCGGCGAAGGCATCCCCTCCTCCTGGCGGCAACGCCGCCGCGGCTCCTATAGTGCCCCAGAAGAGGCTCGAGGCGCTCGTCGAGAAGAAGGTGGCGAAGGAGATCGACAATCTCGACCTCAAGGATGCAATCGACAGCAACCTGGAAAAGAAGCTGAAAAAAGGCTACTCGCCGAATCATGGGGAGATGCTGGGCAAGGAGATCGACGTCTCGGGAATCGCCGACACGGAAGAAAAGATCAAGAAGATTCTGGAGGTGTTCGAAGGAGTCAATTCGTACATGTCTCCGAACGCGCACGTGAAACAAATGGCCGCTTTGGGCGATGAGGCGATTGAGCCACTCCTGAAAGAGCTTGCGTCAGTTGGCTCCGATCATGCGAACTGGGCGAAACGGCAGGCGGTCAACGAAGCCCTTAACAAACTGCTCACGCGGGCGCACAAAGATGTCATCCTTGAGAACTTCGAGAAGAACGGATCTCTCTTAGAACTGGTCAAGAAATACAATTTTCCCGAGGCCGAGGAACTTGTCTTCAAGCGGATCAAGGACAACGACATGAGCGCGGGAGGGGGGCACATGCAAAATGCGCAAGGGTACTTTGACGTCGCCCTCCAGATGGACAAGGAAAGAGCGATCCAGGCGATGCAGGAATACGTGAATGACAGGGCCACCAGCGAGAATTCACACAATTTGATATATCCGTTGAAAAAGCTTTCCGATATGAACGTCGACATCACCGAGCCACTCAGGGAAGCCGCTATCAACGTCCACTCGGTATGGGAAAAGTCGGAGTTGTCGCCGTTGCTGCTGCGCAATGGCATGAGCGAAGGCTTTGCCTTGGCCGTGTCCGTGCTGCGGGACACCGGGGAGCATGCCGACTACGCCAAGCAGCAAATGGCGGACAAGCTCAGAATACTGACCGACGCGAAGGGCGATTACAAGGAGATGGCCGACTGGCTTGAGCGGAACGCGAAGTTGCTCAAATGGAGTCCATCGACGAAACGGTTTGAATGAGGGACGGCAGGGGGGCATAACTAATAAGACAAGGTTTTTGATGCTGCCAAAGTGTGGCGCGGCGCCCTCCGCGCCATGGGAAGTTGGCGCAAAAGGTGTTGTGCCCCACTTATTCAGGAGCGTGGACTCAGCCTGCGGGTTCTTAGCTTGATAGCTATGAGGTCAGGGGGGCGTTCATCTGTGCGGGAGGCGCAGTTGGGCCGACTCGATGATCCGGCGGATCAGTTCGTTGTAGGGGATGCCCGCCTGGGTGCAGATGATCGGAAGATCGGAGTGCTGGGGATTCAGCCCGGCCAGCGGGTTCACCTCGATGAAGCTCGGCTGCCCTTGCGCGTCCAGGCGCACATCGATGCGGCCGCCGTCGCGGCAGCCAAGTCCCCGCCACGCCGCGAGCGCGAGCGCGGCGGACGCCTTGGCGTCGTCGTCGTCGAGGAGTTCGTAGATGACCAGATCCTCGCACTTCTCCTTGTTGACGTAGGAATAGGCGTGCGCCTCGGCCTCGCCCTTGAGCAGCACCTCGACGGTGCCGAGTACCTCGGCGTCGGCCCCCGTGCCAGCGATGCCCACCGTGAACTCCCGCCCGGGGAGGTAGGTCTCGACCAGCGCGGGCTGCGCGTATTTCTTGATGATCTTCTGGCAGATGTCGATGAGTTCCTTGCGGTTGGTGGCTTTGGAATCGGCTCCCACGCCTTTGCCGGTGCCTTCCGCGACGGGTTTGACGAAGAGCGGGTAGGGCAGGTTGACGCGCTCGGCCTCGGACGGTTCCGAGACGACGTGGAAGTCGGGGGTGGCGATTCCCAGGTCGCGCACGACCCGTTTCGCCATGCCTTTGTGGAGGGTGAGGTTGAGGACCAGTGGATCGGAGAAGACGTAAGGGATGTTGTAGGCTTCGAGGAGTGTGGGCACCTGGGCCTCGCGGCTGATGCCGTACATGCCCTCGCAGATGTTGAAGACCATGTCCCAGCGCTCGTTCCGGGCGAGTTTTTCGACCAAAGACTGAACGCTGCCTATCCGCACCACCTGGTGCCCAAGCGCAGACAGAGCGGCGTCGATGGCGTCGATTGTGTCGGGGCGGTCGAACTCGGCCGTCTCCTCCTCGGAGAATCCCCGTGCGAGATAGTCGCTGCGCAGGTCGTAGGTGAATCCAAACTTCATCGTGCCGCTCCCGAAGTTGTTTCTGTTTCGAGTTGTGCGTGTAACTCGTTCATTAGTAATAAATATCGCAACTTTATTTACATCGCCAGGTCAATGCGGGGATAAACTATACACGCATGTGTTCTCGCTGACAATAGGCGATGAGCGGCTTGTGAATGTGTCATTCCGCGGTGCTTATCCGAAGGGGGAGACGGACATGACGGCGGCCGGGAGGAGGCCGGGGAGGTCGTCTGGGGCGAGGCCGCGGGAACCTGTGGTGGCGAGTTCGCCGGCGAGGCCGTGGACGAAGACGCCGAGCCTCGCGGCGTCGAAGGGGGGCAGCCCCGCCGCGAGGTAGGCGGCGACAACGCCGGAAAGGACGTCGCCGCTGCCGGCTTTCGCCAGCGCGGGGCAGCCGCTCGTGTTGATCGAGATGCGGCCATCGGGTGAGGCTACAATGGTCTGATGCCCTTTCAAGACAATGACAGCCCTTGTCTTTGTCGCGAGTTCTTTGGCCTGAGTGAGACGGTCTGCCTCGAGGTGATGATCCAGGCCAAAACCTTTGATGAGCCGTTTTGCTTCGCCGGGATGCGGGGTGAGGACGAGTCGGCTACGGTCGGCGGGAAAGGCGGCCGGATTACAGGCGACCGTGTTCAAAGCGTCGGCGTCGACTGCCATGGGAAGGTTGCAGGCCAGAAGGCGCGGCAGCAGATTGGCGCAATCGTCGCAGTTGGTCATGCCAGGGCCGATGACGGCGGCGTCCGCAGTGTCGAACAACTCCGATATTTCCGTGAGCGAGGTGGCGCAAAAATGCCCTTTGTCCTCGTCGGCGATTTTTCTGACCACGAGTGCAAGCAGTGGACGTCCAATCTCGGGCGTGGCGGCGGGGATGGCGATAGTGACGAATCCCGCTCCCGAGCGCATAGCGGCGGCGCCTGCAAGCTGGGGGGCGCCGGGATACCTCGCGCTGCCGCCCACCACGACAACCCGCCCGACGGAGTTCTTGTGGCACTCCATCGGACGGCGCCCAAGCAGGGTGCGGGCGTCGTCGGCGAAGAACGCCTCTTTAGGTGCGGGTATTCCCTCCACATATTCATCGGGGATGCCGATCTTGACTACACGCAGACGGCCGCAGATCTCGGGGCCATCGCCGAGGAACAGGCCGGTCTTCGGAAGCCCGATGGTGACGGTCAGGTCGGCCTTGACCGCGACTGAGGCGACCGCGCCGGTGTCGCCGTCGAGGCCTGAGGGAAGGTCGATGGCGACGACGGGGAGGGCGGCGGCGTTGACCGCGGCGATCCATTGATCGTAGGGAGGGCGCGGCGCGCCGGCGGATCCGGTGCCGAGAAGGCCGTCCACGATGATGTCGCCCCGCTGGAAGTCGTGAGAGGCTAGTTGCTGTTTGACAATGACGGGGACGGAAGCGGGCAGGCGGGTGGCGTGTGTTTTCGCGTCGCCTGTCAAGGCGTCGACTGAGCAGGTGGCATAGAGCACGACTGGTGTCGACGAGCGGGTGAGCAGATGGCGGGCGACCACATAGGCGTCGCCGCCATTGTTGCCTTTTCCTGCGAGAATGACGAAGCGGCGGGCGTGGATGGCGGGCAGAGAGGCGGCGAAGGCGAGAAGCTCCTCGGCGACGCCGGCACCTGCTCGCTCCATCAAAACTTCACCAGGAGTTCCATGCTCCTCGATGGTCCTGCGGTCGAGTTCGCGCATTTGTGCGACGGAGGCTATTTTCATAGTACGGAACCAGCTTTCAGGTTTCAATGACGACGGTGGCGCAGGCGTATTCGGTTTCGTGGCTGATCGAGAGGTGGATCCGGGCATCCCCCGCGAGTCTGCGGAGGGTTTCGGCGGTGGTGTCCACGGCGGTGAGGGACGGTTTGCCGCCGGGGTCGTTCTCGATGATGATGTCGCGCCATCGGCAGGATTCGCCGATGCCCGTTCCGAGGGCCTTCGAAAACGCCTCCTTCGCCGCCCAGCGCCCGGCGAGGTGCTGCGTCCGGTCTGCCCGCCCGGCGGCGGCGGCCGCCTCGCTGTCGGAGAAGACGCGGGCGACGAATCCAACGGCATGCCGTTCGAGCATGTCCTTGACGCGCGAGATTTGGACGATATCCGTGCCGACGCCGAAAATCATGACAAACACCGAAATGCGGGTTTAAACGAGGCTGGAAGAACAGTATATTTCCTTTCAAATTTGTCCAGA
>CAYTFM010000126.1:10138-14424 GCA_964436735.1 uncultured Victivallales bacterium | reverse complement strand
GGTGATTTGTGCGATTAAGTGATAAGGAGCGTGGAAAAAACAAAAGAGACGACAACACCACAGTACTGCAAGGCGGTCCGTTCGTCCAATGAGCGGATTGCAAATGTCCTGGGCACGGGTCCCAGGTGAGGTGCGGGCAATCCCCGTCTTGCAATTGGGACAGGAGAACACAGGGTGGCGGGACTCACAGACAGGGTGGTGATCACGGGAGTCGGGTTGACGGCGCCCAACGGGAACAATCTCGGTGAGTTCCGCAAGGCGCTCCTCGAGGGCACGTCGGGCGTGCGGGACATCGAGTTGCGCTATGTCGGCAAGGTCCATGCGGGCGTCTGCACCTACAATCCTTTTAAGTATCAGAACAAGAAGGACGTGCGCTCTGGCACCCGCGCGGGATCCGTGGCCATCTACTGCGCCGCCGAGGCGGTCGCCGACGCCGGGCTTGACTGGGCGGGCGTCGACAAGTCACGGTGCGGCGTCTTCCTCGGGATCACCGAGCATGGCAACGTCGAGACCGAGAACGAGATCTTCAACATCAGCCAGTACGGCTATGACGTCAAATACTGGAGTCACTACCACAATCCACGGACGGTGGCCAACAATCCCGCGGGCGAGGTGACGATCAACCTCGGCGTCACGGGGCCGCATTACTGCCTTGGTGCGGCATGCGCCGCCGGGAACGTCGGCATCATCGAAGGCGTGCAGCAGTTGCGTCTCGGCGAGGTGGATGTGGCATTGGCGGGCGGCGTCTCCGAAAGCATCGGGACATTCGGCATCTTCGCCAGTTTCCAAAGCCAGAACGCCTTGGCGCGGCACCCCGATCCCACAAAAGCGAGCCGCCCGTTCGACATGGCGCGCAACGGCATCGTGGTGGCCGAGGGCGGATGCGTGTATGTCCTCGAACGGCTCCAGGACGCGCGGCGCAGGAACGCCACCATCCATGCGGAGATCATCGGATACGCCATCAACTCGGACGCCTACAATTTCGTCCTGCCATTCCCCGAGCGCCAGGCGGAGTGCATGGCGATCGCCATGAGGCGCGCCGGCATCGAGTTGGAGGACGTTGATATTCTCAACTCACATGCGACATCGACGAAAATGGGCGATATCCAGGAGTGTGAGGCGATCAGGAAGGTGTTCGCGGGGGCTCGCAAAAAGCCGCTGGTCAACAACACCAAAGGGTTCATCGGGCACGCCATGGGGGCCGCTGGGGCTTTGGAACTCGCCGGGAATCTCCCGTCGTTCCACGATCATGTCATCCATCCCTGCCTTAACATCGACAACCTCGATCCCGAGTGCGCGATTGACGGACTTGTCGTTGGCTCCCCGCAGCCTATGCGGAAAGCCGATGTCATCATGAACAATTCCTTCGGCATGCTCGGGATTAATTCTGTTCTGATCGTCAGGCGGTTTGCGGAATAATCGTAGGTGTGATACAGTATGCGCCCTTGTGGTGATCACAGGTATGTTTTCTCAGGATTGAAACAGTGGAGCGGTACATGACGAGAGATCAGGTCAGAGACGTTGTCATAGGCATTATCAACGATATTCTTCCAGAGGGTGACTGCTCAGGAGTCGATCCCGAGAAGCGCCTCCGCGACCAGCTTGAGCTTGATTCGATGGACTTCCTCGACATCGTGATGGAGTTGAGGAAGAAGCACAAGGTCGAAGTCCCCGAGAGCGATTACCCGAAACTTGCCACGCTGAATAGCTGTGTGGACTATCTTGCCCCCCTCATGATCGATAAGTGAGCAAATTTTTGCGAGGCAAAAATTTGTCATGAACATCATCTTCTGGTTTTCCGGGACAGGGAATTCGCGTGCCATCGCCACGGCGTTGGCGTCTGAGCTTGGGGAGACCGAGCTTGCGCCACTGGCGGTGGCCTCTCCTGAATTGGCGCATGGCAAAGAACGCGTGGGAATTGTGTTTCCCGTCTATGCGTTCGGCATGCCTGCCGCGGTCGCCGCGTTCCTGTCAAAACTGCCCGAGTCGCTGTCCGCCTACGTGTTCACCATCGCCAACGCCGCCGGCATGATTGGCGCGCCGCATGCCCAGGCGCGGCGGCTTCTGAGCGGGAGGGGTATCGAACTTGCCGCCAGTTGGTCGTTGTTCATGCCCGGCAACTATCCCATTCTCGCAGGGGCCCCGTCCGAATCGAAACAAAAGAAGATGTTCGAGAAGACGAAATCCCGGATTCCCGCCATCTGCGCCGCCGTCAATGCGAAGTCACGGGCGGGGCTTGCCGACTCGTTCCCGCCGCTGAACTGGCTTGCGTCGCTGGTGAATCCAATGGCGATGCGGAGTTTTAAGACTGACGACAAGAGCTTCCGCGCCAAGGACAACTGCATTCATTGCGGCGTTTGTGCGAAAGTGTGTCCTGTGAGTAACATCAAGATGGAGGCGGGCAAGCCTTTGTGGCAGGGACATTGCGAGCAATGCATGGCCTGCCTGCAGTGGTGCCCCGTCGAGGCCATCGAGTCAGGCACCCGCACCGTTGGCAGGAAACGCTACCGCCATCCGGACTTCAAGGCGGCCGATCTCTTCCTACGGCAAGGCGGAGCCTCTGCGCAATCCACTCGTGATCCGGGACAGTAATCCTCGGTAATCCGGTTGACGGGCAAGCGCCCATCGTGCATTTTCAATCATCATCAGGTGGCGCAGGCTCTTCGGGACGTCTGGGCAGGAAGAACCCAAAGGTCAACGTCGACAGGAAGATCCCGATGTATTTCCCGGTGTGGGTGATGTTTAGCCTCTCGAGTTTGGCGATGGCCAGAAAGCCAAGGGCGAGCAGGACGAGGATGACGATGAAGTAGTGCTTGTAGAGGAGCAGGGGATCCGCCGCTCCCGAGAGAGCCTTCAAAATCCCCGCTCCCAGCACTGATCCCGCAAGTCCCGCGAGGAAGCCGACCGTCGAGTGCAGGACCAGGGTCAACCCGAGGCGATGGTTCGCCGGCGCGGCGTTCAGGAAATAATGCGTGAGCGAGATCTCCGCCCCGGTGGCGCACACGCCGATGACGCCAAAAATCAGCAGACAGTACCATGAGGCGAAGGCCACGGGAGCCGCCATCCACATGATGACGGGAAAGAAAAAACCGCAGAAGAACATGATGATCAACGGTTTGGGGTCCGTTTTGCCCGAGATGCGCCCGATCGCCAACGACCCGAGCAGGGAGCCGAACGCCATGGTGACGGCATAGAGCATAGCTTCGGAATCGGGAATGTGATACCCCTTCTTGAGCGCAAGCATCGAGAAGGGGGCGATCAAGGCGCCCGCGCTGGCGCAGGCGACCCAGGCGACCATGATGTGGCGGAGGTTCTGCGACCGGACGAGCATGGCGGCGTGCAGTCGCAGCGGGTACGAGGCGGAGCGTGTTGAGACGTCCGTTTCAGGTATCTGTGAGGCGAAGAACCCGCCCGTGATCCCAATGACGCAACCGACACAGATCATGGCCTGGAACGTCCAGATCGGCGCGCCCGTCGCATGGAAGAGGCCGATGATCAACAGCGTGGTCAACAGGAACGCGCAGTGGAAGCAGGCGAATATCCGGGAGTTGAAGCGGCCGCTGTCTTCGGTGGTCGTGATCGCTCCGATGATGGGGAACATGGCGACCATGCCCACGCTGCGTGACGACCAGAAGCCGAAGACCGACGTGACCAGTAGGAGCGTGGCCGCCTCGATCGAAACTGTCGCGGCCAGCCAGGGGACGAACAGCAGTCCGAGAATGAAGATGTTTCGCGACACCCAGGCGTGGAAAATGGTCCGGGCCGCTCCATTTCTCCTCGTGAGCCGTCTTCCCAGAAGCATGAAAGGCAGTGTCAGGAAGATGAACGATGAGGTGGCGGCCACGACCCACGGCGTCACGCCGATCTTCAGCGCGTACAGGATGACGATGCTGTCCGCGAGGCAGGCGAAGGAGATGCCGTTGCCAATCGAAAAGGCGGCATAGCGCGCCTGTCCTCTGCGCCGCTGTTCCTCGGTGAGTTTTTGCGGTATGTAAAGCTGCGTGCTGGTATGGGTGGGGGAGAACCGTTCACCATCGACATCCATAAAATCTTCAACCTGTCCTTCCAATGCGGTGTGGCGGGCAAGAAACGCAACGATGCCTTTAAGAATACTGCATGGCCGCTGTCGGCGCAATATGGCAACATGGATCTGTTGTCGTATGGGGGAGAGGTGCACCTAACGAGCGGGGCTCAAATAAAGAGGTGGTGTTTTCAGCTGAGCCCGATGCGTCAGCATGGGGGCAAGCCGTCGAGGTTTGCGCGCGTCCCCCGCCCTGACGAGGAGT
>CAYTFM010000126.1:0-10128 GCA_964436735.1 uncultured Victivallales bacterium | reverse complement strand
GACGGACGGGGCTCTGACAAGGCTGCGCGTAGTCGTAGATTGTTTTGCGTCAGGAATTACTGTGGAATGATCTTCCCGAAGAGCGTCATCGAGGTGCAGCGTTCGATATGAAGTCGGACGAGATCGCCCGGTTTGACCACGTTGTCGGGTTCGAAGACGACCACCTTGTTCGTGCCGGTCCGGCCCATCAGGCGCGTGGCGTTGCGCTTGCTGGCTCCTTCGACGAGCACCTCGAACGTTCTGCCGACAAGTCGTGCGTTGGACTCCTCGGCGCGGCGCGCGAGGTCGGCGAGCAGGAGCTGGTTGCGCTCCTCCTTGACGGTTGTCGGGACGTCGTCGTCCATCGCCGCGGCTGGCGTCTTTTCCCGTGGGGAGTATTTGAATATGTAGGCGTTGTCGAATCCCACCTCGTCCATCACCCGGCGCGTGGCGGTGAAGTCTTCGGCGGTCTCCGTGGGGAAGCCGACGATGATGTCCGTCGAGAAGGTCATCTCGGGCGATTTGCCTTTCAATGAGCGTATCACGGAAAGGTATTTCTCGGCGGTGTAGGGGCGGCGCATCAGGCGCAGGATCCGGTCTGAGCCGGATTGCATCGGGAGATGCATGCTTGGACATACTTTTGGAAGACTGGTGACCGCGTCGACGAGGTCGTCGTTGAAGTAGCCAGGATGCGGCGAGGTGAAGCGGATGCGGGCGAGTCCCTCAAGGGCGTTCAACTCACGAAGCAGCGAGGCGAAGGGGGAGGACGTTCCCCGATTTCCGCGGATGCGGTCGAGTCCATATCCCGAGACGTTCTGCCCCAACAGCATGATTTCCTTGACGCCCTCGGCTGTGAGCCTTCTGGCCTCCTCGACGACATCCCCGGGCGCGCGGCTTCTCGACGGACCGCGCGCCTCGGGCACCACGCAGTAGGCGCACCCCATGTCGCAGCCGCGCATCACGGCGATTTGCGCCGAGACGCCGTCGCTGGGCAGATGGCCGTCGATGCCGTTGGCGGCGCTCTCGTCCTGCTCCACGCGGACGACGCGGGAGTGCGAGGCGGCGATCTCTTCAACCACGGCTGGGAGGCTGCGGAACTGGTCGGTGCCGAGGACGAAGTCGACATGCGCGAACTCCTCAAGCAGTTCGTTGCCGCGGAGTTGCGCCATGCAGCCGAGGACGCCGATAAGCAGGTGTGGGTTGTCGCGCTTGAGCTTTTTCATCAGCCCGATCTTGCCGAGCGCCTTGCGCTCGGCCTGACCGCGGACGCTGCAGGTGTTGAAGAGCAGCAGGTCGGCAGTGCCCTCGTCCGGCGTCATCTGGTGTCCCCGGGCGATGAGGGCGGCGGCGGCGGCCTCACTGTCCCGCTCGTTCATCTGGCAGCCGTAGGTTTTGATATGGAAACGGATAAAGGCCTCCTTCTTATTCAAATGCCGACGATGGGATACTATAGGACTGATGGGAGTAATAGTGAAGTGGCGGCGGACCAATGACGTTCCTTTTGCGTGTGTGGGAGTCAGGCGTCGTGTCTCACGTCCCTTTCGTTCACCCGAATGGCGTCTGTGGAGACAGGATGTCTTTCACGTCGCCGTCGAATCCGCATGAGCGGAGCAGGGCGAGGTGCGGGGCGAACTCGCCGACCTCGTAGAGGTTGTGCGCGTCGCTGCCGAAGGTGAGCTTCACGCCGGCGTCGATGCAGTGCCTGACGAAATCGGGGTGCGGTTCATTGGTGTGGAAGTTGATCTCCGCCGCCACGCCATAGCGACGAAGGAGAGCCACCATCGGCTCGAACAGGGATTCGGGAACCGGGATTTTGCGTCGTCGAAACACTCTGAAGGGATGGGCGATCGAATTGACGCCATGGCGCAGGAGCGACTCGGTCAGAAAGAGGAACTCGTCGCACGCCTTCTCCACGTCGAACGGTTGGCCGCGCAGCGAGGGAAGGCCATGGACGGCTCCGACGCGGAATGACACCCGCGCCTCGTCCTCGGGCCTGACGAGTGGGCTTCCATCGTATGCCGCGTCGATCTCCAGACCACGGGTTTCGACAGGGCATCCCGCGGCGGAAAGCGATCCGAAATAAAGTTGGGTTCTATCCTCGTCGGGGCGCGTGCCAGCCATTCCTTGGGCGAGACATTCCTCGTTCCAGTAGCGGGTGTTGTTGAAGTACAACTGTCCGGAATGCTCGGCGAAGACAAGCCCGGCGAGGCCGAAGTCCTTGGCGAGTGCACGCGTTTTCGCAATGTCCATGTTCTCGCTGCAGTAGGCCAGATGGGTATGGATGTGCGTATCGACGAGTTTCAGCTCTGGCGGCATGCGCAGTTCATGTCGTTCAAGCGAGATGCGTTGTCCGTTGATCTCGATGACATAGAAGGCGAATGGCGCTTCGCAGAGGGCGGGCGCGGCGGCGAACGCCAGTGTGTCGTCGCGTCGGACCAGGTCGAATCCGGGATGGAAATGGCCGCCAACCGCGAGCGAGACGCCGTTGGCGCGCATGGCGGCGATGACCTCCTCGGCGTTGGTGTAGTTGTAGGGGCAGTCGACGAGCCCCGGAGGAAACACCGGCACATGGTGCAGGGCGACGATCGGTCCATTCCAGCCGGTGCGCGCGGCCTTCATGCGATCGGATCCTCCGCCGTCGCGCCGAGCGTTGAACTCCGGTTCCTCCGGATCGATGAACGGTACCAGCCTCACGTCCGCCACGTCGATCCAGTCGGGCGGCTTGGGGAAATGGGCGTGGAAACGGTCGGGGGCAGGATCGTGATTCCCGGGAATCGCCAGCCACGGCATGGCGCTGAGCTTCATCGTCGCCGCAAGTTTGGCCAACAGCGTCTCAGCCTCCGCGGCGTTGGGGGGGTCGACGAGGTCGCCGAGCAGGACGACCACATCCGGTTTGATAAAGCGGTTCAGGCGGTGGATTGCCCGCAGCAGCAGAATATCGGCGATCTCGCCGCGGCGGGACGGTATGGACGCGCCTCCGGGCGAGTAGTGCAGATCGGAAAGAACAGCCATGCGCATTGTAGCACCTTGAGTTAGGCGACAAATTTTGTGACTAGTGAATCGTGAGTAGTAACACTATTCACCATTCACTCTTCACAGAAACAACAACAGGATGTATCATGATAACCATGCGCGGCGGATTTCGCCAGTCACTTTGAAATGGCGTGGCGAAAAACTATAGTTGAATTGCGTTTCATCACGAATTGAGTCCAAGCTGGCTTTGCCCGCAACCCGATATATGAAAGTCAAACAGCACCGAAAACAATTTTGTCCCTAAAATTGTTTTCTCTGCTATTTCCGTCACCGCCCTTGCGGCAACTTTATTATCAAACGCGAAAGCCACAGAACAGTAAAGGTTATGACATAAGGAACTGCCATGAAAGACGTCACGTTGTTGGACTGGGAGCGTGTCAACCACCTTATTGATTTAGCCATCGCCGAGGACGTGGGGTCGGGGGACGCCACGAGCATCGCGGTGATCGACGCGAAGACCGTGGCGACGGCGGAGCTGATCTGCAAGGAGCCGTGCGTCTGCGCGGGGCTCGAGGTGGCGGCAGCCGTTTTCAACAAGGTGGATCCGGCGCTGGTCTGGTCGGAGCGCGTCTCGGATGGCGACCATCTTGCGGCTGGGATACGGATGGCGCTCGTCAAAGGCTGCGCGCGGTCGATTCTCACCGGCGAGCGAACCGCGCTGAATTTTCTGCAGCGTCTCTGCGGCGTCGCGACCGTCGCGCGCCGCTATGCGGACGCCGTCGCGGGAACCCGCACGGTTGTGCTTGACACGCGCAAGACCACGCCCGGATGGCGTAACCTCGAGAAATACGCCGTGGCGATAGGCGGCACGTCAAACCACCGGATTGGCCTTTACGACCGCATCCTCGTCAAAGACAACCACCGCGCCCTCGCAGGGCTCGAGGGGCCGGGGGGCATTCGCCGCTCCGTCGAGCGTTCGCGGCAGAAGTTCCCGAAGCTCGAGGTCGAGGTGGAGGTCGAGAGCATCGATGAGTTGCGGGAGGCCATCGAGGCGAAGGCCGACTACGTGTTGCTCGACAACATGACCGACGAGATGATGGCCGAGGCGGTGAAGATCACTGATGGCCGCCTCAAGCTCGAGGCCAGCGGCGGCATCACGCTTGAGCGTCTTCCGCGCGTCGCCGCCACCGGCGTTGACTTCGTCTCCGTCGGCGCGCTGACCCATTCCGTGAAGTCCACCGACATCTCGCTGGAGATCGTGCTTGCGTGAGTGAGGGGGGGATGATGAATGCGGGGGACTTCAGTTACAGAATTCCTGACCCGTCTTTCGTAAATCAACGAAAGGTGTGGAAAAAGGGTGTGTCGCTTTTTTCTTAATCTTAATCGTAATCCTAAACATAACTTTTCGTACGAATAAACAGCGGAAGCCTGGAAGGGATTTCACATGGGTGCCTATCATGAGCCTGCGAGGGTAGTGTCGCTCAACAGCGAGTGCGACGTCGTGGTCGCCGGAGGTGGGCCTGCCGGGGTGGCGGCCGCCCTGTCGTCGGCAAGGAAAGGCGCGAGAACGCTGCTCCTCGAGCAGCATGGCTGCCTTGGCGGTGTGTGGACGTCGGGATTGATGACGTGGATCATCGACCATGAGAACAAGGGGGGGATTCTTCGTGAGTTGATCGACGGTTTGCGTGCCCGCGGCGCAGTGTATCCAACTGTCTACAAGTCCGCCGCCTTCGACCCTGAGATGATGAAGCTGCTGCTTGAGGAACTATGCGTCGCCACCGGGATCCGCGTCCGCTTGCACACCCGCGTTTGTGCCGCCGCGCGCGATGGCGAGAACCGTTTGGCGGTGGCGGTGACCGATTCGAAGTCGGGGCGCGAGGCATGGGCCGCGCGCTGTTTCATCGACGCCACCGGCGACGGCGATCTCGCGGCGCATGCGGGATGCGCGTTCGCCTACGGGCGTCCCGAGGACGGCCGCGCGCAACCGATGAGCCTGCTCTGCCTGCTCGCCGGTCCACCCGCCGCGGACATTGCGGCGTATGTCCACGATGGTTCCCGTCCATGGGGGAGCGATGGCGCGGATCTGAAGGCCCTCATGCGTGCGCATGGACATGAGCCGTCCTACGGTATGCCGACCCTGTTTCCCGTTGCGCCGCGGCTCTACACGTTGATGGCGAATCATCAGTACGGTGCCGACGGGCGTGACGCTCAAAGCCTCACCGACGCCACGCTGCGCGCCCGGGTCGAGATCCATCGTTCCATCGAGGCGCTCCGCGCGGCGGGGGGGCCGTGGAACGAACTGCGCGTCGTCGCCACCGCCGAGCAGATCGGTGTCCGGGAGGGTCGCAGGATACAAGGGAGGCATCAGGTCACCGTCGACGAACTGGTGAACGGCGCCCGGCATGATGACGCGGTGTGCCGCGCGACCTTCAGTGTCGACGTGCACGCTTTGGACGGCGGAAGCGGCAAGAGCTTTTCGGGAGATAGCGAGAAGTACCGCTCGCAGCCGTACGACATTCCGTTGCGTGCGTTGATCGCCGCCGACTGCGACGGACTTTTACTGGCGGGGCGTTGCATCAGCGGCGATTTCCTGTCGCATGCGAGCTACCGCGTCACCGGCAACGCCGCCGCGCTGGGAGAGGCGGCGGGCGCCTGTGCGGCCGCCGCGGCCCGCTCGGGACGACTTCCCCATCAAGTGGAGCGGAGCGAGCTGCGCCTGCCGGCCTTTTGAACGTTTTCCTTGTGCCTGCCTTCCCAGTGCGAAGAGAACGCCTTGGGATGTGTTTGGCTACAGTAGGTGTTGCCGACGTGGCTCGGTGCCTGTCAGTCGTTTGAACCATGTCGAGAAATACGAGGCGTGCGTGAAGCCTAGCGCGGCGGCGGTCTCCTTGCTGCTCCGCCCCTCGTCCTCCAGAAGTCTCCGGGCGCGCTCCAGCAGGAACTGGTCGGCGCAATCTTTGGGTGATCTGCCTATCTGTTCACGGAAAAGACGGTCGAGTTGCGGACGGCTTAACCCGCTGAGGCGTGCGAAATCCTGATACGGAAGATGCTGGCAGTAGGGCAGGTGCCTGAGATGCTCGATGACGGCCTGCACCCGCAGGTCGGGCGGCGAACCAGGCGGGACAGGTTCTACGCTGTGTCCGGCAAGAGCTCCAAACCATTCCGTCAGCCATTCGTAAAGACGCGCATTGAGCCGCAGGTAGTCAGCGGGGGCGATCCGCTTCTCGGGATTGCCACCTCCCGGAGGAAACAGTGTGTCATGTGATTTCAGGAGCTGGTTCGCGGTGCGCTCGAGACTTTTGTGCTTTGCCGCGGGCATGAGCAACGGTGGACGGGGCTTGAAGAGGGGAGGCCCGCCCGCCCGCCAGTTCAGCGTGAAATTGACCGAGAGGAGGCGAGTTCCCTGAGGGAGGATTTGATCTCTGAGGGTGAGCGGGAAGATGACGACCCAGTATTCCGCCGGCACCGTCAGCTTGGAAAACCCCGCTCCGTGTAGTTCGGCCTCGCCGGCCTCCACGAGCCAGCAACTGAACGAGGGCAGCCGGACGCCGTCCCAGCTTTGTCCGGCGAAGGTGCGGCGGTAGACGAAGTTCAGCCGCGTCTCCAGTCTTTCGTAGTCCGCAAGAATAGGGAAGGGGATAGGCATGATTAAATATCAAACTGTTTTAATGAAAGTTAAATATGCATTTATTATAATATATATTGCTGGGAAAGAAGAATAATCGTACAATGTATATAATTAAATATCAAATAGGTGGTTTTCTATGGTTTCGGATGCTGATGGTGACGGGGTGAGGGGGTATCGGCGGGAGCGGCGTCAGTTCGATGTGGTGGTGGCCGGCGGAGGCCCGGCGGGGTTTTGCGCGGCGATCGCGGCGGCCCGTCATGGATTGAGGACGGCTTTGGTGACCGACCGTCCGGTGCTCGGAGGCAACTCGAGCGTCGAAATCCAGGTGGGGATCAGCGGGGCCGGGCACCGCTCATGGTGCCGCAACGCGCAGGAGACGGGAATCATCGAGGAGTTCTTCAACCGCATGAGCCACGGGGCCCAGTCCAGCGGTGCATGGCGCTGGACGAACGCCGACATGACCTACTTCGACATGGCTGACCGTGAGCCAAACGTGTCGTTGATTCTCAACGCGCTTGTCGTCAAGGCGGTATGCGACAGGCCAGGGCATATCCTCCATGTGGAGGCCGTCCAGCAGCGTTCGGAGAAGGTGCTGGAGCTTGTGGCCGACTGGTTCATCGATTGCACGGGGGACGGCGTGGTCGGCTATCTGGCGGGAGCGGACTTCCGGTTGGGGCGTGAGGCCCGAGGTGAGTTCGGCGAACCGTCGGCTCCGGAGGGCGGTGACCAGGTGACCATGGGAGCGACTTTGACATTCCGCAGCGTCCGCCGCGAAAAACCGGTGCCGTTCACCGCGCCCCACAGTGCGCTGGATGTCTCCACGCTTCCCGCGTTTCCCTACTTCGGCAAGATGTGGCCGCGGAACGCCAAGGGTGATTTCGGCTTCATTTGGTGGGCGGAGGTTGGGGGGCTGATCAACCCGATCGACGACGACGAGGAGGTTTCACGACGGTGTCGGAGCCTGATCTACGGACTTTGGGATTATATTAAAAACAGCGGAAAATTCGAGAACGTCGAGAACCAGGAATTGGACTGGATCGCCCCGCTGCCGGGCAAGCGCGAGTCGCGCCGTCTTCTCGGCCCAGTCATCCTCACCGAGAACATGCTGAAAGCGCAGGAGCGCTTCTCGGACGCCATTGGCTCCGCCGGCTACATGCTCGACGTCCATCCGGAGGGAGGCTATCTGAATCCGGATTGGGGATGCGTGTACAACCATGTGCCGGGGATTTGCGACATTCCGCTGCGCAGTCTCTTCTCGCGTAACATCGAAAATCTGTTCTTCGCCGGACGCGACATCAGCGTCACCCATCAGGCGCTGGGGGCCTTGCGCGTCGCGGGGACCTGCGCCGTGACGGGGCAGGCGGCGGCGGCGGCCGTCGCATTCTGCAGGATGGCGCGCTGCTCGCCATCGGAAGCTGCCGCTCCCCATCGGGTGGGGGAGTTGCAGCGTCTGCTCCTTAGGCATGATCATTCAATCGCCGGAAAGATCTTGCGCGAGGCCTCCGACCTTTCCCGCCCTGCCGTCGCAACCTCGTCCTCGGTTCGGAGAACGGAGATTCTCGAGGGGGAGGGCGACACGTGGCTTTCGCTCGACAAAGCGGTGGGATTGGTCCTGCCGGTCGTGACGGTGAAGGTTGACTTCGTCGAGGTGTGGATTGAGGGACCGGCGGGGGGCATCGTCGAGGCGGAGTTCTTTGGCTGCGACCGTCCGGAGAATTACCGCCTGCAAAACCATCTGGCGACTTCCTCCGCCTCCGTGCCCTCCTCGGGGAGCGGGTGGACGCGGTTTTCCTGCGGAGCGAGTCCCGGAGAGGGATTGAAGCTGTTCGTCATAGTCCGCCCTCTTGCGGGCGGGCGCGTCCGCGCCGCCACTGGAGGGATGACGGGGGCGATGGGGGTAGGTGTGGTGGACGATGGAAAGCCCTTTGGGTGGGAGACGGCGTTCAAGGTCAGCCCCACGCCCTGTTTCAGAGTAGGTCCGGAGCAGGATCTCTTCCGTGCCTCAAGCGTGAACGACGGGCACATCCGTCCCTATGGGCTACCGCACCTGTGGGCCTCCGCCGCCATGGCCGATGGGAATCCCGAATGGATCGAGTACGATCTGGGGACTGAGCGGAGAATCGCCCGGGTGGAACTTGTGTTCAACACGGATCTCAACGAGGACCACATGGGCAAGATTCGGCCAGCGCCCCAGCTTGTCAGGGAGTATGCGGTGGAGGTGAAGACCGGCTCAGTTTGGCGGATTATCGCCGCCGATGCCGAGAACTTTCTGCGCTTCCGTCGGCATGACGTCGAGCCAGTCGAAGCCACGGCCGTGCGCCTGGCCATACACAGGACCTGGGGAAGCCCCTATGCCGAAGTGTTCGACTTCCGCGTGTATGGCACCCAGGAGTGAGTGGAGAGCCCCTGCTCCCTTGTGGAGCCGGGACTCCTGGATTGTTCCTTGAAGCCCGGTGGAGTATGTGGCGGCGGGCGCGGCGTTATTTGCGGATATGCTCTTCTTGCTTCACGTCTTGTGTCTTGCAGCCGAGTAGTTCGAGCATGGTGCGCGGGTCGTTGGTGGGCGTTTTGCACGAGTAGTTCACACAAACGAATGCGGTGGCTTTGCCGTTGATCATCTGGACGGTTTTCATGAAAGCCAACTGTTCCGCCAGCGCCTTTTGTCCTGCGCCACCATCGGCCAGCAGAAGCGTCTTGACGGGAATGAAATGGGTATGGATCGCGCGAAGCAATGATCGGGTGTCGGGGGCTGACGGATCGCCTGCGATGATGATGTGCGTGGGCGGGTGCAGATGGAAGTCAAGCGCCACCAGCATTTGCGGCATTGCCGATGGCGCTGCCGCGATGAGGTTGCCGAACAGCGGAAACAGCATCGAGGCGCGCGCGTGGAAGTCCGTGCCGTCTCTCAGGTGCGACAGGCGCAGCATGTTCAACGCGGCGACCGAGTTCGCGGAAGGTTCCGCCCCGTCATTCTCCTCCTTCAGGCGCAGAATAATGTCCGGCATGCCGGCTGCCGTGTTGAAGAAGCCTCCGCGGTCCTTGTCCCAGAACAGCTCGTCCTGTTTTTGCTGAAGCTCTATGGCCCAGGTGAGGAGCCGTGTCTCGAATGAGGCTTCGTAAAGATCGAGGAGGCCTTGAATGAGAAAGGCGTAGTCGTCGGCGAAACCGCCGATCGCCGTATCGCCGTTTCTGTGGCGGCGCAGCAGCCTCCCGCTCGCGGGGTCATACAGATGGGTCTCGATGAATCGTGCCGATCTCGCCGCCGCGTCGAGGTAGCGGACGTCGTCCAGCGCCTGCGAGGCTCGGGCGAACGCCGAGATCATCAAGCCATTCCATGCGGTCAGCGTCTTGTCGTCGAGATGAGGCCGTGGGCGTCGGTCGCGGAGCGCCTTCAGGGAGGCGCGTGCGTCGGACAGGAGGTTCCGGATCGCAGCCGGTGATGTGCCGAACTTCTTGGCGGTCTCCTCGATGTCGCGGCTAACGAACAAGATGTTCTTGTCGCTGAATTCGTTGTGGGGATCAGTCGAGACGTTGCCGTCCGCCTTGAC
>CAYTFM010000125.1:12719-24113 GCA_964436735.1 uncultured Victivallales bacterium | reverse complement strand
GAGAAGATGCGTCTCCGGGCTGGTTGTCAAAGCGAGTTTTTCCCGAAGAAGAGCGGCGGAGGCGGCGAGCATGGCAGGGGTATTTTGGAGTGATGGTGAAAGCGAAGTCGATGTGGCGGCGAGTTCGGCTGCCGCGTCATATGGCGAGAATTCGACAAGCCTTATCTCGTACGGGGCGAGGAGTTCGGTCGCCCCGTAGTTCGGGCCTGGGACGATTCCGACAGGAGCGGAGCCCTGCTCGGAACGGCGCGTTACGAGGATAGTCTTGCTCTTGTCTTCTGGTATTCCCTCAAAAGCGATCGCATAGGAGAAGTTCCGCGGCTCCGCGGTGAGGTTGACGACAAGCGCGGCATGCGAGTCGTCGGAGGCTTTCCAGTGGGTGGCCATGACTGACGGCAGTTTGAGCTCGTGCCCCGTGCCAGCTTGCGGAGCGTTGCAGTGTTGAATCGTCGTCGTGTTCGGTTGGCCGACAAGCGGTGATACTTCTCCGAGCAGTTCGCCGTAGCAGAGGAACTTTTTCCACGCCTGGCGCAGTCGGCCGAGTTTCGACAGGTACTCGATCTTCGGTTTGCTCTTCGTGGCGTCGCGGGCGAACCAGTCGCCCTCCCAACCGGGCTGGCATCCCCAGAGGAACGCCCGGGCCTGGCAGGCGACGAAGGCGTCGAGGCTGTCCTTCTGGTCGCCCTTGGCGGCGAAGTAGTAGGTGTGCCCGGAGTAGATCGCCGGGAGGAGCGGGACGTCCTCGGAGAAGGTGCCGAGCCATGACAGGAAGCCGCTGATGTGGTCCATGTAAATCTCTGTGGTGTTCTCGGTTGTCAGGGCGGCCTTACCCTCCGTGGTCTTCATGATTTTCTCCAGCATCACGCGATAGCCGTCCATCCAATAGGAGCCGTTGCCGAGTGGATGGCCATGAGACGGGTCGTAGCAGAGGTTCGGGACCACGCATCCGATCTGATCGAGGTAGAGCGCGGAAAGCGCATTGGTTTTCACAAAGTCTCCGCAGTAGCGGGCCATGAAGTCCTGATAGGCGGTGGACGAGGGGCAGATGGCGGTGAAGGGGTGCTGTGGCGTACCCCACATCTCCTCGTAGAGCGAGCCATCCTTCTTCACGCAGGCGAACCGCTTCATCTCCTTGTAGCTTTCGAGGTTCTGATCCCAGACGTGTCCGTTGAGGTAGGGCATGACAACCATATCCTTCGCCTCCAACGCTTTGCACGCCTCGGTGAAGCCAGGTTTGGGTTTCAGCTCCGGATAGTCGTAGTCGAACTTCGAGACGTGCCATTCATACCAATGGAGGGCGAACGGCGTGCCGAATTCCTCCATTCCTTTCAAAACGAGCTTGAGGACGCCATCGGGTGGTGTCCATCCCCACACCATCCAGAAGGTGAGCTCCTTGAACTTCGCAGGCACGTCAGTTCGGTTCTCCATCGGGCCCTTGCGCGTCCATGGCGCCTCCTTCATGGCCCATTGGCGGTAGTGCTTCGCCGCTATCCACCAGTCGCCGGTGAAAGCCTGGACGACGACAGGATACGACGGACCTTTCGCTTTCCCGGGGATGCCGGGGTTCTCGGCTGGAGTTTGGATGGAGACGTTCTGGTCGGTGTCGATGGAGAAGGTTTTCGTCCAGCCGTTTGGATCGTGCGCGGCTATGGATAGGGAGTGGTTCCCTTTCGTGAGGCACATGAGCTGTGTCGGCGCGCAGGAGCCAGGCCATCCGGCGGGGTAGGTGAGGCTTCTGCTGAGGCTTGCTTTGCGGTGGAGCTGTCCGCCCCAGTTGCCGGTCGGCAGCAGGATGTCCGCCTCGTTCTTGCCGCAGACCGCTGGGAGGATCGGGAAGGTGACGGAGCTTGCCCCGAGGACTTTGCTCGTGTTGTCGATGTCGATCCGCCATGAGCTCTTCGCCTCGTTCTTGACGAGTTCGACGTGGACGGTCACGGAGAGCGCGGCGGGCTCGTCGGGTAGAGAGATGCCCTTAAACGACAGTTCAAGGTTTTGGGAACCATCAGTAGAGGTTGTGACGCGGGAGCTTTTCGCGCAGTCGGCGCGGCTGTCGACGACGACGCTTCCGGTGCCGTCGGGTTTCTGAAGTTCGATTTTGAATAGAAGGCTCTTTGGGGTTTTCGGATCGATGAACCGCGTGGTCTCGCCGCCGCGGTATTCGAACCCTGCGCAGTGGAAACCGTCCGCAGCCTCCGCGAAGCGGATGGAGCAGGCGTCGTTGCGTAGCTCAAGATCCGAGGCGAGGAAGGCGAGTGGCAGGAGCGTCGTCGCGATGGTTGCGCAAAAGAGCTTGACGGTCATTGGAAAGGCCTTTCAGCAATTGAAAACAGGATGTGGTGTCGAGGTGCCGCTAATTGTTCGTATGCTTCCAGGGGAAGATGCCGTTGCCCGGGGCGGCGATAACGTGCCCGTCGGCGAACAGGCCGTTGGCGCTGTTGCCATGGAGGGGGTTGATGACGCAGTTGGCGTCGCCGAAGGTGTACCAGGTGGTGCCCCAGACGCCGTAGCCGTTGCCGGCGGCGTTGATTTTCCCGTCGGCGAGGAAGCCGAACATCGAGGGGCTGACGATCGAGGAGCGCTTGTAGGAGGGGGTGTAGGTGTCGCGGAACGTGACGAGGGCGTAGACGTTGTTGGTATAGTTCGTCCACAGAAAGGAATTGTTTGTGTCGGCGAACCAGTAGTCGCGGGAGGGACAGACGAAGATGTTCAGTTTCGCGGGAAACGGAGCGTTGGGATGCGCGGAGTCTCTTTTCTGGGTGCAGCTGAACTCTGCGGGAGACGAATAATACCCCAAGGTGACGGAGAGCAACGTGATGCCATGATAGTAGGGGAGGTTGGGATCCGACCACCAGATCATCCAGTCCTGATAGTCGTCCGAGTAGTGGTTGATGGCGAGCGAGACGCTTTTCAGATTGTTGGCGCAGGAGGTGCGCTTCGCCAATTCCCTGGCCGACTTCAACGCCGGCAGGAGCAGGGACGCCAAAATGGCGATGATGGCGATGACGACTAACAATTCTATGAGGGTAAAAATCTGACAGCGCATGCGATTTGGAAGCCGCGTGTTTGGGGTAACACTATTCGTGCGCATACACTCTTTCTCCCAGATTTTCAATGGTTTTGAGTTGTCGTTCATACTACAAACAATCCGTCCGGCGGAACGTGTCAGCAGGCCGAACAGCACTGGCAATCATTCCGTTCATATCATCACGCCCGTGGAGTGTTTTCCCGGATTTTCAATGGTTTTGAATTGTCGTCCACATCACAAACAATCTGTCCGACGCGTCTATCTTCCGCTTAAACCACCACTGGCAGACACGCCGACGTTCATGAGCCGTCCCTCGGAGTGTTTTCCCAGATTTTCAATGGTCTTGAATTAACCTTCTAAAACACAAACGGGGCCTGCCTGTCGTTCATTCCTGGCAGTCACGCCGTCCCCCATCAACGCGTCCTCGGAGTGTTTATCCAGCAGGGGAATATTAATCCTTGGGTCTCTATTTCAAACCGATGAACTGGTACGTGTTGCCTGCCAGGCTGAGTCCCTCGATCTTGTCGGCGACAGACCAGTTCTTTTCCCTGTTCATGGCGTCCTCGAGCTGGAGTGTGGCATCATTCAGCCCCAGCGCCTTCTTGTCGATCGAGACGCTGAAGTCCACTTTCCCGCGGGTCATGTTGACCGCCACAAAGAGCACTCTGAAGACGTTGTCTTTCTTCCAGGTGTAATAGCTGATGTAGACGCCGGGAGCGTCGGCCTTGATCGCGTTGTTCTCCCAGTAGCCTTTGAATTCGGCGGAGGAAAGATCGGTGTAGTCGCCCATGCCCCAGAGGCGGTCGACCGGATTGAGGTTCATCCAGCTGGCGGAGACGGGAATGTCGTGGAGGACAAGTGGAGCGAGCGTGCGGTGGGTGTAGGTTTCGGAATCGAACTTGTACGTGTCGCGCAGCGACTTGTTCATCTCCCAGGCTCTCATGTATTGAGGGAGGAAGGCGATGCCCACGCCCTTGATCCGCATGCTCAGCTCCGACTGGTAGGCCTCGAGGGAGATGTTCTCGCAGTAGAAGTGCTCGGGGTTCTGGAGGATGGCGGGCTCATACTGCTCGCCGGGGTACCAGTAGTCGGTGAAGTTGTGGGCGATGGGATTGAAGAGGCTGTGGTTATGGTTCATGACGATCTTGTTTCTGGCGTGGGCCGCCTTGTAGATGCGCATCAGCGAGCTTCTCATGCCCCAGCCGGACGATTTCAGTATCTTGTTGCCGAAGGCGTCGACGCCGCCGCAGCCGTGTTCGGCGTTCTCGCAGTAGACCACCCAGCAGAGGTCGTAGTAAAGGCCGGCGATCTCGGGGCAGACGTCCATCAGATTGACCGCCCGCTGGACGGTGTAGTCGGCGAACTGCGAGTTCGAGCATCCCGGGAAGGCCTTGTATTTGACGCCTGCCTTGCTGCCGTCGAACGTCGCGGCGGGGTACTGCTCCCAGACTTTCCGGAAGCAGTCGTACTCAGGCTCGAGCGAAGTGAAGTAGGTCGGCTGGCTGTAGGGCAGGGAGCCGATGTTCAACCCGTTGTAGGAGCGGACGTTGGCGGTGAAACGCTTCAGATCGTAGGGTTTCTGGCTGACGAAGTCGGTGCAGTCGTCGTCGGAGACCTTGTCGGCGAAGCTGCCCCAGGAGGTCGTCTGCATGTTCTGCCGCCGCGGTTTCATCCAACCGTCGACGTGGAAGCTCCTGGCGCGTTCGGGGGGCTTCCGGGCGGGAGAGGCCATGAAGACCATGGCGTACGGTGCCGGAGTCTTGAGTTCGACCGGTTTACCGATGATGGAGATTTTCACGGCGACGTCTGTGCCGTTTTTCGCGAGTTGGATTGGCTTCGCCCCTTTCTCGATGATCCAATTGGCGTTCGACTCGGGCCACCAAAAGAGGCCGCGGTCGTGGCCGGTGATCCAGAGGGAGAAGTCCTTCATGCAGTTTGGCACGGGGTTGAACTCCAGTTCCATCTTGTCGCCTTCCCACTTGTTCAGAAGCGGGGTCAGAACGAATTTACCTGCGGCGGCGTCGACGGAGTACTTGAGGACCATGGAATTGATCGTGACGGGATTTGACGGGATGAGCGTGAAGTCGGTCCGGCTGACGCCGTCGAACCACAGTTGCGTCTTCCAGGTGAGCTTCAGCTTCGAGCCGTCCTTGACGTTGCCGGAGCCGTTGAACGTGACCATGTCGTCGTAGCTTTCGCCGGGGTTTGAATCCTGCCAGACGACGGGCGTGGGGGTCCCGTCGATGTCGATCAGCAACTCGACTGGCGTATTGAGAACATTGACGCCACCGCTGGCGACGTGGGCGGGGAATGGACCCCCGGCGAAGTTGTAGTGGCGGCCCCACACCTCGAATTCGTTGTCGGAAATGCGTTTCACCGGCGTCCACGGGGGCGGAACGTTGTGGTCGACCATTGGAGGATTCTTGTAGACGGCCAAATCGGGCATCCGCAGCGTCTCCGTCTTGGCGATAGGCTCGCCGCCGCCGGATGGCTTCATAGCGACGCTGATCTCGTATATGCCTTGAGGCAAATTTTGTGGCATCGCGAGTCTGACCGAGCTTTGCGTCTTTGCTGGTTTGAATTCCGCTTCCGCAAGAATCTTTTTCGTGCGGGTGTCGACGAGTTTGGCCGTGCCTGAGACTTGTCCGGCGGTGATGGCTTTGCCGAACTCCTCTCCGGCATTGGAGGTGTCGCAGAGAACTTCAATGTGCCCTTTGGTGGGGTAGCAGGAGTAGGTTATTTCGAGCGGCAGGCTCACGTAATAGCAGTTCTCATAGTGGTAGATGGGCTGCTTGTCGGCGGTGCGGATGGCGTCCATGACGAGTTTCTGGCGGCCGGAGGGAAGGCGGGTGCTCCACTCTTTGCCGGCGAGGCTGTCGGGATAGGAGACCTTTTCGCCGCCATCGAGCTCATACGATGCGTTGACCGTGAAGTCGTTTGACCGCGTGGCGGGGACGATTGACGCTTTCAGGTCAAGGGTTCCGAGCGCGGGATGACCGATCTCTTCCATGCGGGCCGCCGCGTCGTCGTTGCCAAAGGCGAAGGTTCCGTAGTTTTCGGTCTCGTGGTAGGATACGGATGGCGTGGACCAGCCGGAGTAGGCGAGTTTGGTGCCGACGAGATACGTGGAAAAGACGTTGCCGCGCCATGAGCCGCCTTCGAAGGCGCCCGCGCCGGCGAGGTCTTTCAGTGGGATCGACAACTCCGCCGACCAGCCGTCGGCGTCCTGGGTGGCTTTGGCCACCGCGCCGCTGTTCCAGACGGCGTCGCCGTTCTTCTCGTCGAACAATGCGCCATTGGGATTGACGATGAAGTGGAATTTGTCGCCTTTCGGACTGAGGAGGAAGAACTCGAAGGAGTCGTCCTCCCAGACGTTGCCATCGCGTTTCGTGGCGCTTGTCTTGAAGGGTGGTTTCGCCTCGGAGCGGAGGGCGATGCGCAGGTCTTCCTTGCCGCGGAGCAGCCACGCCCACGACCTCAGTGCCTTTGGTGGCGCCTCGCGGAAGGCCATCACCGGTATCTTGGCGGCCGCCGCCCATTCCTCCGCTTTGAGCGTGCCGTCAATCTCTCCGGCGGCGATGGCGAGCGGTATGGTGACGAGGTTTTTGCTGGGGACGGCGTCGAAGCCGGACGGATAGTATTTTTCGAAGTCGGCTTTGATCTCGTTGGGGCTCAGCGTCCGGTTGAAGACCATGATGTTGTCGAAGGCCGTCTCCTCGTCTTTGGCGCAGTTCGGATTGTTGAGCCATTCCGGATCCGTGCCGATGATGAGCGTTCCTTTGTCGCTTGGAGCGGGCAGGTTGAGCGGTTGCTTGAATTCGCATTCGGAGGCGCCGGCCGCGAGGGCTCCGTCGAGGTAGAGTCTCATACCCTGTGCGTTCCAGACTGCGTCGATCTTGCGCCACTTGCCCGACGACCAGGGACCGTCCTCAATGGTCCCCCAGGCGCAATGGCGTGTCAACTCGCCTTTGGCGTCCGTCACTTCAAGCAAGAAGTTGAGGCGGGCCCATTGATAGTATTTGTAGACGATCATGCGGTAGTTCTGGTCCTTGGCGGTGAAGAAGAGGTGGAAGTGGTCGTCGCTCCCCTTCCATCCCTGCGGGCTGACCCAGAGGCTGATGGTGCCCTGCGCGGGGTCGAAGTTGCTCTTCATCGGATACTGGCAGTACTCGCTGTTGCGGAGCTTGATTCCGCCGGTTTGGTTTTTCACGCCGGAGAACATGCGCAGCTGGAGGTCGGGGTTTTCAAAGCTTGCGCATTTCGGCTCGCCCTTGGCGTGGCTGGCGTTCACTGACCAACTGTCGAAGTTCACCTCGAACACTAGTGCGGGATCCGCGGGGGTGGCCTCCTCGGCGGGGCAGTAGACGCTTGTCAGCAATGCGGCGGCGAGTGTCGACACGAGTGTTGCGTGGCGCGGTGTCCATCTCATGGTGGGCTCCTCCTTCTTTCCTTATATAGTGTCGTCTATGTCAATTGTTCTGCAGTGAAATGGGCAGGACGCCGGTGCCGGGGGACGACGTCACGTGGCCGTCGGCGAAAAGGATGTTGGCGGTGTTGCCGTGGAGTGGATTAACCACGCAGCGGGGGTCGCTGAAGGTCATCCAGGCCGTCCCCCAGATGACATAGGTGCTGGCGTTGTTGACTTTCCCGTCCGTCATCATGCCGAACATGGAGGGGCTCTTGACCTGAGAACGTTTGAGGTGGGGGCAGGTATAGGCGGCGGGCCAGACGGGGCGTCCGACGAGGGCGTAGCAGTTGACGGCGTAGTTCGTGTACAGCCAGTTCGTGCTGGTGTCGTAGAACCAGTAGTCCTGGGCGGGGCAGACGAAGGCGTTGAGTTTGGCGGGGAACGGGTTGTCGGGGAACGAGGCCTTGCTGCGTTTCGGGGCGTTGTGGCAGGCGGTCACGTCGGGATACGCGCCGATGGCCACGGATAAAAGGTCGATGCCATGGACATATGGCGGATTTGGGTCCGACCAATGCACGATCCAGTCCTCATAGTCGTCGGCGTAATGGCTGATCCCGAGGGAAACGGTCTTCATGTTGTTGAGGCAGGTGATCCTTTTGGCCGTGTCCTTCACGTTTTTCAGGGCGGGCAGCAGCAACGAGGCCAGGATGGCGATGATGGCGATCACCACTAATAATTCAATAAGGGTAAAAATCTGACGCCGCGCCCGATTCGGGATCAGCGTGCTCGAAATGCAACTATGCGTGCGAATCATGCCCCCTCCCAGATTTTCAATGGCTTTGAAAAGCAACCATATCATATCTACGCCATGACGTAAGTCCGGCGAGTTTCCGCTATATCGTTTCGCCGTCGACGAGTTCGTTCATGACCAGTTTCCGGACTAGCCCGGATGATGGTTCTTTCCACGCCTCGAACACCGCTTGGGCCGCTGCCCTCCCCATTTGGTGGTAGCCGATCTTCACGTAGGTCGGCCGCGGGGTGAGGTTCATAAACGTGACGCCTGTCGCGAATCCGAAGAAGGGGAAATCCCTGAATTTCAACTTCCCCGCCGCCGCCAGATGATATACTGCGTCGACGTAGTCGGTCCGCATGCAGAACATCGCCTCGCTCCCCTTGAGCGGCGGACGAACCTGTTCGAGCAGGGCTTGGGCATTGCTTTCAAGGGAGCCGATGGGGATTTCGAATATGCGCTTTCGGTCGAGAGAGATGCCATGCCGCGCCGCGGCCGCGGCGAGCGACTCAAGCTTGCGCATGTCGTTTTCCCTGTCGAGCGGGCGTAATTCGGAAGGGAGGACGGCGGCAAGCGTCGTATAGCCGTGGTCGGCGAGGAGGCCGGCAAGTTGCTCGAAGCAGTATTCCATCTCGAAGGAGACCATCGAGATGTTCGGAAAGCGGCTCAGGAGCACCGGCGGCGCCACCATCACGCAGGGCTTGCCCGCGGCGACGAGTCCGTCCCGGAGGGTGCTCAGTTGCATGCCGATGAACACCGCCCCGTCGTATTCCTCAACCCGGCGGAGTTGTCCTGCGAGTTGGAGGCCGCTCTCCGGTTCCTTGAAGTGCTGGAAGACGACCGCGCAGTCGTTCGCCATCGCCTCGTCCAGCATGCCACGCTGGATTTCGGAGGAGATGCCCCACAGTTCCGGATGCAGGAACTCGGGCGAGATCCGCGGCTCAGGGTAGGGCAGGAGGATGCGGCGCGGCGTCGTTCCCGAGAGAAACTCATCCGTCAGGAAGGTGCCCCGCGCCGGAAGACGCTCCACCAGGTGGCCCGCCGCAAGGTGGTCGAGGGCCGAGACGACCGTCCCCCGGCTGATCTTGTAGCGCTGGGCTAGTTGCCGCTCGCCGGGGAGGGCGTCGCCTGGCATGGCTGATCCGCGCAGGTCGGAGATGATCTTCTCCGCCACCTGGATGAATATTGGCTTTCTCCGCGCCGCCTCAGTCCCGTTCCGCATGATTCCTCCAAGGGTTCGCCAACTGGACTAGTCCGGTTGGCAACCACAGTATACCGCGGAGCCCTTTCTGTGTCAAGGGGGAAGGGAGGAGAAATCCGGAAAGTCGGTGTTCGGTTCAGGGCGTTCGGACGGAGCCACGAGGTGAACGAGTGGATGCCGCGGCGACAGTTCTCACTCCAGTTCAGGGAAGTCCAGCTTCACGGGGGCTTTCGCCTGGAGAGACTCGATGGCTTTCAGCGCGATGAGCGTGGACAGCGCGCTTTTGCGCAGGTCGGCGGCGATGGGAGTTCCGTTCATCACCAGGTCATAGAAGGCGTCAAGCTCCTCGTAGTGTCCTTTGTTCTCCACGGGCATCTTCGTGTAGTAGTAGCCGACCGCCCTCTCGGCCTCGGTGATCGACGAGCGGATAGTCCAGAGAATGTCCTCGTACTTCGCGTAAGTCGATGTCCGCGGTCTGCCCTGCTGTTTGTAGTGGTAGAGTTTCCGTCCATGTCCGATCTTCTCTCCCGCGTAGTAGAGCTCGACGAAGCTTCTCGCGCTTATCACGCAGTGGTTCGTGTTTATCTCGAGGCACTCTTTGGGGAAGCCGGCCGAGCCGTTGTCGCCGGAGACGATGAGCGCCGTGATGTTGCCCGGATAGGCGAGTGTCACCGCGTTGTCCATGTTGCCCGCGCCACCCGTGAAGGCGGACGTCGGTTCGCCGTCGACAAGCCAGTTGATGAGATCGAAGATGTGCGTCAGCTCGTGGATGATCGTGGACTCGCCGCGGTAGATGGATGAGCGGTGGTGCTCCGGCCACAGCTGCGCCTCGCCGATGATCCGGTAGATGATCAGCGTGTTGTTGTGGGGCGTGCCCGACGTGTCGCGGGCCTTTTTGAACAGCTCCTTGGCGTCGCGCATGATCGGGCTGTAGGGGCGGTTGTGCCCGACCATGAAGCGGGTGCCGGAACCCTTCAGAAGCTGATACATCTTCAAGGTCTCACCGTATTCCATGCTCATCGGCTTCTCCACGAACAGATGCTTCCCGTGGCGTACCGCCTCCTCCATGATGGGCAGGCGGTAGGATGGTTTCGTGCCCACGAGCAGAGCGTCGAGCTCGGGGTCGGCGCAGAGTTTTTTGAAGTCGTCAGTCGAATAGCCGGGGCGATAGGCCGAGGACGCTTTGTCGAGGATGCTTTTGTTCACGTCGCACAGGGCGCGGAGTTCGTACCGCTGGTTCGCCGCCAGATTTGGCAGGTGCTTTCCTGCGGTGAACCCGCCGCATCCGATGACGCCAAGCCTCAGTTTCCGTTCCATGACCGGTCTCCCTTATGCTTCGTGAATAGTGGATCGTGAGTGGTGAATGGTTGCTATGACAGAAGTATACCTGGGTTTGTCGCCCGTAGCCATGATCAGCCTTGACATAAACATGCGGCGGATTGACTTACCAGAACCTCCACCATGGCCTGTCGGGGCGGCGCCTGAAGGGGGAGGTGGGTCGGTAGGCGGAGGTGATGACGACAGGTCCCTCGGCGGGTTCAAGGTGGTAGGCCACGAACTCGTCGGCGTGTTCGAGGTCGAGGTAGTCGAAGCCAAGATCCGAGAGGAGGCGCAGGATGATCTCCTCCGAGAGTGCGTCGGGGTTGACGCCAGCCTCCTCGGGCAACGGTTCCCCGACCTGTTCCACCACGGTGCCGTCCGTGGCGGTGAGGCTGCGGATTCTCTCGTTGTCGCGGTAGAGGGCGAAGCCGTAGGTGGCGGAGGCGCCTTCGCTCACCATGGTCAGCACGGAGCCGAACTGGAGCGAGAGCTTTTTCATCGTCTCCTCGTCCATCATCATGACCAGCTCGGGATCGATGATGACCGTGTGGCCTTTGTGGAAGACAACCCCTTTGTCTTCAGGGTCTATCAGGTCTTTGTGAAGTGCCTCCCAGTTGTCGTGCAACTCGGGGGGCTCGGGCATCACATAG
>CAYTFM010000125.1:6412-12709 GCA_964436735.1 uncultured Victivallales bacterium | reverse complement strand
CGCTGGTGTGCAGGCTCATGACGCGCCTCCGTTTTTCGCGGACTCGCTGCGGTAGTCCTTCGGGCTGACGCCGAAGTGTTTCTTGAACTGACAGGAAAAGTGGTTGTAACTGCCGTAGCCGACGGCCGAGGCAATGTCGGCGACGCGGGCTGAGGAGAAGATCAGCATGCTGGCGGCGGCGTCCAGCCGTTTTTTGATGAGGTACTCGGACGGGGGCATGCCGACGTGCCGCTTGAAAAGCCGGATGAAGTAGCTTTCATTCAGGGAGGCGATCTTCGCCAGTTTTCTCGTTGAGCAGTTCTCTTTGAAGGCACTGTCGAGATGCGTCACCGCGACCTTGATCCTGGCGTCGGAGGCGGTGGGGCCCGCGGGGGCGGCTTCCCCGGCGCCGCACTCGGCGAGGATGACGGCCACGTAGGCAAGCAGGGAGGCGAAGGCGCGGGCGGCGCGGGAAGGCCGCCGCTCGAGCGTCCGCACGATGAGGTTCAGCGCCGACGTCATCTCGAGGGCATAGGAAGAGCAGTCAACGCTCCGCCGTGTCGGCAGAAGGTCTGCGAGTTTGCCGGGAAGGGACGCCTTGATTTGGATGACGTCGCATCTGACGCGGTCTGACGAGGGGAACCGCATGGCATGGGGCGTATGGGGTGGAATGGCGAGAAAGCGGTCCTGCGCCATCGGGACGTGGCAGCCATCCACTGTCACCTCGCATTCGCCTTCTATAAGGTATAAAAGATGGTGGAAGTCGTGGGAGTGGGTGGCCGCCTTGAGGTCCAGTTCGTTGGTGAGGCGGTAGGCGCAGAGGAGGTTTTCCGGGCGGCGTGCGGCACTCATACGGTGACCTCGCACTGTGCGAAAAGCTCGGGAAGGTGCTGGACGACACCCTTTGAACAGACGGTGTGTGAGAAGGCGCGCAAAGGTTCGTCGGCGCCGCTGCTCCAGAATTCACACGTCCCGCGGCGTCCTGGATCGGGATTCGCCAAGCCCGTCTCTTCGAGGCGACGGCGGAGTTGACGGGCGACGGCGGGGCCGGTGTCCACGATAACCACGTCGGGACCGGCGATGACTCTAATGGCCGCTGCGAGGAATGGATAATGGGTGCAGCCAAGGACGATGACATCGCATCCCTCCCGCAGAAGAGGCTCAAGGAAGCCGCGGAGAAGCGCGGAGGTCGCGGGGGTGTCGAGGTCGCCCGCCTCGACGCACTCGACGAGTCCCGGACAGGGCTGGACGCGCACCTTGACATGGTGCCCGAAGCGGTCAAGCAGCGAGCTGAACTTCTCGCTGGCGAGCGTGCCGCTCGTGGCCAGGACGCCCACCACCCCGGATTTCGTGAGGGAGACGGCGGGTTTCACGCCGGGTTCCATGGCGACGATCGGAATCGTGTACCGCGAGCGGAGCGTCGCGGCGGCCGCCGCGGTGGCCGTGTTGCATGCCACCACCACCGCCTTCGCGCCACGGCGTTCTATGAGGAACCTGGTCAGCGCGACGCACCGCTCCTCCACCGCCTTCTTCGGCTTGTCGCCGTAGGGGGCGAAGGCCGAGTCGGCGACGTAGACGATATCCTCGGCGGGAAGTTCGCCGCGGACATGACCCAGCACCGAGAGTCCACCGACGCCGGAGTCGAAGATCCCGATGGGACGATCACTATTTGTCGTGGACGGCTTCATCGTGATGTGCGCCTGAGGCTCAAATCTCGGGGGTTAATTGCTAAGAAAATCAAATTCGAAATCCGAATCTCGAAATCCGAAGTAATTCCGAAATTCAAATATCGAATAAATGAAACACACAGTTCAAAAGCGTTTTTCGCTGTTTCGGATTTCGTGCTTCGTTTTTCGGATTTTCACACCCCCATGGCGTCGAGCCACGCCTGGGCGAACAAGGCGTGTCCGGCAGTCGTCGGATGGCAGCCGTCGGAGGTCCATTTGACGTCCGGGTACTGACGCAGCGCCTGCTTCTGGACTTCGCGGATGGGGACATAGACGGCGTTGTAGGCGGCGGCGAGTTCCTTGACGCACGCCATGCGCTCGTCGAGATGGCAGGCGAACTTCTCGTCCTTGTTGTCCGCGATCGCCGAGGGGCTCAGCAGGATTAGTTGCCGGATGCCGGCCGCCTTCGACATGTCCAGGAGCTTGAGGTAGTTCGCCTTGTACTCGGCGAAAGTGACGAACTTCTGTCCATTCCACTCGCCTTGGAGACGCCAGACGTCGTTGACGCCGATCTTGATGGAGAGGACGTCGGGTTTGAGGTCGACACAGTCTTTCTGCCAGCGGGCGAGGAGCTCAAAGGTCCGGTCGCCGCCCACGCCGCGGTTGATGATCGAACAGGTCAGCTCAGGGCGCTTCGCCGCCAGCAGTCCCTGGATGATTGACACGTAGCCTCCGCCTAGCCCGTCCGGGGTGCTGCCGCGTCCGGCGTCGGTGATGCTGTCGCCTTGGAAGAGTATCCGGTCGCCGTTTTTAATGATAGCCATTTCCGTCCCATTGTGTGTGTTGGTGATGTGTCGTTTGACCAGCCGCCGGAACATGCTCGGAGGCATGCCATATAGTATTGCCACAAGACGGTGAAATGTCCAGTTGCGGAACCGTGGCTCGATGGATAGAGTAAGCATTCCGCTTTGCGGAATGCTTTACACGCGCAGAACTTAAAACGGAATGTATGACACGAGGACAACGATAATGGGCACGATACTGCAATCGCTTCCGATCGGGGAAAAAGTGGGGATAGCGTTTTCTGGCGGTCTCGACACCAGCGCGGCGATCTACTGGATGCGGCAGAAGGGCGCGATCCCCTACTGCTACACGGCGCCTCTAGGGCAGCCGGACGAGGCGGACTACGACGACATCCCGCGGCGGGCGCTCGAATACGGGGCCGAGCACGCGCGGTTGGTCGACTGCCGACCCCAGCTCGTGCGCGAGGGGCTGGCCGCCCTGCAGTGCGGGGCGTTCCACATCACGACGGCGGGGCTGCCCTACTTCAACACGACGCCGATCGGACGGGCGGTGACCGGCACGATCCTCGTCGGCGCGATGAAGGAGGACGACGTCAACATCTGGGGTGACGGCAGCACGTACAAAGGGAACGACATCGAGCGCTTCTACCGCTATGGCTTGATGGTGAATCCCAGCCTGCGCATCTACAAGCCATGGCTCGATCAGCTGTTCATCAACGAGCTGGGTGGGCGCAAGGAGATGTCAGAGCTCTTGGAAAAAGCGGGACTGAGCTACAAGATGAGCAAGGAGAAGGCCTACTCCACCGACTCCAACATCTGGGGCGCCACCCACGAGGCGAAGGATCTTGAGTTCCTCAAAAACGGCATGAAGATCGTCCAGCCCATCATGGGGGTGGCGCACTGGCGTTCCGACGTGGCGATCAAGAACGAGGAGGTGCGGGTTGGCTTCCACGAGGGGCTGCCCGTCACGTTGAACGGAAAAAGCTTCGCCAGCCAGGTGGAGCTGGTGATGGAGGCGAACGCGATCGGCGGACGGCACGGACTGGGGATGTCCGACCAGATCGAGAACCGCATCATCGAGGCCAAGAGCCGTGGAATCTACGAGGCTCCGGCCCTCGCGCTCCTGTTCATCGCCTACGAACGGCTGGTGACGGGGATCCACAACGAGGACACCATCGAGCAGTACCGCGGCATGGGTCGCCGCCTCGGCCGGCTCCTCTATCAGGGACGCTGGTTTGACCCGCAGTCCATGATGCTGCGCGAAACGCTCCAGCGCTGGGTGGCCAAGGCCGTCACCGGCGAGGTCACCATCGAACTGCGCCGCGGCAACGACTACACCATCATGAACACTGAGAGTCCGAACCTGACCTACGCCCCCGAGCGTCTCACCATGGAGAAGGGCGAAGGCGCGTTCACTCCGCAGGACCGCATCGGCCAGCTCACGATGCGCAATCTCGACATCTCCGACAGCCGCGAGAAGCTCTTTGTCTACGCCAAGGCGGGACTGCTTTCGGCGAAGACGTTCGAGGGGCTGCGCCTGCTCGAGGATTCGCCCGGCACAGCGTCGGACAAGTAATGAACCCTAAGTGCGGAGTCGGATGAGCCATGCGAAACCAGATTCATAGGGTGGGGGCGGTGAAGGCGTGGTGCGCCGCTGTTCTCATGTGCGTCGTGGTCGGTGAGCTTTTTTCGGCTGATCCCGACGCCACCCTCGCCAAAATCAGGAGTGAGAAGCCGAAGGAGGTCGTCAAGTGCGCCCCTGCCGCGGGGCCTGAAGGTGTCTTGGGCCCCCTTGAGGCATTTTCGAAACTCAAGAAGGGGGCACTGCTCAAACTCGCCGCCGGCAAATATCCCGATGTGGTGGTCGATGCCGATGGCGTTTTCATCGAGGGTGAGCCCGAGGCAATGTGTGCCGTCAACATCCGCGTCAGAGGGAAGAACTGCGTGGTGAGGCGCCTATGGGCGAGGAGCATAAGGGCGGAACAGGATCTGACGATCGTCGACTCGGCGGTCATGGAGCTTGACGCCGCCATCGAACAGACCACCACCACGAAGCTTAAACTCACGGCGGTCAACTCGGCGTTCGGCTGTATCCGTCTTTCGTGCGACAATGGCGCGCTTCTAACTGCGGAGTTGCGTGGATGCACCGTTTCCAGTCTGAACGACGGCGGCAACGACTGCTATCAAGCGGGTGTCTATATGGCGCCGAACGTCGATGCGACATTCTCAAACTGCGTCCTTTATTCCAAAGGTCTGCTGCTCGGATTCGGAAGTTGCGACGCCGAATCAAAGGAGCAGAAGCTGAGCCTCCGCGACTGCGTCCTGTATGGGGAGAGCCTGATCGGGTTTCGGCCTCAGAACAAAGAGAATCTCAATGCGCAGAAACGGGTGGAGCAGAAGGCGCGGGACATCGCCAGCCTCAAGAAAATGTGCAAAGGGCAGATGACGGGCAAGATCGAACTGCGGAAACCCGACTTTCACAGCTACGAGTTGAAAGATGTCACCATTTCCGCCGCCGGGGACGGAACCTCCGACGAGACGATGTTGCGCAGCGAGAATTTCATGCTGAAGACCCCACTGCCTTTCAGTGCGGGCATCAAGTCCGAGGCGATGGGGATTCAGGGGGTGGGGAAGGTGAAGACGACCGAGCAGGTGGCGCAAGCTGTCGCCGAAAAGGAGCAGGCCGCCGCGGACGCGAAGTCGCAGGCGGCGGATGCGCAGCCCGAGGAAAAGAAGAAAGAGCGCCGCTCCGCGCTCGATGACCTTGAGCCGGCCGAAAAATAAACGGTCCCATTTGTCCCGCCAAATTTGCGCGAAGCGCTCTATCCCTCTACTTCGCTCTCATTTTCGGGGTATTGCCTTTGCCGCCGATTTTTTGAGTGCGGTCTCAATCGACCGCACTCAAAATTAATGCCTGAGCTACACCAGGTGAACTTAGCCGCCTCTCGCCGATTTTAATCCCGCTTTGATTTTCCCTTGACAATAGTATGTTAGAGACTCTCGGAAGGCGAGAATGATCGATTGAATTCTCGACTGTGGATCATCGATCTATAAACGTATGCGGGACGGGAAGAAATGACCAGGAACATGAAGCATGTGTTTGGGCCGGTGCCGTCACGGCGGTTGGGGATATCGCTGGGCGTCGATCTTGTGCCCCACAAGACCTGTCCGCTCGACTGCGTCTACTGCGAGTGCGGCGACACGACCAACCTGACGCTGGCGCGCCGCGAGTATGTTCCGCTCGCCGAGGTCAAGGCCGAGTTGAGCGAGATTTTGTCGTCGGATCCCACCCTCGACTACGTGACCTTTTCCGGGGCGGGGGAGCCGACGCTGCACGCGGGGATCGGCGACCTAATCTCGTGGCTCAAACAGAACTTCCCGAGGTATAAGATATGTCTTCTCACCAACGGTGTGTTGCTTGACGATATGGCGCTCGTGGAGGAGTTGCGCCTCCTCGACCTGATCGTCCCGTCGTTGGACGCCGCCGACGAGGAGGCGTTTACGAAGATAAACAGGCCGCATCCGAGCCTGAGCGCGGCGCGTCTGGTCGACACGCTTGCCGAGTTTCATCACGTCTGTCCCATCGCCTTCTGGCTGGAGATCTTCGTCGTGCCGGGGGCCAATGATTCGTCCGCCTCGCTCGAAGCTTTCCGACAGGCGGTCGAGCGGATACGTCCCGACAAGGTTCAGTTGAACACGCTGGACCGTCCCGGTTGCGTCGACTGGATTCGCTCCGCCACCACTGATGAGGTCGAACCGTTCGTCGCCGCCTTGCGCCCTATCTGCCAGGTCGAAGTCGTCGGCAAGTTCAAGCCAAAGGGTGCCGTCGCTGCCCCCCAATCCGCCGA
>CAYTFM010000125.1:3339-6402 GCA_964436735.1 uncultured Victivallales bacterium | reverse complement strand
ATCGAAAGCAACCTCATGCGCATACTCGCGCGGCGTCCCTGCACGCTTGCCGATCTGACGCACATCACGAGTCTTGACGAGTCTCGGCTTGCGCAAGAACTTGAACGCCTGATTGGGAGGGGAAAAGTCAGGAAGGACAGCCAGGAGAGAGGCGTGTTTTTTCGGAAGGTGGAGGGGTGAAGGAAATCAGAATCTCGCGCGATTCTGATTTCCTTAAAGCACTGTCTTGATGACGATCGACTCGCGGGCGGGATTGACCACGATCTTGTACGTGCCGAAGCAGGCGGGAATGAGGCATGTCCTGCCGGTGGGGATCTTCAGCGACTTCTCATCGTTTCCGACGGTCACCGGCGCATTGACCGCGGTAAGCAGGTGGAAGCTCTTGCCGTCGGTGATGTCCCTCCAATCCTCCGCGAGGCGGAGGTCGTCGACGAGGAAGTGCGGACAATATTTGACGATGGGGAACTTGCGGTTGTGTTCGGTCTCACCGGTGACGCCGCAGATCCTGGGCGAGGTGCGGTCGGCGAAGTTGATGCAGGCGAGCGCCTCCTTGACATGCAACTGCCGCGGTGCGCCATCCGCGCCGACACGTCCCCAGTCGCTGAGGCGGTAGGTGGTGTTGCTGTTCTGTTGTATTTCGAGCAGGAGGTTGCCCTCGCCGATGGCGTGGACCGTGCCGGCGTTGATGAAGTAGGCGTCGCCGGGATGTGATTCGTAGACTTGGAGGCAGTTCTCGATGTCGGGCGAACCGAGCATGTCGAGGAAGCCGATCTTGGTGCAGGAACGGCTGAGCCCCGCGAAGATGCGGGCGTCCGGTTTCGCAGCCACCACATACCACATTTCAGTCTTCGGCTCGGCTCCGGGAAGCTGCCGGGCCACGTTGTCGTCGGGGTGCACCTGCAGCGACAAACGCTCGCCGGCGTCGATGAGTTTCACGAGCAGCGGGAACCGTCCGCCGGTGAAGTCCTTGCCCACGACGCTTTTACCATGCTTCTCAAGGAGCTCCCGCAGGCTCATCCCCTTGAGGGAGCCGTTCTCGACGACGCTGACATCGCCCTCGCGGTCGACGATCTCCCACGACTCGCCGATCGGCAGCTTTTTCTCGGGCGTCTTGCGGCGGAGATGTGATTTAAGCATGTTCCCCCCCCACATCACCTCTTTATAGATGGGGGTGAAGAGCAACGGGTATATCTGTTTGGGAGCCAGTTTGGTCATCATGCAGCCCTATTTGTGTCAGTTGCTATCAATATACCCATTCCACGGGAAGTGACAAATGGACATGGTGGAATGGCGCGATGCGGATGCTATACTCAATTAGGCTGAAAACTTACATTTTGGCACGTCGGATTGCGGATTGGATTTTTTCGATCCGACTGACGGGCGATATGAATATCGTCCGAGGGAGGAATCGGGAAAATACGGCCACAAGACGCGTGCCGCTTCGCGGTTGCGATCTTTTGAGTTTGGATTCGCATTCTCAACGCCTCCGATACCTCGGTATCGAAAGCGTCTCCGAACGCGAACCACTTCGCAACCAAAATTTAAGTTTTCAGCCTAATTGAGTATAACGTGCTTCGGACGGGGTTCTTGCATTCGCGGTGACGTTCCGATATTATAACGAAAGGGAATAGCTTTTCTCGGGCGCGGATCAGGTGAAATCTGGTGGATTGTGAAATGCGTGAAATGCCAATTTGAGCTTCAGACAAGTTGGAGCCACTGTCCGCGCTGCGGGAGAGCGGTGGGGTGGCGCGCCGACACGTCTGGTGACGGCGGGCAAGCCGCCGACAGTGAGAAGACCGTCCTGATGTCGGGAAGGGATTCGAAGAAGACCGTAGAACCGTACGGGACTGAGACGGAGAAAACCGTCTTGCTGGAAACCGTTCCTGCACGCAAAGAAGACAGTCCGTTCAACGCCTTCATCGAGAACCGCTATCAGGTCATCGACATCATTGGCGAGGGTGGTTTCGCCATCGTGTTCAGGGCGAAGGATACGAAGCTCGCGGGAAGGACCGTCGCGATCAAGCGACTCCTCAAGGAGCATGTGAACAATCCCGACGCCGACATGATCATCGAGCGCTTCCGGCGGGAGTCGTCCGCGATCGCCTCATTGAACCACCGGAACATCGTCACCGTGTATGACTACAATTCCGACGGCGAGGGCGAGTATATCGTGATGGAGTACATCGAAGGTGGCTCTCTCAGTCATTACCTTGAGACAAAGAAAAAGCTTCCCTTCGAGGAGGCGATCGGTATTTTCAAAGGCATCTGCCAGGGGATCGGCTATGCGCACCGCAAGCACCTTATACACAGGGATCTGAAGCCCTCAAACATCATGCTGTACCCCGAGGGCGATGGCATGATTCCCAAGATCGTCGATTTCGGTCTGGCGCGTCAGGGCGAGGCCAGCGACGTCTCCTATACCGGCATGGGCATGGGCACCCCCCACTACATGTCGCCGGAGCAGCAGCGTGACGCGAAAGGCGCGGATCGCACCTCCGACATCTACTCTTTGGGCAAGATTTTGTACATGCTGGTGACAGGCGACTTCCCTGACATCGTCGACCCCGAAAGGCTGGCGTTTTGTCCCGGCCTGTCCGACGTGGTCTTCAAATGCATCAAGCTGAACCCTGAACAGCGCTATGCGAAACCGGAAGAGATCATCAAGGATCTCGAACGCTTGTTGGAGAGCGTTCGGCGCGCGGAGGAAAAGGCGGTCACGGTCGTGGGAGGAGGGGTGAAGACGGCGACTGACTCTGAGACGTTACGCATAGAGGTGGCCGGGAAGGTTGCGGCTTCGGAGAGAGGGACTGCGCGCGTCGAGGTCAAGCCTGCCATCGCCGAGGGCAAGAAGCGAGAAGGCGCGGGGCCGCTCCCACGGAAGTCGTGGAAGATTCCTGAGACGGAACTAAGCCTTGGCCCCATACTGCCCGGTGAGTTCTATATGGGGTCGAACCCGGGGCTCATGGGGATTGGCGGCGAGCGGGGACGGAAAAGCAACGAGGGGCCTGTTCACAAGGTACAGTTGACGTACCATTTCTGGATGAGCCGCCACCTCGTGACGAT
>CAYTFM010000125.1:0-3329 GCA_964436735.1 uncultured Victivallales bacterium | reverse complement strand
AGCACCACGCCGAGCACGGCCACTCCCACGCCGTGCCCTCCGGCGTGTCGTTCGGCGCCAGCGGCGAGTGCTCGCCGGTGACGATCGGCGACTACGTGAAATTCATGAACTCGGACAGCAAGGATCCGCAGATCGAGTGGACGGCCAAGAGTTGTCCTCTTCGCAAGGCCGGCAAGGGGCTGGATCTCGACGGTTTTTTCTGGATGGATCCCGCCCAGCCGATCGTGGAAGTGTCCTGGCCCGCCGCTCGTTCGTTCTGCAGATGGCTTACGGATAACGAGTTGCGTGCTGATAGAATTCCCGCTGGGTACCAGTACCGGCTGCCCTCCGAGGCGGAATGGGAGTATTGCTGCCGCGCGGGCGCGACCAGTCGGTTCAGTTTCGGCGACGACGAGCGGGAGTTGGGCGACCACGCCTGGTATGACGCGAACAGCCAGAACAGAACCCACCCCGTCGGCACGAAAAGGCCGAACGCGTGGGGACTGTATGACATGCACGGCAACGTGTGGGAATGGTGCAACGACAACTACGAGCCCTACAAGAGCGAGGCGGTGGTGAACCCTTCGGGACCCAAGACCGGCGCGGTCATCGCGAGAAGGGGAGGGAGCTGGGTCAATGGCGTGAATCATTGCAGATCCGCCTATCGAAACTTCTGGGAACCCGCCGCCTGCTTCAAATACCTCGGGTTCAGGATCGTCCTCGCACCGGATTTCACGGGCAATCGCCCGTAAAATCCATGAGCGAGGGTAAGCAGGCGTCGTGGGATTTCAGCTACTTCTCGATGACGAACGCGGCGCATGTGCGCGGCTCGAGAACCGCCAGGATCTCGCCGTCGCCACAGCCTTTCGCCTCCTTGCCGTCCCAGAAGTTCGTGATCTGTGTGAACGATTCCACGCCAAGCTCCTCGAGACTCGCCGATATTTCGGCGGGATCCTCCTGCCAATTGATGATTCCCAGCACGTAGCGGTTCTTCTCCTCGGCGAGCCAGACGGCCGGCAGCGAGTGGTGGCTCTCAAAGAGGTCGAGTGGGACGGCCGGGGCGGTGAGCGGGCGTTCGAGCGCCTTCGTCAGCAGGCCAATCCCCTTCTTGTTCAGCGTGGGGAGGTCGTCGCTCAGGAAGACGTCGCCACCGCTCAGATGGATGAGCAGGGCGTACACCTTCGCCTCCTCGTAGTTCAGCTCCCGTCCAGCGAGCCAGTAGTCCGCGGCGTTGAAGGGGCGCGGGGGGAACTCCCGGTTCATGCGGGGCAGCGAGCAGGTCTCCGGGGTGCGCACGATGAGGAAGTCCGGGTCGTTGTTCCACAGGTTGCCCTGCATCCAGTAGCGTCCGGCCATGCCGGCGGCGTTGGCCATGACATGTGACCAGAAGTTGTGGATGTCTCCCGTGGTGCGGCAGGCGTCGACAAGGCCCGTGACGGACTCGTAAGAGGCGCCGCAGGCCAGCAGATAGGCGTCCTTGCCGATTGCGTTTCTGATGATCTCGAAGGCGCGGCGGATGATCCCTCCCCGGGGAACGGCGCGGTCGCTGAAAACCGTGGCGTTCAGCACCTCCTGCGTGAAGTCGACTTTGAAATAGCGGAAGCCGTCCTTTTTCAGAGAACGAAAGACGCCGTCAAGGAACTCCGCGGATTTCGGATGCGTCGGGTCGAGGAACGCCATGGGGCCGTAGGAGTAGAGCTTCGTGGCGATGGCTCCCTCGGCGTTCCGTCCGAAACACTCTGGGTGGTCGCGGTAGAAGTCGGTGTAGCTGTTGACCATCAGCGGAGCGGTCCAGACGCCGGGCACGCCGCCGCCCTTCGAGACGCGGGCGCAGAAGCCCTTGAGCCCTTCGGGGAACTTCCAATTGGCCTGCCAGACGCCCCAGCGGGGTTCGTATCCTTCGTCGATGACGATGCGCGGAGCCTTGATGGTGAAGAGTTTGCGCATGGCGTCATGGTTCCTGTGGATGTCCGCGGCGGTGACGGCTCCGGAGAAGTAGTCCCACGAGTTCCAGCCGACAGTCTTCGGTTTGAGCGGAGAGCCGAGGGCTTTGCGCCACTTCTCTCCGTACTCGGCGAGCAGAACGTGGGGGTCGTCGCCGACCGCGCAGCAGATGGAGCTTGTCCGGACCGTGGTCCCTGGTTTGACGAGGCAGTCAAGGATGAACGTGATTTCGACGCCGAAGGTTCCCTCCTGATGCGGCGCGTCGTGGCGCGCCTTGAAGCGGGTGAAGTCGCCGTGGTGCGGGGGCAGGGCGGCGAGGAGCAGGGCGCACCCTGTCCGGCGGCTGCGCAGCAGATAGAGCATCGCGCTTTCCGGATTACTTGGCAGGTAGGTGCCGGCCAGTCCGACGCGCTTGACGCCGCAAGGCTTCTCAAAGTTGTGCGTGTGGATGAACTCCATCCAGTCGGCGCAGGAGAGCGGGCTCTCCATCTTTTTGGGGTCGAAGATGATCGAGACGCTCTTGAGGCTAACGGCCGCCTTCGCTTTATTTTTGAATTCGACCGAGACGGTGTCCCCCGACAGCTCCATGGCGAATTCGAGTCCGTCGACTGCGGCGGCGAAGCCGCTCTTGGTTTTCTTCCAACTGAGTGCGGATGAGTCGACGGAGCGGTCGGCGAGCGCGAAATGGATGGCGCCGTTTGCGAAGGGGGAGCCCTCGAACGAGACGGTGCCTGTCTTTGCGTCGAAGCGGGTCATGAGTGGAGCCCTTTTGTTAGCGGGTTCAACGTAAGGTAAAAAGAATCGGCCGAATCCGCCTCGTGGGGGACCCGGCCGAGTTGGTTATCGTGGACGGGACGTCACACGGTGTAGGTGTTGGCGGTGGTCGAGCCGCCGCGGCCGGTCCAGTTCGTGTGGAAGAACTGGCCGCGCGGTTTGTCGGTCCGCTCGTAGGTGTGGGCACCGAAATAGTCGCGTTGGGCCTGGAGCAGGTTCGCCGGGAGGCGCTCCGCGCGGTAGCCGTCGAAATAGGAGAGGGCCGCTGAGATGCACGGGGTCGGGATGCCGAGGGCGACGGCGGTCGTCACGACGCGGCGCCATGCGGCCTGGCAGTTGGTGACGGCGTCCTTGAAGAAGGGGTCGAGCAGAAGATTGACCAGCTTCGGGTCGCGGTCGAACGCCTCCTTGATCTTGCCGAGGAAGGCGGAGCGGATGATGCAGCCGCCGCGCCACATGAGGGCGATGCCGCCGTTGTTGAGGTTCCAGCCGTAGGTCTTAGCGGCGGCGCGCATGAGTTGGTAGCCCTGGGCGTAGCTGACGATCTTCGAGGCGTAGAGGGCCTGGCGCAGATCGTCCACCAGCTGTTTCTTGTCGACCTTCGTCTTCATCGTGTCGCCTTTGATAAGCTT
>CAYTFM010000124.1:22491-24123 GCA_964436735.1 uncultured Victivallales bacterium | reverse complement strand
GTTCTTCTACTACGAAGTCACCAATGAACTGTGGGACACGCGGCCCATCCTTCCCCCCGAGATAGCCACCTTCACCTCCGCCTACGACCCCGGACGCACGAACGACATTCTCTGGTGCAACATGTACGGCGGCGGCGACAACATCCTCGTCGAGTCGACCTTCGGCGCAATCATGGAGTACGCATGGAACACGAGTTTCCCGGGGGCACACGAACTTGAGCGCGGAAAGAAAATGGTCGCAGGCAATCTCACGGCGTCGGACGACCCCCTCGCCTACGACAAGGCGACGCAGGAGATCCTCGCCGAGCGCGCCGCCGTCGGCATGTGGGGCGATGAGGCGGGGCAACTCATGAAAGAACTCTTCAGCAACAACATCAGCTTCGCCGCCGCCGCCGATCCGCGGAAGGCCACCGAGCGGATGAGCGTCAGCTTCAAAGAGCACGCGCGACTCGCCGAGACAACGCGCGACGCCTGCGACAAGGCGGCCACGGCACTCGACAAATTGTGGGGCAAGGCGAAAGAGGCGAAGACGGCGGGACGCCATCTCATGGACGCCACCTCCTATCCTTATTTCATACAATTATACGGACAGACGAGGGCGGCGCAGATTTTCGCCGCCGTGAACATGGGTATCGAGAAGGCGTCGGCTCTTCTGCAGGCCGGCGACCTCCCGGGAGCCACGGACGAGATCAACACGGCAAAACAGGCGCTTGCCTCGGGCAAAACCGGATACGACGCGCTAATGAAAGAGCTTGCGGGCGAGCCCGTCCTCGTCAACTTCGACCATCTGAATCCATGGCTGAAGGGATTCCCCGGGATCAAGCTCTTGAAACCGGACTTCGCCGCGCTCGAGAAGAAGCTCGACGACCTCGACGCCGGCAAGGAGGCGGTCTTCCAGCAGTTCAACGTCCCCGCCTGGTTCAAGGACGCGATCAAGAGCCGGACGCTCGCCGCGCTCCGCGCCAACGAGAAGATCGTGCTCGACGGCTCCCTCGACGAGGAGGTATGGAAGAAAGCCGATCCGGTCGAGCGCTTCGTGGCATGGAAGGTCGTGAAGCATGTCAACGTCGGAGCCGTGGCGCGGTTCGCCTATGACGACGAGAACCTGTATCTGGGGTTCGCCGCCAGCCAGCCGCTCGCCGCGAAAATCAGCGAACCGAAGCGCGGCCTGGACGAGTATGCGCTCACCGAGGAGATCGAGCTGTTCATCCAACCCGACAAGAACACGCCCTCGCTCTGCCAGATCGTCGTCGACACGGCCGGCAACATCTTCACCAGCGCAAAGGAACTCGGCAAAGAAGGGGCGGGCGCGGAGTACGTCGGCAAGGAAACCGCCGGCGTCGACCTCGGCGTCCGCGCGGCGACGCGCAAGACGGACAACGGCTGGTCAGTCGAGGTCGCCATCCCCTTCGCGGAACTGGGAGCGAAGCCCGGCGCGGACTGGCGCGCCATGCTGGCGTACGACTGCGTCAAAAGCCTTGCACCGCGGGAAGTCGAGAACTTCTCCTGCGTCTTCTTCGACGGGGAAATGTACCGCGACACCACCTTGTATACTCCGCTCGTTTTCGCAGAGAAGCCCGCGCCATCCGCCGCCCGCCACCGGAACTGCGCGTCACCACCTCCTCTATGGAC
>CAYTFM010000124.1:0-22481 GCA_964436735.1 uncultured Victivallales bacterium | reverse complement strand
CCGCACCCACGCCACCGGAGCGGGAAGCTGCGGCTCATTCGCCCCCCGGCTTGAGACGAGACAGCCGCTGTACGGCGTCACCATCACCGCCCGCCTGTTCGACGCCGACAAGAACCAGATCTACGAAAGCGTCGTCCATCACGCGCCCTTCATGCCGTTGCTCTGGGCGCCACCGAGCCCGGTGCAAAAACAGCTGGAGAAGGGCTACGACGTCCTAAGGCTCGAGTTGACCGCCGCCTACAAGACGGTCGACGGTAGCGCCGGCGAGCGGAAATGCTCGACGATCCTCGGCGACGCGGCGAAACTCATCAAACCCGAGGAGGTCTTCGCCGAAGGCGCGCAACCCGGAACGTTCGGCGTCGCCGTCCCCTGCTATTTCGACACGAAGGCGAACGGCGAACCGCTGCTCTCCCTCGACCGCGGGACCGTCGAATTCTGGGTGAAGGCGACATGGGATCCACAGGAACCGGAGGAGACGTGGCGCGACAATCCGTCACGGGTATTCTTCTACTACGGACCGCTCCGCCCCGACAATCCACAGCACAGCAATCTGCACTGCCTGATCATCAACCAGGACAGACGGCACGACAAGCTGTGCCTGCGCGTCGTCAATGCGGACTACAAAAGCCGCGGCGTCGACGCGGAAATCAAGGGATGGGCGAAAGGCTCATGGCACCATGTCGCCGCCGTCTGGGACATGACCGCCACGGACAAGGCGCGCCTGGCGCTGTATGTCGATGGCAAACGTGCGAGCGGGCCGGTGACGAACTGGGGCACGCCGGACGACTCGCCGATTGCCGTCAGCGCGGGCAACTACGCCGCGCAGCTCGGCGCGATGAACTCCGGCGAACTTCCCGCGGAAACCGTCATCCAGGAGCTCCGCGTCTCGACCACGCCGTCACGCGACGCCGACTTCGAACCGAAACATGTGACTGAAAAAGACACGGTGGGCGGCAGCTTGTTTTTCAGCTTCAATAAAACAATGGAAGGAACATATACGTTGAAAGACGCCAAAGGAACGCTGAAGGCGAACGTGGGATTCTTAATGCGGAGATGAAGGAGGTACGCATATGCGCAACAGATCCTCGCAGAGATGGCGGAGCCGGACAATTAATAATTCCATCAAGAAGAAGGCGACCGCCTTCACCTTGATAGAATTATTAGTCGTCATCGCCATCATCGCGATCCTCGCCGCCATGCTCCTCCCCGCCTTGAAAAGCGCCCGCGACACGGCGAAAAACATCTCCTGCGTGAGTGGTTTTCGGCAGATCGGCACGGCGATGGTCGAGTATGCGAATGACTGGAACGGCGTCTTTCCGTCTTACTACAATCAATGGACGGGAAACACCACCTCATGGCAGGACCGCCTGAGTCCGTACTTCGGCTACGAGACTGGCCAGTGGCCCTACGCCGTCGAGAAAATCGGCACCTGGTGGTGCCCCGCCGCCGAGAAGATCTGGGCGATGGCGCCTTCCCTCCACTATCGGCACCACATCCTCAACAACTACATGACCTTCTGGGGCGGGACGCAATGGACCATGAGAATCACGGCGCCGCCAGCTCCCTCGCAGTATGTCACCGTATATGAGATGAACGAGAACTGGGAGGCGGGCGTGTGGGGCGACTCCCCAACCTTCGCGGGAGATGTCCTCACCAAGTACCGGATATCCCACCGCGGCGCCTCGTCCAATTATCTGTTCTGCGACACCCACGTCGAGTCCCGAAACGGCAACCAGTGGAGCGAGAACATCTGGAAGTGGTGGTGAAACCATTCCATTCACGCTCGAGAGGCGGCGGCTAACCGAACTACCGCCTACCGCATTCCCGATAGACCTCAAGCGCGTACTGGAAGTCGGCGTAGGAGACGTTGGTCGAGACCGAATGGTCGGAACCGAAGACGAACCGCGCCCCGCGCGCCTTGAGTCCGCCGATGAACGACTCGACGCCTGCGCGTATGACGGCGCGGTCACCGCTTTCCAGGATGCGGGCGTCGAGGCCGCCGATGAACGCCAGCCTCTCCCCGTACCGCTCAGCGTAGTCGAAGATGTCGTTGCCCGCCTTGACCTCCATGGGATTGAGGGCGTCGAACCCGGCGGCCACGACAAGATCAAGCATCGGCTTCTGGTAGCCGCAGGAATGCAGCACCACCGGTAATCCGTATGAATGGAAGAAGTCGACCATCTCTTTGTAGCGCGGGAAAATCTGCTCCTCGAGGATGGCGGGACTGCAGAATAATTTATCCTTGTACCCGAGATCCTCGTAGATCCATATGCCATCCGGCAATCCCGTCTTCTCGAACAGGTAGGCATAGCATCGTTTGTGGAAATCCGTGTAGACGCGGGTGAAGTCCCGGATCCACTCCGGATCGTCCATCAGCGCCATGAACATCGCCTCGTCCCCCATGCTCGCCCGCATGACCTCCCAAACCAGGACGCTGCCGAAAAACGTCCATTTCCCCTCCGACTTCCGCTTCAACAGTCCTTCGCGCTGAGCCTCGGCGTTCACCCGCTCGGCCGGAATGGCGTCCACGACACGCTGACGGTATTCCTTTTCCCAGATAGACCGGTTGGTCATATGGAAGTCGATGTGCTCGGGCGTCCCCGATTTCTCCTTCCAGCACTTGTGCAAGGCCCCGGCGCCGTTGCGGACGATCTTCCAATCGGCGGTCTCCTCCACCACCTCCTGAACACCGGCCTTGGGCTGCCAGTCAAACCATCCCCCGCAGCCCGCCATATCGAATCCGAAGTGGTCACACGGATCAACAGGATTTCCTTCCGCGTCAGTCGGCATGCCTTCCCGCGTCCATCTTTTTAGCGTGTCTCCCCATGGCGAGTCGTACAACGGGACACAAGTCACAGATTTCTCCCGCCGCAACAGCGATCCGACCATTTCAGCACCGGAGGTTTTCGTTGACATAATTCACCTGATATTTTATTGTTGCTTGGTTTTCACTTCAATTGTAGATTATTTTAACCGTGACCGCTATTGTCATTTTTCACCATTTATTGTCGGGTGAACATATGGATGGATGGAGGTCTATCAGAGTTTTCGAGGCGTGCTTAGATGATCCGCCCCGATTGTCCTTTCTTGGCGAGGGCACGCATGGCGTGACGCCGAAAGACCGGACGCTCAGGTACATGATGACGGATGTCTGGTGCGTCCACTTCTACACCTATGAGGGTGAACTGGTGGTCAACGGCGAGTCCTTTCCGATCCGTCCCGGCTATGTAAGCGTCACTCCGCCCAAAGCCCGGCTCGAATGGCGCCTGCATGGGCCGTCCTTCCACCGCTGCGCCATCTTCTCACTGACAAGCCGCCCCAACCATGCGTGTCCGGAGTTGCTTCCCGCCATGCGGGATTTAGGTGGAGAGTACCCCCGTTTCCATGATGAGATCGGAGAGGCCATTGGCTGTTTCGCCGTCAACCGGCGTCAAGCGGAGGCGCGGATGTGGGACATCCTCTGGCGGCTTGTGGAACCGGACAGGATGACTGTCGGCAAGGGCGAGCAAATGGACCAGCGCGTGGTCAAGGCGGTGCGGTTGATCGAACGCTCCTTGACCGATCTGGTCAAAATACCGGAACTGGCCCGTTCCGTGGAACTGTCCGTCAACCAGCTTGAGCGGCTGTTCAAGCGGGACGTCGGCACGACGCTCGTCGGCTATGTGCGGCGGCGGCGCGTCGACCGCGCCCGGGAGCTACTGCTCAGCGGCTCGATGCCCATCAAAGCCGTGGCCCGCGAGTCGGGATTTCCCGACGTGATCCGGTTGCACAAAGCGGTGCGAAGCGAACTGGGCGTCACGCCCGGACAAATCCGCCACGGCGTTCCACCCCCCATCACCAGACCGCGCCGCCCACATGCGACGAGGAGCCGGCAGTAGGGTACCAATTGTTCAACGAGCAGGTGGAGCGTTGCCGCGGGACAGGGTGATGTCGTCGATGAAGATCTTGTAGCCGCGGGAGCTGCCGGAGCAGAGCATAAGTCCGTTGCCTTTGCCGAAGGGTAGCACCGCATCAATCGTCGCCACCTCACCGACCTGCGACCACGAACCGTTCTCCGCCATCCGCTCAAGCCGCGCGACCACCTGTCCCGCGTCTGCTTTGGCGGTGGGCATCCAGAGCGTGATCCGGTGCCAGTCGCCGAAGGTGACCGGTGCGAGCGAGGCGTTCTTTTTGAAGTCTCCCTTTCGAAGCTTCAGCGCGCCATCCTCGCACCCCACCACCACGACACGGCCGCCACCGCCGTTGGTCCTCACCTCGAAACTGAACGAGGTCTGGTGCCGCGGCCCCTGCGCGAGAAAACAAAACGAAAGGGCGGCCCATTCCGCATCGACGGCCGGCATGTCGACGAGAAGACCGTAGTGCGTCCCTTCAAGACCGCCATACGTCCGGTCAAGCAGCAACGACCTGTTCCCTTCAACGGCCATCATGTTGCTGGTGGTGAACATGTCGTCGTCGTTCATCCGCCCCCACGACGCATGCCATCCGCCGGGAACCTCGCCGGGAAGACGGTCCTCGCAATTCCTCCGCCAGACACCATCACCCTCGCCGGCGAAGCCTGACAGGACGCACCAGAGCGACGCGACTGCGATGCGGAGCATTCTCGTTGGCATATGTATTCCTTCGTAAACAGGAGAAGTCCGGTCCCCCGGAATTCTCACCAGTAGTGATACTCGTAGGGATCGAACTCGCTGGCGGACTCCCTGCCGGCGTACAGCGAGACCTTCCGCACCTCGTTGTCGGTCTTTTGCTGGGAGATGTCGGCCTGCCGCGAGAGGCTGGCGTAGAAACCGAAGCCCTTGCTGCCGGAGGCCACCTTCAGCGAGATCGTGTTCGCGCCTTTCTTCAGCTTGATCTTGACCTGCTGGGCGTTGGGGCGGTTGCCGCCGCTGAGTGTTTTGAACACTTCCTCGCCATTGACCCACGCCCGCATGCGCCAGTCGCAACCGAGATGCAGAACAGCCTCCTGATCGGCATCGCTTTCGACGGTCTTCGCCACGTAGGCCACGGCGAGGCTTTGCCGATTCATGACGGCGCCGAGATTGACGAACCCCTTCTCGTCGGCGCGGACGATCGGCCGCCAGGCCAACGCCACACCATCGTCCCTCTTATAGGTGTAGTTGGGGTTCGCGTCTCCCGCCACAGCGCTCTCCTCGCCGGGGAATTTCGTGGAGAGCATAAGTTCGCCGTCTTCCTTATCCACAAAGAACGGCCCCATGGCATTCCATCCACTAAGCAGTTCCTGCTTCGACTCCATGTCGAGAAACGCCAGGCGCGTGGCCACATCATCAGAAGAGGAGCCACCCAGCGCCGTGACAAGCCGCGCGACAAGCTGCTCGAGCCTGACGGGCGCGGGTTCGACGGCCGTGGCCTTCTCCTTGTCGTCCTTGAACGTAGCGCCCAAGATATCCGGCCCCACCTGAACCGCGACAACCGCCCCCTCTCCCATCTTCCGGACAGCGATCACGCCGTCAGCGAGCACCGAGGTTCCTTCCGGCTGTCCATTTGCGGCGAACACATCCAACTCCAGAGCGGTCCGCCAGCGAAGCAGGTTCGGGCCAATCGAACCGAGCAGCGGATCGGCGGCGATCGGAGCCGCCTTCGCCATCGTCTTGCGTTCCGTTTTGAAACCAAACTCCGCGAGCCCCGCGGCGGAGCGTGGCAGCAACAGGACGCGGCCCCCCTTCGTCACAAACTCATCACGGGCTGCCGCGTTCAGCGATCCGTCAAACTTATCGCCCACCACCAGCAAGGTTCCTTTGGGATCTCCGAGCCGCGTCTCCGCCGCGGGCTTCGCGCCAAGCTTCTCGAGAAGCGCGCGTCCCTCATCGGCGCCCGAGTAGACGATCGTGCGGGTTGCGTCCATCAACGTGCCATCTATAGAGGTAAGCAGATTCGCGGCAAGCATGGTGGCGGCTGGATCCGCGCCGACGCGCCCGGACAGGTCAAGCGTGCAGAACCACACCTCGCCCTTGCCATGACGCCACCGCAGCAGCGGCGTATAGTCCATGTCGAACTCGCAGGCGAGCACGGGCGAGAAACCGACGTCCCGCGGCATCTGCAATGTGACCGACGCCACGGCGTGCGTGTTAGTCCACTTCGGCGCGTGCTGCGTGTCGCTTGGCTGGTTCTTCCCTTCCGGCAGAAGGTCGGGTGTTCCCCGCCAGTTCACCACGTCCTCGCCTGCGACACCTTGCAGTATCGGACTATTTTTTTCAACCATATGCAGATAGCGGGGCATGGCGTCGCTCGTCCTGAAGCCGAGGGCGCGCCATACTTCCGGCATCTGCTCCACGATCACAACCCTGAGCCCCGCGGCGATGTCCTCCGGCTTGTAGGGCACCGTCTCGCCGGGCTTGAGCGCCTCTCTACCGACGACCAGCATTCCGATTCCCGCCAACGAGTCGCCCTGCTTCCACGCCGCCGCCTCGACGCCAAGCGTCCGCAACCACGCCGAGGTCTTCCCCGCCGGATCAAGCACGGCCACTTTCCCTTTGAGCGACAACGGTTTCAACTTCGGGAAAACCTGCAGGGCGAAGTTATCGCCTTCAACCTCCTTGCCATCCTGCCGCACGTCGAGGACAAGCTTGAACGTCGACTTGCACTCGACCTTCGGCACCTCGAACGAGAAGGGCAGCAGTGTGGCGTCACCCGCCTTCGCCTCGCACACAAGTGAACCCGACGCGGCCACCGTCTTGTCATCGCCGACGACACGCCAGGCGATGTCAAACTTCGCCGCCCCTGGTCCGTCCCAGACGACCGCAACGTTCTTCTCGACCCTCTCGCCAGCGAAATAGGCGTGGGTTTTGTCGGTGTGCCGTGGGCTCCCCGCCACATAGACGCACACGGGAAGGTTGCCCTGCCGGTGGATGTCGAAGTTCGGATTCGCCCATGAGGGCTTCTGCGTCACCGGCTCCTTGATCGCGCCATATTGACTGAACACCCAGTTCTTGTTTTTCTCCGGATCGACGCCGGGGGGATGCCCATATTGGACGTTGAGATTCCAGTAGGCCCACCCGCCGTTGACACCCCACATCCGATAGGAGCGGTTGGTGTGCAGCGTGAACAGCCGTTGAAAGTCCCAGTAGGAAGGATACTCGTCCCAGTTCGGATTCGAGCCATGTCCACTGGTGTTGGTGAGGCCGTTGTCGATGAGATGACTCATCCCGACCTCCGTCTCCGCCGCATAGGCCTTGTCGCCGAAATAGATCGCCGTGTACTCGGTGGGGAGGAACCGTTTCCCCTTCCAGAAGTTGGCGGTGTAGGGCTGGCCATACTCGGCCATGTGATACGGCATGTCGCCCGACTCGGCCCACAGCATCGGCCACTCCTCGCGCTCCTGCAGCGGAGCGAAATTGAGATACATGTTGGCGCTGGCGAGGCCGCCGAGATTGCCGTCGGCGTGTCCATAGGCCAAGCGGGTCGGATCAAACTTGTTGACGATGCCGCAGGAGGTCAGGATGACTTTCGGCATGCCCGACTCGGTGCGCGGCGGCCCATACCGCCGCCCCATCCCTTGCGGGCTGATGGCGTCGCGGGGGTTGTAGGAGTTCATCGAAACGGTCCAGGCAAGAACGCATGGATGGTTCCTATACTTCCTTATATACCATTCCATCTCCCGCTCATAATCGGCGCGGAGTTTGTCGTCCGCCAGCAACTTCTCGCGGATGAAGGCGACACCGGGAACGGGGACGAACGTGGCGAAGCCGGACCGGTCCATCTCCGCAATCTGCTCCTCGTTCAGCAGCGGGGTCTCGCTCCAGTCGCGCCACCACAAGCTGGGGTTCGCCTGGATGTACATGGCGTTGTACCCGATCAATCTCGCATAGGAGATCGAGGTGGCCGTGGGGAACAGGTTGAGCGTCTGGCGAAGCCGGATAGGATGCCCGTTCATCATCAGCTTGTTGCCTTCCGTCCACAACTCGCGGAAGCCGAACTGGACGCCCGCGCGCTCGTCCACCTTTTTCTCGCCCATGCTGATGGACGCGTTGACCGTGTATAGATAGCCGCCATCAAGCTCCCAGGTGACCGGCTCCTTCCAGGGCGACGACAACTCGACGGTCGAGCACCCGGCGGCGACGGGACCAAGCTTCGCGTTGAAGGACAGCACAGGCGCCCCTTTGGCGTCGACGATCTCCGCCGTCGCCGCAAGTCCTTCCACCGCCGCGGTGGCGTCAAGGTCGAGACGCAGGGTGATCTTCCGCTCGCGCCAACTCGTGACGACAAAGACGTCGGCCAAGGCGACCGGACGCGGCAGCGCGACGAGGCTGACAGGCGCCGTGATGCCCATGGACCAGCGCTCCATCGGGATGGCGCCGAACTCGTGCGTCCGCGAGATGAAGCGCAGCGGATCCTGCTCGAACTGCCGCGAGATGTCGGTGTAGTCGCGGGTCAGAAACACCCGCAGCGCGTTCTCCGCGCCTGGCGTGGCGTGCGGCGTCACCTCAATCACGCCGCCGGGCCTCAGCAGTTCACCTATCTTTTTCCCGTTGAGGTAGACGATGGCGTCGCCCTCGATCCGCGCGAAGTCGATCATCAACTTTTTCCCGGCGGCGTCCGCGGGAATGATGAACGACTGCTCGTACCACAGCGAATTGACGTCCTTGCGCGGAATCTTCTCCACCGTCTTTCCCTTGTTCTCGACGCCGCCCCAGCGCCAGTCCGCCTGCCGCGTCGTCCCCCAGTCCTTCTCGTCCGGAGGCGTCTCCGAATTCTTCGCCGGCTGCACCCGCCACGTGTCGGACAGCGTGGTTCGGACGTCGCCCCTTCCCGTGAAAGGAGCACAGGCGGCAGCCAAAGTGAGCATCGAGACGGCGACATGTTTTATGGTCATTGCTTCCTCCTGGAGATTACTTACTTAGTGAATAGTGAATTGTGAGTAGTGAATGGACAACCATTCACTATTCACCACTCACTTTGATTTTTCGCCCAACTTCCCTCACCTGACCCACAGCTCGTCGCTGGTGGAGAACGGCTCGGGGGCGCCGCCGGCGTCAAGCAGCGTGCCTTCCGGGACGCGGAGGTTCAGCCAGTCCACGTGGCCATCCACATAGGCGACGTTGCTGCCCGTCCCATGAAGCGTGTAGAACCACTGATCCCAACGCTGTATGTAATGCGCGCCGCCGCCCTCCGACCACAAGAGAAGGCGCGACGGCTTGGTCACGTCCGCGAGCTTGATCTTTTTCGTGTCGGTCGGCCACCAGCACGTCCCCGAGACGCTGTTCGCCTGCGACTGGCTCACATAGGAGGCGCTCAACTGATGATTGCCCGCGCTGTTCGTGTACTCGGGATGGGATGTCACCCCGAGCCGGTTGCCATTGGGTCGCTTGTCGGCGGGACACCACAGGACGCTGGTTCTCGTGTTTTTGATGGAGGTGTATTCGGTCACCTGGAACTGCGGCTCGTTGGCGTCGATGTACGCGGCGGCGTCTGATCGTTTCTGCGGATGGAAGTACTCGGCGTTGTCGCTGCAATAGCTGAACGAGGCGAGCGCCACCTGCTTGAGGTTGCTGGCGCAGGAGATGCGCCGCGCCAGCGACTGGGCGTTCTTCAAGGCGGGCAGCAGGATCGACGCCAGTATGGCGATGATCGCGATCACCACTAATAATTCGATAAGGGTGAATGCCTTCGGCTTAACCCTTATCGAATTATTAATTGTCCGGCTGCGCCGTACATGAGAATAATTGATGCGCATATGACCACACCTCCTGTAAAATATAAACAATTTGTCCGACGGCTGAATTCTACGCACCGCCCATACCTGGCAACCAGTCCGCCCACCTCACCTCTCCCTCAAAGTGTTTGGTTTGACTCGTTCGTAGAATGGCGCGACGATCCGCCCCTGGAGCAACTCTTCAAGTTTTCCCAACATCTGTCCGACAATCGCCTCGATATCGAACGGGATCATGACCACCTCGTCCCGATACAGGTCGAGCGCGGGCGACCCTTTGTTCGCATGGGTCGCCACGCGCACATCCTTTCCAGGAACGAGTCCGAGCCTGCGCAGCGCGTGCAGCGCGCCGATCGTCATCATGTCGTCGACGCATACGATTCCGTCGAACTTTCTGCTCTCCTTGCCGCCGAACAATTCCTCGACCGCCCTCGAACCGATGAACGCGTTCGACTCTTGTATGTTTCCCTTGCGCCAGACTGCGCCAGGAACCTCTTTGAGCCCGCCACGCGCAAGCGCACGACGGAAGGCTTCGACACAGCTGGTGAACAAGTCTCCGCCACCATCCCAGTACGGAATCAGTGCGAGCTTTTTCGCCCCGCGCCTCGCCAGCGCGGCGGCGCCTTCACGAACCATCTCCGGGTAATCAAGATAGAAATGCCGCTCGGCGTAGGGACAATCGGTGAAGGCCACAAACGGAAGCTCCTTGCCGCGCAGCCAGTACAGTTCCTCCGGATTACGAGCCGCAAGAAACAGCGCGCCGCCGATACGCCCCGCGTCGATGTCTCGTTCGAGTTCGTCGTTCCCCGGCGCGCCGTTGCTGTCGAAGCGCATGTCGAGATAGAATTTATAGTGCCGCCCCGAAGCCTCGATCTTCCGACGGACAAGATCGGCGAAGAGGTGGTAGAACGGCGACGTCCCGGGCTCGAGGATGTTCGCGCCGCACACCAATCCTATGGTGGTGGGCCGGTCTTTGGCCACAAACACGCCTTGGCCGTGACGGCGGGTGACGACCCCCTCGCGCTCAAGCCCGTCGAGGACCCGGTCGAGCGTCGAGAGGCTCACGCCCAGCTTCGACGACATCTCCCTGACGGTCGGCAGCCGCCCTTCCGGCCCGAGCGAGCGGCACAGACCGAGCAGAGTCCGCTGGAGCTCGACCGTCCGTCCGCCGGCCCTGAGCGGCCGCAGCGCTGTGGTGGTGACCATGGGACTCCGCCGTTAGTGTTACGTGTTTCGATACAGTATACGCCACCACCCGCCACACCGCAAGTCCTCCATCGGAAATCTCCCCCAGAAATCCGCACGCTATGCGGGGAAATTATTTCTGATTTCGCCGCGGACGGGTTGCGCTTTCATCAGACGCAAGATATAATTCTACTTAATATTGAATATTGTATTGAATAATACCTCACGCAAGGACAGTCAAAATGATGTTTCCCGGCCGCGGCTCCGATGCCTCAAAACCGCTGTATCTGGCGATCGCCGACCATCTCGAGAGGGAGATAATCTCCGGTCGGCTCGGACACAACATGCGTCTCCCCATCACAAAGGAGCTGGCGCGGCAATTCAACGTGACCATCCCCACCGTCCAACAAGGGTTGGCGCGGCTCGCGGAGAAGGGGCTTCTGCGCCGTTCTCCCAAACTGGGGACTTTCGTCAACGCCGCGCCGCTGTCACGCTCGGTGGGGATCGTGACCGGCTGGAATCCGTTCGCCACCGAGACGAAGTACGACAGCCTGCTGCTGGAGGCGCTGCGCCACCGCCTCACGGAGGAGGGCTTCAGCCACGAGTGCCATTTCGGTCTGATCCGCGAGGGATTCGAGCCGGGGTTGCGCAAGCTCAAGGAGGACATCGCCGCCGGGCGGTATGGAGCTCTGGTTATCATCGACACCTCGAGTGAGTTGAACAACTGGCTTGACACGCAGGAGTCGATACCCTGGTTCATTCCGCCGGGCATCGACCACCGCCACTGCGCCGAAATCGCCAGCGACTATCTTCTGGAACGGGGATTCACCGACCTCCTCTTCGTCCCGCTCCACGCGCCTGAGCGCCGCGCGGCGCACGCCGCCGAGAAGGAGGGCTTCCTCAACTCCCTCGCGCGCCACCAGATCACGGCGTCCCCCTCGCGGGTCGCCTACCTGGGAGGCGGCATCACCGAGGCGTACGAGCGCGCCAAGAAACTTTTTGCGAAGAGAAGGAATCGGCTGCCGCAAGCGATCATCGTCAACCATGACTGCGTCACCAAGGGACTTCTCATCGCGCTCTCAGAGCTGGGCATCCGCATCCCCGCCGACCTCGCCTTAGTGACGCATGCGAACAAAGGCGACTCGTTCCTGACCCCGATCCCCCTCACGAGATGCGAGGTCGATCCAGCCCTGGTCGCCACGCAGACGATTGCCTCTCTACAGGAACACTACGCCGGGGCGCGGCCGACGCGGCACGACGCCGGCGCGTTGGTGCGGACCAAGCTGGTGCCAGGCAAGTCATGCGGCGAGTGACGGGGGCCTCCATAGCGGCTGCGGAGAACAGGAACGCGGCGGACACAAGGCGGCAAATGAAACGTCTGTTTGAAATAAGGAGGTGAAGATGAGCGCGCGATGGGGCGGGACGGTGTCGGGATGGTGGATCGACGGCTGCTATTACGCCGACAAGATGTACCGTCATCCGGACGGGCCGAATTTCCGCTCGTTCGCCGCGGCGCTTAAGGCCGGCAACCCCGACGCGCAGGTGGCCTTCAACCCCGGCGTGCTGGTTCCGATCGTCACGCACACGGAATGCGACGACTACACCGCCGGCGAAAGCAACGTCATGGTCACGCCGAACCGCTACCATGTCTTCGACCGCTTCGTCAACGGCGCCCAATTCCACGTCCTTTCCTACCTGGGCGACTACTGGTGTCACGGCGAACCGCGGTATCCGGACGAACTCGCCGCGAGCTACATCCGCTACATCAACGGATTCGACGGCGCGGTGACGGGGATGTGCCGATCAGCGCGACGGCCTCATACCGGAGGCGTATCTGCGGCAACTCGCGGCAATCGGAAGATCGGTGAAGGGCGCGGCGAAAACATGAAAGGGCGCACCATGAGCGGATGGCGGCACAGACGGGAGGGGGAGTTCACACTCATCGAACTGCTGGTGGTCATCGCGATCATCGCGATTCTCGCCTCACTCCTGCTGCCTGCGCTGAAGGTGGCGAGATCAACAGCCGTGCGAATAAGCTGCGCCGGCAACTTGAAGCAGATCGGCCTCGCCTGCGTGAGCTACGCCAGCGACACCGGCGGCGGCTGGCTCCCCGAGGGCGCCGGAGACATCGGTGCCTATGCGAGTGGCTCGGGGTTCGGCGGCTCACAGCGCTTTCCCACCGGTATGAAATTCAGCGCGGGCCCCTGGTACAGCGTCAAGATGAACAACGCCAAGACGGCCCTGGAGGACGGCGGTTACCTTCCAGCGAACTGCAAGGCACTTCTCTGTCCCTCGCTCAAACCGGGAACATCCACCTACACCTATTTCTACGCCGCCCATTACGCGACACAGAACTCCGGGCTCTGGAATCCCAACGATTCCTCCTACAAGTTCCGTTCGACCTACAGCGTCCTTGACGACCAGATCTCCGATGCGTTGATCGCCACGGATCTGACCATCCCCGTCGGCGGCACCAACTATGTCGACGGCAGGGTGGCGCATGACGACGTGGCCGCCATCAAAGGACTCAACGCCCTTCACGGCGACGGCCACGTCCGTTGGCATGCCCTCGGCGACTGCTTCCTGACCGGCTACACGCCGCAGGCGGGCATCTACCTTCCCCAAGTGTCAAAACGCCCATAATGGCGGCAGGAAACCCCACGCCCCGAAAGACATAGCATGACAAAGCCTGACGGTTGTCTTTTTTGGTCCATTGTCACACAGCATCACAAAGGAGGATGAAATGCGGTACATATGCATGATGAGTTCAGGGGCCACGTTGTTCGCCATGTCGATGCTGGCCGTCAACTCCGCGGCCGCGGCGAAGCATCTCGAGCCGCTTCCCGTAGCAGCGAGCGCGGAGAAACCAGTCATTCTTCTCGAGGCGGAACCGCTTAAGAAAGATACGCCAGCCATCCCGGAGGTAAACCTCTACGGCGGGACCGTATTGTCGAACGACGCCCAAAGCTGCGCCGCGGGCGATTCGTCCCTGCTCATCTCGCAGCCAGGTCATGCAAAGTCGACGACCACTATTTCCTTTACGCTCGACCCCAGACCGAAGGCGGGCAAGTACGCCGTCTGGACCGCCTTCACGGTCGGCGGGGTCGCCGCGAACACGTTCACGATCCGCGCGGGGAAGGACCTTGAGCACCTTTCAAAGAGGGTGGCATTCTCCCAGAAGAACGCCGAATCCTGGAAAACCGCCTGGCAGAAGGGCGCGGGAGCGTTCGTCCTCTTCCCCTCTGACGCGGTCGCCACCATCGAAGTGAGCGGCATGGCCTCAGACAAGAAAATACTCGACGCCTTCCTCCTCGAACCGCTCGAACTGTACACCGAGACGATGGACGAGAAGAGCGGCGAACTGCGCAGCCATCTCACAAGCTCCGCCGATCCAATAAAAGCGACGCGCAGACTGTACGTTCTCGAGGGCTCCGACATCAAAGCTATGGACGAGCTCCTCCACGATGCCGCGCAGGAATCATTGGTGAAGTTGCTGGGCTCCATGGATGTGCGATACCTAATGGGGACGGAAGCGGAAGAAACCGCGCAACGCATAGGCCTCAAAGAGCTGCCCGCTCTCGTCGTGACAGACGAGAACTTCAAGATCCTCGGCATGGCGGGGAAAGGCGCGACCACAAGGGGTGTCGAAAATCTGCTCAAAGAGGGAATGGGGTCGACTCCGCTCCCCCCCGTTCCCGACTTCACCCCGACCTCGCCGAAACCATTCGTCGATGGCAGCCCCGCCGAATGGCTGACCGTCGGTTGCTGGGCGGGCCCCTCCGGACTCTCCCTGCAAGGCATTGACGCGGAAAAGACAATCCGGCCGTGCGCCGACGATCCTTGCATGGTGATCCAATTCGACACCTCGATACCAACGCAATGGCGTGCGCTTCCCCAATCCGACGCGGGAGCGTACGTCATCGAATCGCCCACGAAGAACTATGTCTGGCCCAAAGGGACCGCCCACGCGTTTCTGTATTTCAAGGTCGTCGATGCCGTCGACGCGGTCTTGCAGGTGGCCCAAAGTGGCGTCAGCACTGCAGGCTGGCTCGACGGCGAACCACTGCAGTTCACGGCCGACGGAACGAAGTCCGCCGCCGCGAAGCGAGACGCGAACGCGGCGAAGGCGGTGGGCCGCACCGACCAAGGCAACACGTTCGAGGTGAAGATTGAAGGAAAAGAAGGGCCGGTGGCCGCACCGCTTAGTCTGCGCCCCGGATGGCATCGACTGCTGCTTAAGCTCGTCATGCAGCACAAGGACGGCGAGACATTCCAGTTCTCATCACGCTTCACCGACACATCCGGCACTCCCCTCCAAGCCCTGGGAAGCGTCGTCGATCCCGCCGCCAACCTCGCGGCGCACGCGGCCGCACAACGCCTGGTCCCCTATCTGCGCGCCGGCACCTCTGTCAGTCTTCCTCGGCCTGGAGACCCACTCAAACTGAACATGGATTTTAAATATTTCCCCCTGACGACGCCGAGCGGACACGCGCTCCCTATGAGCCCCCTTCGTGGCAAACTCCTGTTCACTCTGACCGATTATGACGGCAAGGAACTCGCAAGGCGAGAGACCACCGCCGACCTTCCCGGAAAGGTCGAAGTCGACTTCGGCCCCGCTCCGGCGGCCGGTTACTACGCCGTGCACACCACCCTCCTCGCCCCTGACGGCGGCGCACTCATCGCCACCTATCCGCCAGACGGCTTCAGCGTGATCAAAGGAACCGCCGCGCAGGCGAAACGCAAAAACGCCAAGAAGATGTCCACCACCTACTATTTCCTCGCGAACAATCCCGACCGTCTCCACCGCGACGGCACCCCGGCAGGCACGTTCGAGTGGATGAACCGCATGGGCATCTACCGGAATGTCGGCTCAAGTCCGGGCTTCAACAAGGAGCTGTGGGATATGGCCAAGGACAGGGGCGTCATCCTCTGCGCCGACTTCTGGGACATCCACAACTCCGAGACGCCTGAACGCAAAATGGCGTTCGCCAAAGAAACCGCGCCCTACGAACGGTGGTACAAGTCGTTCAACGAGGTGGACATCGTCCCGACCACCCGCGGCACCCCAGAGCAGTGGGTCAAGCGGACGAAAATCGAATACGAAGCGGTCAAAGCCGCGCGGCCCGACGGCTACTACATTGGCGGCAGCCTCGTCCGCGTCGGCGCCGACGCATGGTTTGAGGAATGCCTCAAACTCGGCCTGGACAGATATCAGGACGCGTGGGACGTCCACGCCTACCCCAAACTCGCGCCCGTCCTAGGCGGCTCCCTGTCCAACTCCCCCACCGAGACGGAGCTTGGCGGGCCCAACCCCTACACGAAGCACGGCCGCGCCCACCCCCTCCCCTTCTGGGTCGGCGAGACGGGAGCGCGCGCCTGCCATGGCACCGACGCCCGTCGCTGGCAGGCGGAGACGGTGGCGAAGATGACCGCATGGGCCAACTCACGGACGGACGTTCCGGTCATCTCATTCCTCGTCCCGTTCACCTACTCGAGAAACGCGCCGACGAAAGCGACATCCTGGATGGGCGAGGGCGGAACCGAAGGCGACATCCAAGCGGGACACCATCCTGCCGAGGCGGCCTACTACACAGCCAGCGCGCTGATCGACGGCCTGCCCTACCGACGCGTCGACACCGCCGACCACTGCCTGCAAGCCGCCTACTTCGGCGAAACGCTCATGCTCTGGACAACCGGCACGCCTGTCGAATACGAACTCACGTTGGATGCTGGAGAGTGGGTCTTCGTGGATGTCGTCGGACATGCGACCACGCATTTGCAAGAGGCTCCGGGAACAGTGCGGACCAGTGTCTCCTCCAGTCCCGTCTTTCTCTTGCGCAAGAAACGATATGAGGAGTTGACCGCATTATAGTTGTTTGCAGGCCTAATTTATTCGCACCTGCCCTGTGGAATTAATTACCTGAAGAGTTTATATCATACGTCACTTCAACAACCGCTCTTCGGGGATACACCAAAATGCAACAGGCATCATCTTTCGACTTCGACACGGTCGTCGAGCGCCGGGTCTCGGACAGTCTTAAATGGGGACGCTACAAGGGGCGGGACATCATTCCGCTGTGGGTCGCCGACATGGATTTCCGTTCGCCTCCCGCGGTGATCGAGGCGCTCAAAGCCCGCGCCGACCATGGCGTGCTCGGTTACGGACGACCGCCGGAGAAACTTGCCGAACTCGTCATCGAGCGCCTCGCCCGTCTCTACCGCTGGAACATCGACCGCTCATGGCTTGTGTGGATTCCCGGACTCGTGGTGGGGCTCAACCTCGCCTGCCGCGCCGTCGGCCAAAGGGGCGACGCGGCGCTCAGCCTGACGCCGGTGTACCCGCCGTTCCTTTCCGCGCCGGAATTGTCCGAACGCAGGCTCATCACCGTTCCACTCGCCATGAGGGACGACCACTACGGAATCGACTTCGAACAGCTCGCCCGCGCCATCACGACGGACACGAAACTGCTGCTACTGTGCAACCCGCACAACCCCGTCGGCCGCATCTTCACCAAGACTGAACTTGACGCGCTCGCAGAGCTCGCGGAACGCCACGACCTCATCGTCTGCTCCGACGAGATCCACTGCGATCTCATCCTCGACGCGGGACTCTCGCACATCCCGTTCGCATCGCTTTCGTCGAAGATTTCCATGCGGACCATCACCCTGATGGCGCCCAGCAAGACGTTCAACATCCCCGGCCTCGGCTGCTCCATCGCCATTATCGAGGACCAGGAACTCCGCCGCCGCTTCCGCCGCGTGATGGACGGTATCGTCCCCGACGTGAACATCTTCGGCTTCGAGGCCGCCCTCGCGGCGTATGAGCATGGCGGCGCATGGCTCGCCGAACTCCTTCCCTATCTTCGTGAAAACCGCGCGCTCGTCGAACGCGCCATCGGTCGCATCGACAAGCTTTCGATGTCGCATGTGGAAGCGACCTATCTCGCCTGGATCGACATGCGGAAGTCCGGCGTCGACGATCCCATACCCTTCCTCGAGAACGCGGGGCTCGGACTCTCCGACGGAAAAGTTTTCGGCGCCGAAGGATTCGTCCGTCTCAACTTCGGCTGTCCCCGCGCCACCCTCGACGAGGCACTCCGTAGACTGAATCTCGCATTTAATCTCCATGCCGCGAATCGTTGAATTTCCGCGGCGGGTAATTCAAGCGTGTTTCACCTCTCGCATAGATGCAACGCTCACTTGCGTGTCTGCGTAACTCGCGCCAAACGGCTCGCATGCCGATGACTTAGAAGTCGACGAGATGACGAATCAGCGGCGCGGCGCCACTCTTTTCCGCATGTTGCGACGACACAGACCGCGCGCCCCACTACATCACAACATGCTGTTTACGTGCTTTTTATGTATTATTGAATTTCAGCGTCATTGTCCACGCTCATAAAAATCAAACAAATTTCCGCTTAAATAAAAACCCACGTTTGTACTTGAACATCGTTGGATATACTTTGAAATAAGGGTGTTCGACGACAAGCACCTAAAGTTCTAAACAGAAACGGAGGAAGCAGAGAATGGCGAAAGCAGCACCGAAGAAAGCCGTGAAGAAAGCCGTGAAGAAAGCCGTCAAGAAGGTCGTCAAGAAAGCCGCCGTCAAAAAGGCCGTCAAGACAGCCGCCGTCAAAAAGGCCGTCAAGAAGGTTGCGAAAAAAGCCGTCAAGGCCGCAAAGAAGAAGTAAGCACCTGGTTGTCCACAGTCGAAAAGCCGGAGAGGTATCACCTCCCGGCTTTTCTGTTTTATACATTTCCTTTGCATATACAACGACTAATTCTTTTGTAAGAACAGTTACCGCAAGTGCCGTGACGGAAATGTATTAGAACAAAATTTTGACGACAAAATTTTCTTCGGTACTACTCCGTTCCGCTATTGGGTTGCGGGCACACTCGCCATGGGCGGCTGGTCGCTGGTCGTCACGCGTCGGACGAGGCGAAGACGAATCCGGCGATGAGCAGGTAGGCGGCGGCGTAGAGGCAGAGGAAGACGAAGTCATGGGACATGGGCGTCCAGAGGATGTCCGGCGCCATGGTGTACTTCCAGAGGTTGATGTAGCGCGTCGGCATGAAGCGGTGAATGTCCTCGAGGAGCGGCAGCGGCAGCGCGTCGATGATGTAGGAGGTGTAGTAGACGCCGAGCGAGACGACGACGGCCAGCGTCATTTTCTTGAAGATGGCGGAGAACATGATGAACATGGCGGCGGTGGAGATCAAGGTGAAGCCCGCCAGCGCGTACGACAGCAAGAAGCGCTGCCACGCGATGTCGGCCGGCATGATGAAGATCTTCGCCTTGGGATTGCCGAGGAAGGCCGGTCCGAACACGAAGACGTCGCCGGAGAAGCCGAAGGCGAGTCCGCCGACGAGATAGCTGATCACCATGAGGGCGATCAGCAGCACATACGAGTAGATGCTCATGGCGAAGAATTTGGAGAACATGACCGACCACCGTGAGACCGGGCGCATGCAGACCGTCCGAATCAACCCCGTCTGATATTCTCCGGCGAACGTGCCGGCGGTGAAGATGCCCACCACCATCGGCAGCAGGATGTAGATCGACGGCAGCAGGACGGACTCCGAGAAGGCGACGCCGTTCAGGAGGCTGGTCAGCAGCCGTCCCTCGAACTGCTCCTTAGGATGCTTGATGCCGCGCAGATAGAACGCCACGCAGATCAGGGCGGTCAGCAGCAGGATCACGACGATGCCGAAGTAGGCCGTCTTCTGCCTGATCAGCTTCCTAAACTCCAAATCGGTCAGCAGCGTGGTCTGTCTGAGAATGGCGCGTAAGCGTGACAAAGATTTCCTCCAGACTTGTTTCGTGTGGTTGAATACTCATGATCGGCACCCCGTTCTCGACAAGCCGCGCGGCGATCGACGGAACCTCCGAGGAGGGGCGGTCGATGAAGAACACCGTGGGCTCTCCTGGCTCCGTCTGCGGCTCCGAATCGAATGGGAGACTGGCGGTGGTGGCGAACCGTCGGAAGGCCGCCGGATCGGACGTGCGCAACTCGATGCGGTCCGCCTCGCTCTTCAACGAGTCGACCCGCGCCTCGTGCACTTTGACGCCCTTGTCGATGATGGAGACGGCGTCGCAGGTCTGCTCCACCTCGTTGAGCAGATGGCTGGAGAGGAAGATGGTGACGCCCAACTCGCTCTTGAGACGCCGCAGCAGATTCCTGACCCCCATGATGCCATGGGGATCGAGGCCGTTGGTGGGCTCGTCGAGGAAGAGCAGTTTGTTGTCGGGGAGCAGCGCCGAGGCGATGCCGAGCCGCTGCCGCATGCCGTAGGAAAATTTCCCCACGGTCTTGCCCGCGACCGACTCGAGGCCGACGAGGCGCAGCGCGTCGTCAATCTGCCGTCTGCTGACCGGCCCCGAGAGACGCGTCACGAAACGGAGGTTCTCCTCCGCCGAGAGGTAATCGAAGAAGACAGGAGCCTCGACAATCGCGCCGACGCGCTCCATAATCCGGTTCCTGTTGAGGAAGAGATCCATGCCGAAGATCTCGACCTCAGCGGAGTCGGGCATGGTCAATCCCAGGAGAATCTTGATCAGCGTGGTCTTCCCCGCGCCGTTGGGACCGAGGAACCCATAGACGATCCCCTGCTCGACCTCAAGGTCGATGCCGCTCAGCACTTTGTGCCTGCCGTAGGACTTGCTCAGGCCTTTGATGGAGATTGCCGCGCTCATTGTTGGATGATAAGCGGATCGTTGGATTCCTCGACCCTGCCGTCCGCCCAGACATAGTTTTTGATTTTGTCTTTATGGAAGAAATCGGCGTCGCCGAGGAGCGGCGACCAGATGCGCATCTGCTGCACACCGATCTCCGACTTGTCGATGAGCCGTCCATTGAGCCACGCGTTCCACTCGTAGCTTGTGCCATAGCGGGCGAAATAGGTCTTGCCCTCGTACTTCTCGACGATGTCGCCCGGGCAATGGAAGATGGGTTTTATGTCCGGACCGATGGTGTTGGGGGCGTTGAAGGGGTCGTCGGGGCCCTCGCCGATCCGCATGCACTCGGGCAGATGCCCGCCAGTTGTCAGGACATAGGAGTTCACCACCTGCCCGAGCTGGCGCAGGTTGTTGAGGCATGACGTCTTGCGTGATCGCTCGCGGACGGAGCTCAGGACGGGAAAGATCAAGCCGGCGAGCAGGGCGATCACGGCGATCACCACAAGCAGTTCTATTAGGGTGAAGCCGGTTGGGCTCAGTGTTCGGTGTTCAGCGCGCCCACCTTCGCCGAGGCAAGATTCAACAATGAGAGAAACACCACCGCTCCCGGGAATGACGCAGGGAGCGTCCGGCTTCGCCGCGCTCCCGTTGGCGCACTTTGGTTTTGTGGTCGTTTGTTTCATGAGAGTGTTCGGGGGGACAAGATGCAAGACAGTCTCCTCAGTGGCGGTATTTTTTTGATCGCCCGTGGGGACACGACCTCCCACATTGCGGCGGCGACACAAGATCATAAGGCATTGATCTGCATGAGTATCTCCTCGACAAGAGGGTCGAACAGCTCGCGCTCCTTGGCGGAGAATTCGGAATTGTAGTTCTTGAGGGCCTTGGCGAAGCGCGTCTGCCCCTCGGCGGACTTGAAGTCCGCCTTGGCCTTCTCCCGGTCCTGCTCGGACATTTTGGTGAAATGCTTTCGGGCGTCGACGATCATCTTCTCGACCCGTTCCGCCTTCTGCTGCTCGGTGAGAGGGGCGAACTCCTCGCGGGCCTTGCCCAGGTGCGCCCGCATGATCTCGGTGGCGAGCTTCTCACGGGTCTCCGGACTGAGCTTCTCAAAGGAGGCGCGGATCTCGTCGCGCTGCGTCTTGTCCATCTTCTCCAAGTTCTTGCCGGACGCCACGAAGTCGTCGACCATGACTCCCTTGAGTCGGTTGTATTCCTTCTCCTCAGGACCTGGCCGGGCCACGCCATAGATGATGAGCGCGGCGAGCAAGGCGAACGCTCCCGCCAGACAGGCGAGGCGCATTCTTTTGACTTTTTGAAGACTGTTCGACATTCAAGTTAAGCGCCTCCGCCGCGGCTCGGTTTCAGTGTTCGGGTTTCAGGTGTCAGAAAATCGCCTTTGCCTCTTACTGACACCTGCAACCTGACACCATAGGATTTTCTACGAGCGTGAACGCTCCTCTGCGGCAGATACAGTCTAACATGGAAAAAGGTTACACGAATTTCACGACGCCGATCGTCAGGAGCAGATTGGCGAAGCGTCGAATGTCGGCGGTTGCGATGATGAGGGCGGTGTCGGACGATTTGACTTCCGCGTAGAAGGCGAAGCGCTCCTTCTCCTCCATGGGGGTGTCGGGCGGCAGTATCCGGGCGTACTCCCGGTGGATCGCGCGGAACGAGTCGTCAGGCGGGGCGACGACCATCGCCGACTGGATCGGCGCCACCGACACGAGCGCCTCAAGCACCTGCGACACCGTCGGCACTCCGGGCATCAGGTTGAGAAACACCTTGCGTGTGGCCGGCAGCGACATCGTGGCGAAAGGGTAGTTGCCGTCCGCCACAAGCACCCGTGAGAAATGACCGCACTGGCCGAGGACACCAAGGATTTCGGGATGCAAAAGCTTTGTCTTCAACATAGTCTCACTCCACTGCGTTATGCTATTTCCTATTATG
>CAYTFM010000123.1:0-24189 GCA_964436735.1 uncultured Victivallales bacterium | reverse complement strand
GTCATGGTATGCGAGGCTCTCGCCGCCAGATGGCATGAGCTGCACATCATCTCCGACATCTTCGAATCCGAGCCGCGCGAGCGGATGACCCACGTCCCCGTGTTGTCACCCACGCTGTCCCTGCCGTCCTCGAGCGGCACCATGGCCTTTCACCGCCAAGTGAGGCGTTCCCTCTCGGGACGACTCATAAAGGGTGCGAATCACTTCGCCGGGCTGCAGTTCGACGTCGTGTACGCCCTTTCTCGCACCTTCCCGTCGGACGTCTTTAGGGCGACCGAACAGATCCACGCCGAATGGCTCGATTTGAGCTATTCTCCTGCGCAGCGGCTCAACCCGAGACACCGAGGCATTCTCTGGCTCGAGAAAAACATCTACGATCCCGCCAACACCACCGCCGTCGTCGCCAATTCCGATCTGGCGAAGAGGCTCATCGCCACGAACTTCTCCTACCCCGAGGAGCGCATCAGGGTCATTAGGAATGGCGTCGACAAGAAGGCGTTCCGTCCCCCTGACGCGGATGAGAAGAGCGCCTTGCGCCGCGATCTCATGCTTTCATGCGGTGCCGAGGAGGCGGCCGCAGACCAGTTGCTCGTACTTTTCGTGTCGGGGAACTTCCGCATCAAAGGGCTCGACTTCGCCATCCAGGCGGTCCATCAGGCGGAGAGAATCAGCGGTCGTCCGATGAGGCTCTTCGTCATCGGAGGCGATAAGACCGGGCCGTATGTGAAACTCGCCTCGCGGCTCGGCCTCTGGGACAGGGTCCATTTTCTCGGCGACCGGCGGGATATGCGTAGTTGCTACGCCGCTGCCGACCTCCTGCTGCTGCCAAGCCTTGGCGAGCCGTTCGCCAACGTTTGCCTCGAGGCGTGCGCCTGTGCCCTGCCTGTCATCACCACCGCCCGCAACGGTTCCTCCGAGCTCATCCAGGACGGGGTCAACGGCTTCGTCATTCCCGAGGCGACGGAGGTGGACGCCATTGCCGCCCGTCTCGCCGAGTTCTCTGATCTCAGTCCCGGCCGCCGCCTTGTGGTGGCGGACGCCGCGCTCAGAGCCGCCGCTCCCTATTCATGGGAGGCGCACGTCTGCGAACTTGAAGCTCTTCTCTCCGACGCGCGCCGGTCATAGCGGGGAACCTCATAGAAGAAGGGCGTCTGCCTCGAGGCGGATCGCCCGTCACGCATGCCCGTGCGACAGCTTCTTCATCAACCCGTCAAGACGCAAGACCTCCGCCGTGGTCGTGAAACGAGATCGATGCGTGGCGTAGAGTTCCATCGCTTTCTCCCGCTCTCCGCATGCCGCCAGATTGACGGTTACCGCCACAAACTGCCGCGTAAGAATCTCCAGAGAGTCCGCATTCAGTTCGCCGCGCGTCTGGAAGAGGAAGTCGTCGAGGTGCTTCATGTGGATGGCGAACAGTTCGGCCGGGGCAGACGGCCGCATGGGCAGGGCGTCCTCATGGAGATGGACGAGTCCGGTGATCTCCGTGATATGCGCCACGCCATGCGTTCGGGCGACGCGCAACCAGAAGTCCTGATCGCCCGCGGCCAGATAGCGGGTGTCGAAATATCCCATTTCCTCATGGATCGACTTTCGCCAGAGGGGGTGCGGGCCGACAGAATAATCAAACAGCAACGAGAGGTAGGAAAAATCAGGCCAGCGCAAGACACCGTCGTTGGGCGCGCGTGGAACGTGTCCGTCGAATGTCTGGTGCGGAAGGTCGGTCGTGTAACTGTCGCCATACACCAAAACCACCGTCGGGTCGCCATCCAAGACGCGCGCCATTTTCTGGAGGGAGTCCGCCGAAAGTCGATCATGGGTTCCCGCCAGGGCGATGTAGCGTCCGGAGGCGCAGCAGACCCCCAAGTTCCAGGCGCCGCACACGCCGGTCGGTTCCGGCGTCCGGATATAGCGGATATTGTCGAACCGGCGGCGGAGTTTCTCGACGACCGCGCGCTCCCGCTGAGGTGAATGCGCGTCGACGACGATGATTTCAAGCGAGGCGGCGATGGTCTGGCTCTCCAGGCTGGCCAGGCATTCCTCGATGAAGTCCTCGGCGTTGTAGGTGGCGACGATCGCGCTGACCGTGGCGGGTTCTGCCGCACGGGCCGCGTCGATCATATCGCAGGCGCGCAGAAGCTTTTGGCACCTGCGCTTCTCCGCTTGGCCAAGGAGGGTGATCAATTCCATGTCCGATGGATAGTGGTCGAGGTATTCATACAAAGCGGGAATTGCGGAGGGAGACTCGTCGAGCGTGGTCAGCACGCGGTGATAGGCGATCAGCGCCTCCCGCTGGTTTTTGCCGACGCGCACCGCAATCTCGCATGAGGTTTTCGCATGAGCGAAATCGCCTGCCTGCTCGGCCATGAGCGCCAGCCGGAGGTGCGGGAGATAATAGTCCGCATCGATGTGCGCCGCCTCGGCATATCTGCCGCGCGCGGCGGAACGATCTTCCGGCGTTCCGGAAGAAGGGCTCCCCACGCAGATCGCCCGCGCCCGGGAACGGCGGACGGCCGCCGGGTCCGCGTTGGCCCGCGCGTCGGAGCAGGCGTGTTCAAGATGGGTTTTCACCGATTCCGCCATCGCATTCCAGGTGAATCGCGCCGCGTGGCGCGTCCCCAATGCCACGAGTCGCTGTCGGACGGCCGGATCCGTCGCGCTCCGCATGGCATGCCGCAGTTCGTCGATGGAATCAGGTTTGACATACAAACAGCCTTCCCCTCCGACCTCGGGGAGCGAGGAATTGTCGCCGGTGATGACGGGGCACCCACAGGACAACGCCTCGGCGACCGGCATGCCAAACCCCTCGTACAGCGATGGATAGACGAGCGCCTCCGCGCCGGAGAACGCGCGGCGCAGGTCGTCGTCGTCCACCTGTCCGAGCGAGCGGAGAGACGCGCCGACGATCGCCTGTTCCTGTTCGTCCGGAGGCCCGCCTCCCGCGAAAACCATGTGCATATGGCGCCAGAGCGGCGACTCCGCGAAGGCCCGCAGAGCGGGGAGGGCATTCTTGTACGTGCTCCTGCCCCCCACCATGAGGAAATAGGGGCGATCAAGCCGGTGTTTTGCCTTGAAGGCGGCAAGCTCTTCGGGAAGGGCGGGATGGAACGGTCCGGACACCCCGGGATAGGCGATGGAGATTTGGTCCTTCGTGACGTTCGGGTAGAACTTCATCAAATCTTTTTGGGTGGACGCTGAAATGGCGATAAACGAGTGGGCGGTCTCGAACGCCTTTCGTTTAGAGTACCACATGCCGGTCTCCATGTTCGAGCGGAACACCTCGGGGATCATGTCATACGCCATTTGGACGGTGTGGAATCCCGGTGCCCGCGAGTAATAGGTGCTGAGGAAAAGACGCGCGTCCGCCTCAAGGCAGATGTTCCTCATCAGATCGGCGTCACGGTCCATCAACCGGTTCGAAGCGAAAGAGTAGTGGGGGATGACGAGGGCGGGCGCGCCAGGTATGACAGGATCGCCGTGGCCGCGTTGAAGCACTACGAAGGAGCACCGGGGCATTTTGCGCATCAACAAGGGAATGAGGTTTTCCCAGATCCGGGAAATTCCTCCTTTAAGGCGTGTCTGCAGCTGGAAGATAAGACCGTCGACGACGATGATTGGTCGTTCCGCTGGAGAGTCCACGGGAAGGTGCCGTAGTTTGAGGTTGCGCGACGGGTGTGGTTCAAGACGGGGTACACTATGACGGCATCGCGGCAAATGCAATGACGCGGGGGAGGGATCGCCTCCCGGCCGCATCCATCCGCCATTTCCCGCGTGTTGTTCGCAACGTCACTTGTCGTCGCGGGCATCAGAGTATATGCTTTCAAGGTCGGCGTTCGAAGCTGCCCACAATAACGGCATGCGCAGTGACGCGGGAAGCCGTGAAGCCCGCGTGTGGAGGCGTTTCCGGCGCCCCTTTCCGCATTGAAAGAAAACCGTGGCGTGTCATGAAACTACTGGTGGAAAGCTGGGACGACGGCCGGATGACGGTGAACAGCGAGTTCGCCAACCTCCTGCATGCCAATAATCTGATATCGGCGAAGAAACTGTGGGAGCGCAAAGGCGAGTCGGTGAAGAAACAGCGGGTGGAGCGCGGCACTGAGCGCGTGATGCTCGACAACCCCGGCGGCGAGCCCGTCGAGGCGTACCTCAAACGCTATCTACCGCTCTCCGCCAAAGAGCGGCTCAAGCGCCTTCTCTCCCTCCGTCCGCAGCACGCCGACGGGGCCTTCCATGAGTGGGACGCCATCCTCGCCTTCCATGAGAAGAATCTTCCCACGATGTATCCGATCGCCGTCGGCAGAATTGGCTCCGCCACGTGCGTGCTCATGCTCGGCATTTCCGAATGTGTCCGCGCCTCCGAGCTGTTCGCCGCCTTCGGCGAAGTGCGGCACCAGCGCCGCGCCGCCCGCGAGCGCAAGCGCAACCTCATCGCCAGGATCGCGCGGGTCGCCGCCATCATGCATGGCGCCGGCATGGCGCACCAGGACTTCTATCTTGTGCACATCTTCGTCAGGCCCGACGAGCACGACAAGATCTTCATCATCGATCTCCAGCGCGTCATTATGCAGAAGCTTTTATCCCGGCGGTGGGTCGTCAAAGATATCGCGCAGCTTCTTTATTCCGCATGGGACCTCACCTCGCGCACCGACAAGATGTATTTCTGGCGGAACTACGCCACCGCCGAACAGCGGCGCGACCGCTCCCTCATCAGGGCCATCATCGCCAAGGCGCGGCGTATCAGGGCGAAAACAGGGAAATGATATGGATAAAACCCCCAAAGGGATGCGCCTGCAGATTGGGATCTTCGGCCGGCGCAACGTTGGTAAGTCGTCCCTGTTGAACGCCTTGACGCGGCAGCAGGTCTCGATCGTCTCGGAGGTGGCCGGAACCACCACGGATCCGGTGGAGAAGCCCATGGAGCTGCTGCCGCTGGGACCGGTGCTTTTCATCGACACGGCGGGCATCGACGACGAGGGGGCGCTTGGCGAGTTGCGCGTCACCAAGACGCGGAAGATATTCGAGCGCGCCGACCTTGCCATCCTCGTCGCCGTGGGGGACGAGTGGGGCGACTTCGAACGGGGGTTGCGTGACGAGTTCGCCACGCGCGGGACGCCGTTGATTGTGGTCTTCAACAAGAGCGACCTCGCGTCCGCGTCGAAGGAGCGCATGGCGCAATTCGAGGCGAAAGGGATCCACTGCGTGGAGATGGTCGCCTCCCGCGGCGAGGGGGCGGGCGCGCTGAAGGACGCCATCATCAAGTCCGCTCCCGAGGAGTTTCTGGGGCAGCGGACGATCGTCGGCGACCTGCTGCCGCCGGGCGGGCTCGCGGTGCTGGTGGTGCCGATCGACCTCGAGGCGCCGAAGGGGCGGCTCATCCTGCCGCAGGTGCAGACGATCCGCGACATCCTCGACAACGACGCCTACTGCCTGGTTGTGAAGGAGCGCGAGCTGCGCGACGCCCTCGACCGCCTGAAGCGTCCTCCCGCGCTGGTCGTCACCGACTCCCAGGCGTTCCTCAAGGTCGCCGGTGACACGCCGCCGGGAGTGCCGCTGACCTCGTTCTCGATCCTGTTCGCCCGCCTGAAGGGCGACTTGGCGACCTTCGTCGAGGGGGCGAGGATGATCGATTCGCTGCGGCCGGGGGACCGGGTGCTGGTCGCCGAGGCCTGCTCGCACCATCCCATCGGCGAGGACATCGGGAGGATCAAGATCCCGCGGTGGCTGACGCAGTACGTCGGCGGCAAACTCGACTTCCAGCATCTCCAGGGGCACGACTTCCCGGAGGACGTATCATCATACAAGCTCATCATCCATTGCGGCTCCTGCACGTTCAACCGGCGTGAGCTGCTTTCGCGGATCAACCTCTGCCGTCAGAAGGGGGTGGCCATCACCAACTACGGCGTGGCGATCGCCTTTTCGCTGGGCATCCTCGAGCGCGCCCTCAGCCCGTTCCCCGAGCACCGGTAGGATTGTCTTTCTCTACTACGAGCCCAATCCGCGCCATGCGTCGATAAGGGGGAGGTTGCGTTCGATGGGCTTCATGTGCTGCTCCTTCGTCTTGCCATACCCTGCCGCTCCACCTGTGGCGCGGAGGGTGAAGCCGCCATCCCGGGGCATTCTCTTCGATCGCCTCTTTCACCAGATCACGCACATCGCCAACCTTGAAACGGTCGTTTCATCTCAAAGACTGGCCAGGGTTCCGTCCGGACGCCTGCAATCGGTCCATGAGGGCAAGTCCGGCCGGCAGGGGAATTGCTTTGCCAAATCCTCGTCGATGTCGATACCCAGACCTGGCTTGTCGTTGGCGTACACATACCCTTTGCGCAATTCCGGACAGCCCGGGAAGACGTCCAGGCAGGCTTGGTTGAAGCCGGACCATTCCTGGATTCCGAAGTTCCAGATGGCCAGATCCAGATGGATGTTGGCGGTGTGTCCGACGGGTGACACGTCTTCCGGCCCATGCCATGCGGTCCGCACGCCAAAAGCCTCGCAGGGCGCCGCCAGTTTCCTGGAGGGGGTGATGCCCCCGATCTGGCTGGTGTGCACGCGGATATAGTCAATGAGCTTCTTGTGAATGAGGGGAGTCCATTCACGGGGGGTGCTGAACAGTTCTCCCATCGCGATGGGGAAATGGGGCTGGTTGCGCATGACCTCGAACCATTCAAGCTGTTCGGGGGCCAGCGAATCCTCGTAGAAGAAGAGCCGGTACGGCTCCAATTCCTTTGCCAGGCGGACAGCCTCCATGGGGTCGAGGTGTTCATGGACATTTGCCGGATCTTCTCGATGCGGCTGGGGTCTTTGCCCACAAGGAGAGGTTTCATGTAGGTGTCGACGGCATGGGCCACCGTCAGGAACCGCTGGGTGAAGGTGGCGCATCCCAGGCCGTACAATCCCGGTTCGCTGGTTTCCACTTTGACGACAACGAGCGGAATGTCCGCCGGCGCGGTTCATCGCGGCTTTCACGCCGCCTGGATCAGAACACAGCGCCGTCCGAACGTCCGTATGATCTCGTCCCGTCCCGTTTCGCCTTCCCCGGCCGCTTTCGAATACGTGATAGCCACGTCGTATCCGGCCTTCGCCAGAGTTCTCGCAATCCCCGCGCCGATGCCACGGCTGCCGCCGGTCACCAGCGCGCATTTTGGTCGTTCCACTTCAAGCCTCCCTTTTCAACAACGGCATTTCTCACGATCAGGAGTAAGACGAGTTAGGCGGGCTTCGTCCGCAACTCAGGTGTTGACGGTGGTGGAATTCTGAACCCCGAACCCTTCGTTTTGCTGGCCAGAGGAGTTATGCGGTGACTCTGATGAAGGAGCCTTTGGCGACGACGCGCAGGGTGCTGTAGACATTTTCAACGTGGGCGGCCATGCCGCCGGCGCCGAAGGAGGTCGGATCCGAAGCTCGTGTCGCCTGATGCGAGTCGAGACTGTTCTTGCGGCCCACATCCGACTGGGCTTTCATCGCCATTTCGGTGGCCGCCATCGCCACGCCCATGTCCGCCGAGGAGGGGTCGCTGACGCCGAGGGCGGCTTGACGCAGCTTCTGGGCCTTCGCCAACGTCGCCTCAGGATCCCCCGCTATGGGGCTGGTGTCGATTTCCACATGTCCGCCGACCGCGTATTGTTTGCCGTCCGGACCGGTCTGATAATCGAATTTGGGGCCGCCTTTCGCCAGTCCTCCCGCCGCCGCCAGATGGGCCGCCTCATGCGCCTTGACCTCGGTGTCGCGTTTCTGAAGCTCCCGGATCATCTCCTTCTCGCCGTCGGAGGTTCCTTTTGGGGAGGATGATTTGGAGTTCTTGGACGTTTTGCCATTCCGCTGGTAGGTGGCGTCAGCCTTGTCCGACTCTTCCTTCTCCTTCGTCGTGATGTAGAAGTTTTGGCCGTTGACGACGCCCATGAGTTTTTGCGCGTCGGGAGAGAGCTGGAGTTTGACGGCGGCGTCGCTGCCGGGAGCGGCTGGCCGCTGGCTGGCGTCGCTGTCCGGGGGGGGCGCTTGCCGGTCTTCTCTGCGTCCAGGGCGGGGCGACATCTGCCCCATCGGGGCGATGTAGTTGAAAACAGATGATCCGCCTATGCCTGAGGCATACATAAGCGTCCTCGAATGACTGTTCGTTTCTTATATTCTATATACTAACTTCGGCGCTGACGGAAATTGTTTTAGCCCGTGAAGCGTTTTTTCCCGAAAAATTATAAAAGGTGGGCCGCGCGCAGGCTACTGGGCGAAGCGGCTCGGGTCGCCGAAGGGGTACCATGCGCTCCTGTAGTTGACGGTGGTCGCATGGCCGTCGAAGAACCAGACGTTCGTTTTCGACTTGGCGTGCCTGAAGACGCTTGCCGGGCTCCAGCTATAGAACCCGAAATAGTCGAGGCCGTCCGTGCGCGGGCCGATGTGCCAGTCGGGGGATTCACCGATGTAGCCGCGCTGGCTGGGGAGCGTCACCCTGGACAGTTTGAGTTTGCTGAAGTCGTCCACGCCTGGTTCCATGCCGAAGCCGGCCGCTCCACCGGAGGAGAAGCTGCGGATGTCATAACTTCCATCGCCCGCGTCCGTGGTCGAATAGGGGTAGAAGCACATGCCGTAGCCGGGGCGCGACGTCGTGTCGACGAAGTCAGTCTGCAGGTTGTTCCAGTCGGGGCAGCCCCAGACCACGCTTGTTTTGGGTATTTGGCTGCCGCTGTTGAAATAGGAGAGATGCGCGCCTCCCGCGTAGATGTAGAGGAAGTTGAACCAGTGATAGCGCCCCATCGGATCGTAATTGTATTTTGTCGCCGTGAAAAACCCGTTGAAGTCGTCGACATACATGGAGTCGGCGTGGCCGAGGTGCTTCAGGGACGCCACGCACTTGGTCGTCTTGGCGGTCGACTTCGCCGCGCCGAGCGCGGGCAGGAGCAAGGCGGCGAGGATTGCGATGATGGCGATCACCACTAAAAGCTCGATGAGGGTGAAATGATGGCGGCGCCCCGAACCGGTGGCGGGTTCCCCGCCCATCACATTGATGTCTGTCGCCATATGGGGACCTCTTCGACTGCTGACATTGTTTTTATATAGCCCGACGACCGCGTGAAGGCAAGGTTCGTGTCAACAAAAGGACGGGGAGTGCTTTTCCATGCTCACTCGCGAGACAAGCTAGGGCGAGTTCAGCATGGCGGGGCCGGCCATGTTCAGCATGCTGCCGGCGACGGCCTCTTTGAGCTTGTCGGGGCTGTAGACGATGATGACCTTGTCCTTCTCGAGCGTGAGTTCCTTCACGACCGCCATGAGCATGGCCGTCTGGGGGGTCGCCATAATGACGTGGGACTGGGTCGCGTTCTGTTTGGAAATGACGAACTGGGGAAGTGGTATCTTGCCCACGATGATCGAGCGCAGACCGAGCGTCACCTGCTCGTCTTTAATCTGCGGAGCGAAGAAGACGGTCACGTTCACGCAGGAGCCGAAGGGGGTCCAGAAGGGGGTGCGTTTCGTGACGCGCACTCTCAGGACGCCATCGGCGAAAAGCGCGTCGAACTCCATCGGCTTTCCGCCGGGGTTGTTCAGCATCCCCCACGCCTTCGCCGATGCGATGGCTGAGTCGAGTATGCCATTCGTCTCATCCACGGTCAGTTCGAAACGGCGGGCCGGCTCAAGCTTCTCGCCGTAAAGTGCCGTGGCCAACTCGCCGCTCAGCCGCTCCTGTATGCGCTGAACCGTCTCCGGTGCGATCTTCATTGGCACGAAATCGAACGGATTTCTCGACACGGTGAGCGCGGCGACGACAGACGCCCCGGCGGCCACGAGCAGGGCCAACCCCAGAAGAATCCCCGCACTCCATAAAATGACGTTTCTTGTTCGCATTTGGCAGGCTTTACGGCGTAAAATTTAGACAACAGTGACAGTTAACAATAAGACACCCGCCACGCTAATACAAGGCGGTCCGTTATGTCAAGGGAATTCAAGATCCGAATTACGAGGTGCGTAATTACGACGAGAACCCATCCGCTCCCGATGCAAGGCGGTCCGATCGCCCGACGTCCGGACGGCACACACCTCATGGCGGGGCAGCCGTTGGGGTGCGGGCAAACTCCGCATTGCTGTTTGGTTTCGGTGTGGCGAGGATATATATTGCCAGCTTCTCTAAACGAATCACCTGCGCGAACCTTGGACGGATAGTGAACAATGGAGCTGTTGTACGATATTCTGCTTGACACCGGGGCGAGATACGATGCGGTCGGCGACGAGTCGCTGAGTCTTAACAAGAACGACTTCTGCGTGATCCGCCGTGACCGCTGTCTCGACTATGGGCAGATTCACAGCGTGCGTGGTCCGGTTCCCGCGGAAGCCGCCAAGAACGTTGATGTTCCGAGGATCGAGCGCAAAGCCACGATGCTCGATCAAAGCAAGGCCAACGAGAATCTCATGCGGGCCAAGTCCGCCTTCCGCACCGCCGAGTCGCAGATCGAGCGGCTCAACCTGCCGATGAAGTTGCTCAACTCCCACTACAGCTTCGACCGGAAGCTTATTTCCTTTCAGTTCACCGCCGAGGGCCGCGTCGATTTCCGGCAGCTCGTCAAAGACCTCTCGGAGATCCTCAACACGCGGATCGACCTGCGCCAGATCGGAGTGAGGGACGAGACCGCGCTGATCGGCGGCATCGGCATCTGTGGGCAGGTGCTCTGCTGCCGCCGCTTCCTCAAGGAGTTCGAGTCCATCAACGTCAAGATGGCCAAGGAGCAGGACCTCTCGCTCAACCCGAACAACATCTCCGGCCTCTGCGGCCGCCTCAAATGCTGCCTCAAGTACGAGCATCAAGGATATCTCGAGCTCGACAAGGACATGCCGCGCCGCGCCGCCCTCTGCGAGTGCTCCGAGGGGATGGGAAAGATCATCGACCGCAACTTGCTCACCCAGAAGGTGACCGTCCTGATCGAGGATTCCGGCAAATGCATCTGCTGCGCCAAGAGCGAGGTGCGCGTCGTCTATCCCGACAAGTACAAAATCAGCGGTGTGCAAGGAAAGTCCAACAATCACCACGGAGAGGATGACGACAAGGTCGACGAGGCGATTGCGAAGCTGGACGACAGTGCCGAGATCAAAGAGACCCAGACCCAGCGCCCACGTCCTCCTCCTCGCCAAAACCATCCGCCACGGAACAAGTGACGCTCTGGTCAATGGTCAATGGTCAATGGTCAATGGTCAAACGCACCTTGCTCAATTCGCCAATGACTACTGACCAATGACTACTGACTACTGACTACTGACTACTGACTCCGAAAAGCCTCGGCCTTCCGATTGTCGATGATCAGCGGGGTTCCCAGCTCCACGTCGAGCGCGCGGGCCACGACGGGGCACTTCACTTTCAGCAGGAAGAAGATGGGCTTTCCCGTCTGTTCGTCAAGCGTCTCGTAGTTCCCTTGTCCTTTCGAGATGACGAGATCGCACGCGCCATACAACTTCAGAAACTCCTCGGAGCATGTCTCGAAAAGGATTCCCGGTGTCCTGTCGCCGGTGCTGACCACCGGCACGAGATCCGTGATGCCGGACTCGTGGGCGTCCGTCAGGGTGGCGTCGTTCAGGATCGGCCCGCCGCGGACGGCGGCGGTGATTTTGTCGCGATGGAATTCGATCAGGAGCCGGTCGAAGACGATCTCCCCGCAGTTGTCCAATAGATAGAGGATACGCCGCGCCTCGTTCATCGCCTTCCGCAAGCCGGCGACGGCGGGAGGGGCGAGGTGCGCGGCGAAGGCGTGGTCGAGTCTCTCTTCCACGCCGTCAAGACTGAACTTCCGCGTGGCGCCGAAGTCGATCAGGTTTCCGGCGATCGCCATTTTGACGGCCGCCTCGAAGGGGTCGGGGGCGGTTTCGACTTTCCGGCGGACCTGCGGCAGGATATCCAAGGCGAAGCGCGTCGACCACTGCTTCGCCTCGTAGTAGGGGTCGTCGACGCCCGTGACCTCCCGGGCGATGGCGTGCAACTGCCGCGCCAGGGCGGGCGGCGGGACGTCGAGGCGCATCGACATGGCCATCTTGAGTGCCTCGCGCACCACCCGCTCCTGAACGGCGGCATCCTTTGTCACGAGCTCGGCGATCTCCACCGCGTGGTGGATGAAGCAGGGGACGCATTCAAGGATTGTTTTCACCGCTCCCACTCGAAGTCGAGGGTCTTCAGGAAGGCCCGCGCGATGACGGCGTGACCGGTCTGATTCGGGTGCACACGGTCCCAGGCGAGGGCGTTCGGGTGGCAGTGGGCGAGGACGGCGTCGAACGCCGCCTGCGTGTCGACCAGGAGCGTCTTGCGCTTCTTGGCGATTTTTTTGATGGCCGCGCCGTACTGGTCCATCCCCGCCTGCATGTCGTCCAATTGGTTTGGCTCGATGTAGTAGGGGGTCAGCAGCGCCATGCCCTTCACGGAGCGGAGCGTTGTCCCCACCAGTTTGTCGAGCGTCTCCTCGTACTCGTCGAGCGGGACATGCGTCTCGGTCATCAAGGGCAGGTCGAACTGGCGCCAGACATCGTTGATGCCGATCATCACGGAGACCCAGTCGGGCTTGAGGCCGAGGACGTCCTTCTGCCAGCGCTCCTTGAGGTTCCTGACGGTGTTGCCGCTGCTTCCCACGTTCACGATGCGGATGCGGCGGTCGGGATAGACCGCTCCCATCATGGCGGCGACGAGGTTCACATAGCCTCGTCCCAGCGGGTCGAACAATCCCTCGGCCACCGGCTGGACGCGTCCGCAGTCCGTGATCGAGTCGCCTATCATCACCAACTTACCACCATGATTGATCTTCATGTCCTCCCTTTCCGTTCGCGTGGTGCGCGTGTTCGAGTAGTCTCATATTTTTAGAACGCCCAAGTCTACCGTGGCGCACCGCCAACGGTAGCACCCTTATGTTGGCCTATTTAGTAGATGCAGGCATCAAGGATAGCTAATACTTCTTCAAGAAGAGCAATAGGAGCTTGATCGATGCGCTTTGCCCTTCTGCTGTGATAATCAACCGATTTGACTTGTTCAACCATAACAAAACCGGTTACTATGATTCCAGAAGGTATTGCGACATGGAAAGGATATTTACGATTGGTATTTGTGATTGGGCAAGCAATGACAAGGCCGGTACGGAGGTTGAAGAGGTCATTGCTGACAACAAGGGCAGGACGTCTGCCTTTTTGCTCATGTCCAGACTGAGGGTCAAAACCTAAAGCAATAAAATCGCCTTTTTGAGGTATATAAGCAGGCATTTACCAAACCTCTTTACCCGTTGGGCGACCAAAACCAACTTCCTCGGCGCGATAGTCTTTGGGGATGCGGGCGACAAGTTTCTCAAGGCTGTATTTGCCGCGCACACGTCCGATCGGTCGAATCAATATAGCACCATCATGAATTACGAGATCCACCTCATCGCCGACGGCGAGATGGGCGTCTGCGAGCAGATTCCGAGCGATTCGAAGTCCTTGGCTGTTGCCCCATTTCTGTACTTTAGTTATCATTGAACCCCTCCATGGCTATCCATAGTATAGCCTCTCACAGGCGGATGTCAACTGTTATTAGGCCATCGCTCCGCGGATCAGTCGTGTGCCTGAGGACGCATCGGTTGAAGCCGCGTTGTTGGACGGCGCGCAGCGGCCGGCCGACAATGCGGACACGTCCAAAAACTCGATTTCAGAGGTTGTCCAAACTCCATTCCCCTGCAGCCAAGTATGCAGGGGGGCATTACTCCAATGACGTAAAGGCAGGGGGGATACTTAAATGCGTGGGAATTGTCATTTGACAGGATTAACAGGTTCAACAAGATTGAGTCTTACCATCCTGTCCATCCTGTTATCCTGTCGAAATGTTATATGTTCCGGCGAGGCCGGTTACGCGAAAAGCGGGATGCTATTTCAGCCACTTACGGAGGTTGTCGACGGTCTCCTGGATGTCCTTGGTCTGCTGGTCGCCGCTGATCTCGCGCTCGATGATCAGCTCGCCCTTGAAGCCGATCTCCTTGAGGCGTTTCATGAACTCGGGGAAGCGGACCTTGCCGTCGCCGACTTTGACCTCTCTGCCGAGGTTGTCGCCGTTGGTCGGATAGAACCCATCTTTGACATGGATGTTCTTGACATACTGGCCGAAGACGTCGAGGGAGTCGATCGGGTTTCCCTTCCCGTAGAGGATGAGGTTCGCCGGGTCGAGGTTGACGCCGAGGTTGCCCGTGCCCACGCGCTCGATCACGCGCAGGATGGTGACCGGCGTCTCCTGTCCTGTCTCGAACCAGAAGCCGATTCCCTTCGACTTGCAGTACTCGGCGACCTCCTTGATGGCGTCAAGCACGCCGGGGAAGTTCGGGTCGCTCGGATTCTCCGGTATGAAGCCGCAGTGCGTGATGACCGCCGGGGCGCCGATCCAGGTGGCGAAGTCGGCCCATTTCTTCAGCGCGGCGACGCGCTCCTTCCTGAACTCGGGCGGGACGAGTCCGAGGGTGGTGGGCCCCTCGATGAAGTTCCATTTCGCCGGCCCGGGGACGCCGCCCCACATGGCGCAGACGCGCACCTTCGCTTTGGCCGACTCCGCCTTGACGGTCTCGGCGATCTCCTTCGTCGCCAACGACATGTCCCAGCTCACCAGTTGGCAGACGTTCAAGCCGAACTGGCTCACGTGCTCGAAACACTTGCCGCCGGCCTTCAAACTGTTGATCACACCGATTTCCATTGACTCATTCTCCCGCGTTTCTGCCCCGCGGCGGCCGAACCGCGGCGGGGAAGAGGTTTTGTATGCTGTTGGTAGCTTCCGTTTTCATTCACCCACGAGGCAAGCTCGTGGGGATCTTCCCGTAATCTTCACTCCGCAAGCCTCTTACTTCATACCTCCTAAATCTTACTTCCTAAATCTTAAATTTCACCTTTACTTCCCCTTCACCCACTTGCTGGTCTTGATGGCCTTCCGCTCCAGTTCGACCAGCGCGACACTCTGCCGCGTGCTCTCCGGCGCGCAGATGTCGATTTTCTTGTTCTTCTTGACACAGTCGAGGAAATGGCGACCTTCGAGGAAATAGGCTGAGCCGCCTTTCACCTCGACCTTTTCCCGTTCGGCGGAACCGGGCCGGCGGATGTTCAAGGCCGGCTCGGGGTGTATGCCGTAATCGAGCGCGGCGTCCTCGAAGATGGCCTGGAAGCTCATCGTGAAGCCCTGGTACATCCAGCTTCCCCGGATGGTCACCATGCAGTCGCCGTAGCGCCAGATGGCGGAGACGTCGTCGATGTCGCCGGTCTTGCCGACCAGTCCGCTGGCGCACAGCGTGTCAGGCATGCCGAGGGCGTGATAGGCCCAGTCAACGTCGTGGAGGTGCAGGTCGAGAAGCGCGCCGCCCGAGCGCGCCCCTTTGTTCATCCAGTCGTCGGCGGACCATCCGGCGTAGTTGCCGATGCGGGTCATCATGAGGGATCGCAGAGGGCCAAAGGTCTTCTTCTTGACACACTCGAGGAGGTAGTCATACTCGGGCCAGAAGCGGAGGCACTGGCCGATCATGAGTTTGCGGTCGTATTTTTCGGAGGTGGCGATCATCTTGTCGCATTCCCGGGCCGTCAGCGCCATCGGCTTCTCGCTGAAGACATGGCATCCGGCGCGCATCGCCTTGATCGCGTAGGGGGCGTGCAGATCCGTTGGCAGGGCGGTGAAGAGCGCGTCGAGGGACTCCTTCTTGAGCATCTGGTCGACGTTGGTGTAGGTGCGGCTGTTCCGCACGTCGAACGCGGCCTGGTCGGTCGCGATGTTGATCTCGACTTTGGCCGGTTTGAGTCGTTCCTCATGGATGTCGCAGACAGCCGCGATCTCCACATCCTCCATCTGCGCGAGGCTGTTGGCGTGCACATGTCCGAGCCCGCCGAATCCACAGACGCCTACCTTGAGCTTCCCCATCGATCTCTCCTTAGTTTTATTTCCTAAAATGTTCTATGCCTATGGGTATGATAAAAATTGTCGCGGGTGCGATGACGGAAATAAAAGAGAAAACAATTTTGGCGACAAAATTGTTTTCGGTATTGGTTGGTCTCATGAGTTTTCCAGTCCGTTCTTTACTAATGCAAGGTGGTCCGTTCGCCCGCTATGCGGACGCTGTGTGTCTCTGGAATGGATGCTGACGATATTGCGCACTTGCACCACCTTGCTCTGATTGTATTCGTCACAATTGTATAGCGCAATAGGTCGTCTATGTTATAAATGATTATTCATTTAACAATTATGATTTTCTCGAATGGAACAAAACGCCGTCATCGATGTTGAGACCCTCGCGCGGCAGGTCGTCAATCCCGCCGATTATTTCATGGGGTTGGACGCCGCCCCGTTGGGACGTCCGAAGAACATCCTGATGTTCACGCGGGAATATCTTGGCGACCGGGCGCACATCGACAGTCAGCACCATCGCTTCGTGCTCATCAACGCCTTGCGGAAGGCGGGGGACGTCTGCCTGAACGGGCGGATCATCCACCTCAAAGAAGGGCATGCGCTTCTTGTGTTTCCGCATCAGCTCCATCACTACCTGAACGTCAATGTGGAGATGTTCTGGCTGTTCATCACCTTCGAGTTCGACACGCCGGAGTGCATTGTCGCTCTCCGAGACAATGCGGTTCCGATTTCGCCTGAGTCGAACGAGACCTTGCGCAAACTGCTCGCCTCGTACCCCCGGGCGTCCCCCTTCGAAGCCCAGCCGGCGGATTACCGGAAGGTGCCGGCGTGCCTCTCGCTTCTGCTTGAGGAGATGCTCGAGGATATCCCGCCGCGGACAGGTGAGGCCGCCGCCTCCGTCGAGGTTGCCGCTCCGAAAAACGTCCTCATCATCGACAAAATGAACAACCTTATCTACAATAACTTGCGGGGTGATCTCGCCAACGCGGCGATTGCGGAGCATGTTGGCGTGTCGACCAGTCACCTGCGCTTCATCGTGCGCACGACGCTGGGGATCGGGATGGGGCAGTATGTGAAGCAGGTGCGGATCAACCATTCCGTGGCGCTGCTCGCGGAGAGTCGGTTGACCGTCAGTCAGATCGCCGTCGAGTGCGGTTTCTCCTCGGTCTTTGCCTTCAGCCGCGCCTTCAAGCGCATGATGGGCGCGCCGCCGTCGAAATACGGCACGTCAAGACAGGGTCATTAGTCATTTGTCAATGGTCATTTGACTAATGACTAATGACCAATGACTTAAATTCCTACCGCACGTCGAACGCGTAGAGTTTGGCTTTTTCCGCTCCCCAGGTCCGCTCGGGCACGAGGCGGACGGCGGCTGTCTTTCGCACGAGAGGCACGCGGACAAGGCGTTGGTGGTTGTCGTCGACTCTCGCCGCCACGCGCCAGGAGCCGTCGGGTTCGAGCGTCTCCAGGCTGAACGAGCGGGTGATTCCCTCGGGAACCGCAACTGGCCGCGCGTCCAACGGATAGTCGCAGCGCGTGCTGAGCCAATTGGTGTTGATGTTGCTCTCGAAGACGATGCGGGCTTCGCCGACATCCCGAGAACGGTCGAAGCGGTATTCAACCCATGAGCCGGGAGTGCCGCTCCAGGAATTGTCCTGCGTTCCGACCGGACGATCCACGCCGTTGCGCAGCGGCTCGGGGTCTCCCGCCGATGCGGTCAACCGCGCGGCCCGCGACAGCTCTGGCACCTCTCGGGCATTCCAGGGAAGATAGCAGTCGTTGTCCATCAGCGTCTGTTTCAGCTCTTTCAGATGACTCTCGTAGACGCCTCTCGGCGAGGTGCCATGTTTGATGGCGAGGGCGGCGCCGGTGCCGGCGGCCTGGCCGAGGATCGCGCAGGTCGCCATGACGCGGGTCGAACTCATGGCGGCGTGCGTGGCGCTGATGTTGCGGCCGGCGAAGAGCAGATTGCCGATGTTGCGTGAGTAGAGGCTGCGGTAGGGTAGACCGAAGGGGGAGGGGGCCGGATGGAAGATCGTCGGCTCGCCCGGATACCTGATGCCCGCCGGATGGTGGTCGTCCATCGACCAGCCGGCGTACGCCACCAGGTCGTCGAAGCGTCCCTCGGCCCGGACGTCGTTCTGTGTCAGAATATGGTCGCCGACGTAGCGGCGGCTTTCGCGCTTGCCCGGGAGGAAGCCGACCCAGTCAAGGCCCCAGTTGTCCGCTCCGTGGTCGCCCCGGTTCTTGATGTGGTCCCAGATGCCGAACGCGATCTTCAGCAACTCGTCGCGGAGTGTCTCGGTGTCGTGGATCGAGTCGAACTCTCCGCCCAGTTCGAGCCACCAGAAATTGTTGCCTTTGACACCGTGGCCGCGGTGCGGCAGATCGGCGTCGCTGGCGAACACGTGCGCCCACTTCGGTGGGATGTACGGCTGCGGCCGGGTGCTTTCGCGGGCCTGCAGCAGGCAGCTCATCCCCATGGTTTTCTTGTCGGCCTGCGGCGGCTCGATGTCCTCGTTGAACTCCGATGACGCCTCGCGGCCGATGCGGAACTCGGCCCCGGACAGCGGCGCCAGAATGCTGTCGCCCGAGCAGTCGGCGAACTGACGGGCGCGCACCTCGTGCCACGTCTCGCTGGTGAGTTGCCAGCCACGCACGGAACGGATGAGTGAACCGTCCATCTCGGCGCTGACGCAGGAGCAGTTGAGGAGCAGCGTCAGATTCGGCTGGAAGCGGGCGATCTCGTACAGGATGCTGTCCCAAATGGAATAGTTCTGGGTCGGATTGCGGTGTAGGTTCTCCATCTCAATCTCATGGATGATGCCCGTGGCGCGCATGTTCGCCCCATGCGCCCCGCAGACCCACATGCGGATTTCCGACGAGGCGTTGCCGCCAAGCACCGGACGGTCGTGCATCAGGGCGACGCGGGCGCCCTGCCGGGCCGCCGCCACGGCTGCGCACATCCCGGCGAGTCCCCCGCCCACGACGCAGAAGTCAACATCATGCTGGATTGTTTTCATCGTCTATATCTCCTTGGTTGAAAAATCCGAAATCCGAATATCGAAAATCGAAGTAAATTCTAAATCAAAAGTTCGAATGAAATAAAAAAAAACCTCAATAGCTTTTCCCACTGCTTCGGATTTCGTGCTTTGATTTTCGGATTTCATCTCTCCAGTCCCGCTTCGATCCGCTCCGCCACGCTGCGGAGTTCGGCGACATGACGAGCGATATCATCAGGAGCAATTTTTCCCGACAAGGCGATGGCGGCGAAGGCGGGGGAGCCAATGGTTACCGCAAGGCTCACAATCCCGTCCTCTCCGGTGACGCTCCCCCAGCCGCGTTCCCTGGTCTCCGCAAGCGTCTTCTCAAGTGAGGTGAGCCCTTTGGGGAAACCGGGTATCTCGGTGGCGCCATCATACAGTTGCGCGACTTCCTCCCACGGTTTATCGGCCAGGAGGGCCATGCCGACGCTTGAACGCGTGGCCGGAAAAAGGGACAGACGTCCGAGCGCCTCGTCGTCGCTCATCCCCTTGTTGTGATGATAGAGGTACGACACCGTGTCACGCCACAGCACGCCCAAGGCGACCGTGTGCCCGAATCGGCGCAGCGACCTGAGTTCGGGAAGCGAGAGTGAAAGTAGCCCGGATCCGAGAAGGCTCTGGATCGCCAGCACATGCATACCCGGACCAGGACAGTAGCGGCGGTTCTTGGTGCGACGCGCCAGCCCCAGGTAATCGAGCGTCTTCAGAATCCGGTTGACCCTCGTCAACTCCATGTCAAGGCAGCGGGACAAATCGGTGCAGGAGGTCTCGCCGCGGCGCGAGGAAAGTTCCTGCAGCACGGCGAGGCCGTCGATCAGTCCTTGGACAGGTTGCGCCGGTAGTTTCTTCATATTGCTATTATAGCAAGATAATGCGCCGTGTCAAGGGGGGATTGTCAGTAAGTCAGTGATCAGTGGCGGCCCACTACTGGCGAATCTTTTTTCTGCGACTGAATCTTGACGGGGCAGGAAAGATGTGGTAGAATAAAGGTACGTACCACCAAACCATGGTAGCTTTCTTGGTGTCGCATGGCGCATCGAAACATAGGCGAGGACGGGGTCAAGTATCGTCAACTGCAGGAGATTCTCCGTCGGCAGATTCTTGCGGGGGAGTTGCCGACGGGCTCGCTTCTTCCCTCGGAGCGGCAGTTGACAGCCGACTACGCGGTCAGTCGTCACACCGTCCGCGAGGCATTGTCCGAGCTTGAGCGCGACGGATTGATCGCCCGTGAGCAGGGGCGTGGCACGGTCGTCCGCATTCCCACCGCCACATCAGTCTCGCAGTCGGTCGAAGGGCTAAAAGAGATAGGCCTCATCACGGCGGGGTTTGACGAGCAGATAGCGACGCCCATCATCCGCGGGGTGGAGAGTCGGATCCATGACGCGGGCTACCACCTTCTGCTCACAAACTGCGAGGACGGCTGGGGGTCGAATCTGCCGCAGGTCATGAGTCTTCTTCAAAAAGGAGTCCAAGGGCTCATCATCTATCCGCTCAACAGCTCGATCCAGCAGCGCGCCTACCAGTTTTTGGAGCAGACGGAGGTGCCGTTTGTGTTCGTCGACAACGTGGTGCCGGGAGTGGATGCCGACTGCGTGACGACCGACAACTTCAAAGGTGCCTACGAGGGGGCGAAGGCATTGGTCGACGCCGGATGCAGGCGGATCGCCTACCTGTGCGGACCGTTCACCGCCTGGACGGCGCGGGAGCGCCTCTCGGGATGCCAGAAGGCCTTGTGGGAGGCGGGCCTCGAGCTTGACCGGTCACTTATCTTCGAGCACTCCTTCACCAAGGTGGAGGGACTTGAAACGGCGCGTCGACTGGTGGCGAGAGACGAGCGGATCGATGGCGTGTTCTGCGCCAACCACCCCATCACCGAAAAGTTGTTGGAGGTGCTGCAGGCGCATCCCGATTGCGCATTGGCGAAAGCGAAGATCTGCTCGTTCGACGCGCCGGGCTCTCCCTGGCTCGACACATTCCGTTCGATAATCGTACGTCAACCAGTCCGGGCCATCGGCGAGAAGGCGGCGGAACTATTGATCGAGCGCATAACCGCAAAGGCGCAGGGCAAACCGAAGGAGCCGGGGCGGCATATCCCACTCGCTCCAGAGATTATAAACGGATCTCGGTAAGTCTATGAGGAGGTGGTATGCGGTTGTTCGCGCGAATGCCGATGATGTGTGCCGTTATTCTCGCGGGAGCCGCGCATGCCGCCTCTGTCGTTGACCCCCGTCCTGACATCCAGCCATTGCCGACGTCCGGCGTCATCAAAATCCCGCTGCCCGACGGCATGCTCATACCCCGCCCCAAGAGCGTCACGCTTCCCGGCGGAATGATCGAGCTCGCTCCTGGCGCCGCCTGCGCGATCGCTCTCGCGGGAGAGCCGTCCGTCACCGAGAAGACCGCCGCCGCGGAGATCGCCGAGCAGATCGCCTTCCTTTCCGCTGGCAATCTGAAGCTCGATGTCATTCCCGATTCCGAGTCGGCCGAGAAACCGTTCGTCATCATCCTCGGCACGGCGTCTGAGGCATTCAAGAAATATGGCGTGGAGATTCCCGACCACGCCGACGGCTTCGCGCTCAAGACGGTGACGGATGGCGGACGAAAGTTTGTCCTGCTTGCCGGCAGGGACAAGTTCGGCGTCTTCTGGGGGGCGCAGACGCTCAAGCAACTCCTGAAGAAACGTGAGGCCTCCGTAATCATTCCGGCGTGCGAGATCACCGATTGGCCTGACGCCGCGTACCGGATGACGGTGGGACTTGATAAAAGATCGCCAGAGACTCTCGCCTTCCTCGTGCGGTGGGGACGGGTGAATCTCGACTTCTTCGATGCGTTTGAGTGGGACGGCCATGTCAAGACGAAGGAGGAGATCGCGAAGGGGGCCGCATTCGTTCATGCCTACGGAATCCGTCACATCCCCCTTTGGAGCATGTACGCCTCCTGCCTTGAGAAGTTCCTGAAGGAGCAGGGCGAGACCGACACGGTGTTCTGTCCCGTAAAGCATTTCCAATATTTTCAGCGGTTCATCACGATGTGGCTTGAGGCGGGCGTCGACGGCATCCAGTTGGACTTCGATGACATGACCGAAGCGCAGTTCAAGGCGTTCGCGGACTGCCCGCAGTGCAAAGAGAAGTTCACGTCGCTTGGCGAGGCGCAGGCGTTCCTGATGAGCGAGGCGGTGAAGATCGCCGACCGGTTTGATCCTGACCATCGCATGATGCACCTCGCCTGCCCCACGCTCTATTCCTTTAGGCCGGGGCATGAAAAGGAGAGCGTCACACATTTCAACGGCTACGACGGCTACTTCAAAAGTTTCTTCGATTTTCCTGAAAGTTCTCGGATGCGTTTCCACTTCTGCGGTTTCACGAGGGAGCATCTCGCGCGGCTTTCGAAGAACGGTTTTAAAAATTACGTCTGGTGGAACAACGGCATCTGGCCAAGCGACCACGGCGAGATGTGGGGCTACTATGTGAACTTCCCCAAGATGGCTCTCTCATGGGATATGGTCGATGAACGCAAGCTCCAAAATGAGGCCACCTACACAGAGAACAAGGAGAACCTCGCCGAACTCAAATTCCTCAAGGGGAAAACCGACCTCATCTACACTGGCACTGGCGATGTCCTTGGGCAAACGCTCGGCGGGATCTTCGGATGGGATATCGTCGGCTACATGGACGACGAGGCGGCGACGCGCGCGGCGCTCATCAACGAGTTGTTCGAGAATCCTGACGCCGCGGGCGCCGTCGCCGTGTGGGAGCGGACGACTCCGAGTTTGATTGCGAAGTACCGGAACAACGGACTGTTCGACAAGAGTGACGCCGAGGAAGTTCTCCGCGCCAAATCGGTCTATGAGAAGCTCGCAGCCAACAAAACTCCGCTCGTCGTGTCCGTTATCCCCCGCTTGAAAACCGTTGTCAACACCCTTGAAGCCTACAGCGCGTTCTGCGCGAAATTCTCCCTCATCGGCGAACCGCTCACCGTGACGGCGAAATTCCCGAAAGCCGCAGGCGGGACACTCCTTTGGATCACGCCGGAAACCGTGGAGTCCTCCGCCTCCGCACTCGACGCCCAGGAGTGGAAGCTGCGTGAGCGTCCCATCCAGGCGGTCTCGTTGGATGGCGTAAAAGGATTTCTCTTCAATAAAAACGCCATAGAGCGTGTCGACACCGTCTGTAATCTCAGCGGAAAAACGTTCACCATCGAAGTGCGCGTCACTCCGTTCAACCTCACGTGGAGCAAGATCATCGGAACGCGGAACACCATCCGGGAAGTCTATCCGAAGAATCCGGGCTGGGCCATCGGCGTCGAGCCTTCAGGGAAAGTAAGGTTCACCGTCGAAGACGTGGCGGGTGGCCTTTCGACCATCATCTCGTCCCAGTCGCTTCCGAAGTTTGTTACGACGCATCTCGTCGCCATACGCGACGTCAATGCGAAAAAACTTTTCCTGTATATGAACGGCGTCAAGGTGGGCGAGACGGAGGAAACGGGTACCGGGAGCTTTGGATCCGCGGACACGCTCAAGGTGAGTCATGACGATTGGACAGGTGGATATTTCAGCGGTCTTGTTCATGCCATCAAGCTGTACGACCATGCGCTCGCCCCTGAGGAGGCGTTGAACGCGTCTCGATTATCTAAATAAAGACAAATGAAAATCTGGGAGGAATAATATGATGCGCACGCAAAACTCTACTCCGCACACGCATCGCTTGAGTCGGATGCGGCGCCAGATTTTCTGCCGGACGATTAATAATTCTACGAGTGTGAAGGTGACCGCCTTCACCCTCATAGAATTATTAGTGGTGATCGCCATCATCGCGATCCTCGCGGCGCTGCTGCTGCCCGCGCTCAAGCAGGCGCGGGAGACCGCGCGCCGCATCCTCTGTCTCAACAACCAGAAGCAGTGCGGCCTGGCCACGCTCTCCTACGCCGGTGATTATGACAATTGGCTGCTTGACACCGACTCTGCGCTGAAAGCCCCCGGCATCGGTTACACGAGGAACGCGCGGCATTGGCCGACCAATCTTTGTGTCAACAACTACCTACCGTCGAGCTACATGACGAATATCACCTACGATACCGGTAATGTCGTGTACAATGCCGATCTTCCCGAGAACTCACCTTTTTTCTGCCCCAGTTTCAAGAATCCCACCTACTCCAAGAGCTCGTACTCCTATGGCGTCAGGATCACGGTCGTCGGTCCGAACGAGAAGCCGTACACCGCTTCGAACGGGGCCAACGTCTACAATCTGCGTTTCGTGGAGACGCAGTATCCGTATATGGCGGACTCCTTGTGGCTTGGGC
>CAYTFM010000122.1:0-24321 GCA_964436735.1 uncultured Victivallales bacterium | reverse complement strand
CACGCTCGTTGACAAACCGTACGAAGGTGATTGATTCCTTTATCACGACACAACAGAAAGGAGACAAGATTCGCATGAAGTCCATCACCTCCATGTTCACCCATAACCGATCCGGCATCAGCCTTGACGGAAAGTGGAAGTTCTGCCCAGACCCCATGCAGCGGTGCCGCCGCCAGAAATGGTGGGAGAAGCACGCCAAGCAAAACGACGTCTTTCCGTGCTGGGATCCTGAAGGCCTGTGGGATATTGACGTTCCTGCCACCTGGAAAAAACAATTCACACCACTCGAATGGTACGATGGGCACGCCGTCTACTACAAGACATTCGAGAAGCCTGGCGACATCCCCGCCGACCACGAGGCGTTCCTCGTGTTCGACGGCGTCAACTATGCGTCCGAGATCTACCTCAACAGTCAGAAAATGGGAGAACACGATTGGGGCTATTCCCCCTTCGCGGTCCGCGTCACGGAGGTGTTGCAACAGCGCAACGAGCTCTTCGTGTTGGTGGACAACCTGCTCTCTCCGAACCGCGTTCCTGGAGAGATTTTTGACTGGAACAACGATGGCGGCATCATCAGCGGCGTCAAACTGATATTTGTTCCGTCGGTGTTCATAGAAAACTTCAAAGTGAGAACGATCCTTTCACCCGACAGCGCGCACCTACGATTCGACGTGTTCATGTCCTCACGAGACAATGCGGCGAAGGAAGAGCTGATCATCGAGATTCCCGAGCTGCGTCAACGCCTTTCCGTTCAAGCTGGTGTGGGCGTGGTGGCGACAGCCCAGATCAACGTCCCGCGGAACGAGATCGAACTCTGGCACCCAGAACATCCCAAACTGTACGATGTCGTTCTTTCGACCCGCCATGAGACCATTCGTGACGAGATCGGCTTCCGAGAGATTACCACTCAAGGCAAAGAGATCATACTCAATGGCGAGCCGATCCGCCTCTACGGCGTATGCGTCCATTCGGAGTTTCCGGACACGGGTCGCACAGCGACGCTCGATAACATCAAGAAGCTTGTCGAGCAGGCGAAGAAACTGGGGCTCAACTTTCTACGCTGCGCCCATTACCCCTATGCCGACATTTTTGGCAGGGAGATGGACCGGGCCGGGCTTTTGTGGTGGGAGGAGGTTCCCGCCTATTGGCTTTTCTCGGTGAGGGAGGAACCCGTGTCGCGGCTGGCGTGCGGGATGCTGGAGGAGACGATCCGCCGCGACTGGAATCGGGCGAGCCTCATCATGTGGTCGATATCGAATGAATGCTGCTACCGTGACCCAAAAAATCCGAAGGAACACAATTACGCCTATTGGTTCAAGGCCGCCAAACTCGTTCGGGAACTCGATCCCACGCGGCTTCTGACCTGCGCCGAATCCGGCAATATCGTTTCGACCAGCACCGCCTGGTCCCCCAGCAGTGGAGATCAATTCGCCGGTCTCGGCTCGAGCCGGATCGAGGAAAATCATCGACCCATGCATTCGGACGAGTTCTACAACCTGTTCGACGTGCTGTCGGCGAATCTCTATGTCAGCGAACCAGGCGAGGAAGCCGTGCTCTATCCTCGTTTCGTCCGTCTCCTCTCTCCCTTCAACAAGCCGCTCATGCTCAGCGAGTTCGGCTGCGCATCACTATCTCTCCGAGGGTCGGACGCGCCTGATGACGTGGTGGGAAGCGAAGTCCGTCACGCAGCATGGTTTGAAAACGCCTACAACGAGTTGAAGAAACTGCCCGAGATCGTGGGATATTGTCCGTGGGTGCTCCTTGATGGCCGCGCGCCCATCCATTGGCGGTGGTACAACCAGGGCAAAGGCCTTTACCGCTACGGGTTCCTTGACGAGAACTGGAATCCCAAGAAGGCGTTTCACGCCCTGCAAAGGAAAACGCTGGAATTGAGGAGATCTTTCGAGATGCGGGAACCGTCAAAGAAATTATTGGACTAACCGTGCGAGTTATGATAGCTGAAAGGTGACCAAAGCATGCGAATCTATCTGGAAAAATTCCGCACACTGTCAGGATGGCTCGTCAGCGGCGCGCTGCTGACGCCGGTCGTGGCGATGGTGCTAGTTGGTTGCTCCGCGCAAGGTGATCTTGCTGGGAAGCAGGCACCGGTGACGGAGAAGGCAACCCGTCCCGCCAGCACTGACGACATCCAGCTGCCGCTGCTGCATCAGGAGCAACGCTCGGACTGGGTTAGCGTGAAGGAGTGCGGCGCGAAAGGCGATGGCGTGGCTGATGACTCCGATGCCATCCAATCGCTCTACTCGCGGCTGGGCAAGCCGAACGAGCCGAGGGTCGCCTACTTCCCGCCGGGCAGCTACCGGATCACGAAGACGCTCACCATCGGCGGCGACATCAGCGGCATCGCCCTGATCGGACACGGCCGGGAAAGCGTGCTGGCCTGGGACGGCGAGAAAGGCGGCAGCATGTTCTGGAGCAACGGCATCCATCGCAGCCGCTTCGAGGGGCTGACCTACGACGGACGCGGCACGGGCGGCATCGGCTCCGAGCACCGCTCCATGAAGCGGTACGAGACGCACCTGATCTACGAAAGCTGCGCCTTCCTGAATCTGGAGAACGGCATTGCGGTAAGCAAGAACAAACGCGAAACAGCCTCGGCGGAGATCTGGTACCGCAACTGTCTGTTCAAGAACACCGGCACCGGGCTCTTCTTCGGCGAATTCAACGACTACGACAATTGGATCGACGGCTGCGTCTTCGTGGCGAACAGCGTCGGCGTCGACAGCCGTCGGGGACATTTCAACGTCCGCAACTGCCACTTCCTGGGCAGCCGCGAGGTTGACGTGCGTCAAGGACAGGCCTGCCATCCCAGCTCGATCCGCTGGTCCACGTCGCACGGCTCGAAGCGCTTCCTCGACATCGCCAGAGCCCGCCACAACTATCCCTTCACGTTGCAGGACAACTGGATCGAGGGATGGACCGCCACCGATGGCGCGGTCCGTCTGGGGCTGCGCGGGCCGACCTTGCTCATGGACAACACCTTCGCTAAACCACCTGACGCCGGCTCGCCGATCCGCCTGGTCAACATGGAGATGAAGGATCCCTGGTGCGAGGCGCAGGTGGCGCTCAGCGGCAACATTCCCGCCGAGCTCGAGAAGCTTTTGGACCGTGGTCCGTTCTCACGCGTCACCAGCATTCCCGCCGGCAACGCGCCGCGGCTGCTGCAGACCGGCGCGGAATGGTTCTACCGCGACAGCATCCCGGCGCATGGCAAGGTCTTCGACGCCAAACGCGACTTCCAAGCCAGCGGAGATGGCAAGGCTGACGACACCACCGCCATTCAGCGGACCATCGACGCCGCCCGCCTGCATGGCAAGGGAGCAGTGGCCTATCTGCCCTTCGGTCACTACCGGATCACGAGCACACTGGATGTCACCGGCGCGGACTACGCCATCGAATCCACCGGCTGCGGCTCATACCTTGACTGGAAAGGCGACAAGGACGGGGTGATGATGTCAGTGAAGAATCCCCGCGGCGTCAGGATCGCGCACCTCGCCTGCACCGGACCGGAGACCGCCACCTTCATCCGCCAGACCGGCGACGATCCGAAGTCGTCCGTCATCTACAACAATCTGCATCTACCGGGAGTGTACGCACCCACCACCGGCCTCGAACTGCGCGAACTACCAACGGGAGCCACCGTCCGCATCGGATTCATGGTCGGCGGCCTGCGTGTCGTGGACAGCGGACAGGCCACGATCCTCGTCGCGGTCAAACTTGGGCGCGTCGTGGTCGAGGGTGCCCACCTGCCCAAGACCGGCTTCACGGGGCTGCTGTACCACAACGACGTGCACCGCGAGTTCGCCCTCACCGTCAAGGACAACCAAGATCTTGTGGTGGGCGACTACTATTGCGAGCAGAACCCGCGCTACCTTCTGTGCGAGGGGGGCGACCGCAAGGAGCCCGGTCATGTGACTATCGGCGCCTCCAAAATGAGTTGCACCACACCAGAGGAGATCGTGGTCATCCGGGATTACGAGGGGCGGGTCTGCCTCACCACCGGCGGCGTCTCGGGCGAAGGGAAAGAGTCGAGCGGAAAAGGAGTCGCCTTCGTCCAGACCGGCAACCGTCCGGTGGATCTGATTGTGATCGCCACCGCCTTCCTCCACGGCGACCTTGATCCGGTGTTCAAGCTGGACAAGTCCTGCCGTTACATCGGGATCGAAAACGCCTTCTTCACCAACAAGCTGGCGAAGAGCTACCCCGACGAGATCCCCGCTGGAGGACTGGAGAGCGCCACTGCCGCCCTCGACGACTTCCGTCGGTTGGGACAGGTGAATCGGAACTTGAATTATCCGGAGTAAGAGTAGATATATGATTCTCCAATACAATGAACGTAGCCACCCGTCACGGCTGGAGTTTATTTGCGTTTACTACCCCAAGGGGGTCGTATAACAAAGCCCAGGGTTGGCGCCTCGCGCCTACCCTGGGTAGAGTCAATCCATGATTCAACCCCACCGGGGTTGCGTCTAAAACGACACGGGCACAATACCGTTACACAACCCCGTCAGGGTTGCAACGGGCCCACCGCACCCCCAGGGTAGCGCATTCGCGCAACCCTGGGCTCTGGTACATAGCCCCCTTGAAGCAAGAACGAAATAACAATTTTCATAGACGATCAAGTTACCGCAATGAAGAGGAGACTGTGCATGAACAGGAATTCGAAATGTTTGATCGCCGCGTTGCTGTTCGCTTTATGCGTGGCACCGCTCCATGCTGACGACGAGGCGACGCCTCCCGGAGCGACGCTTGTGCGCATGGAACAGTCGGGGCCTTTGGAGTTGCGCGGCTACGGCCGTGTCTCGGCTGAAGGACGCCTCTGGAACTGCACTGGAGGAAAACTCTCGCTGGTGCGCTTCCATTGCCAGGATGCGGCGTCTGCGGAATGCCTCGCCTCGAAGTACCGCACGGACCTTCTGGCATACGGCGCGGTGAAAGCCGTCGACACGCCTCAGGGGTTGGGCGGTTCGGCGTTGGAAGTCCGCCACAGCGGCTCGTGGCTTCTCGGCGTCGACGGCTCCGACGCCGTGGTCGCCTCGGCACCCACATGGGGCGCGCCTTTGGCGGCGGGAAAAAGCCTGAGAGCGGATCGCTGGCTTCCCGTCAAGGAGCGCGCATATCCCCGCTACCTCGACAACTTCGACAACGCCAGCCTCTCGATCTGGTGGATGCCCACCACGAAGTCGCCGGAACAGCTCGAATGGATGCGGAACCACCCCGCCGTCGCGAACCTTCATGAGCAGTTGCTCGACATGACGCCAGCTCCCGGTGTGTACGATCTAAGCGGCTCCGCCCACGCCATCACGCAGTTCCATCAAATGGGAAAACCCTATCGGCACATGCTCTGGACGGGAAGCGGCCAACATGCGTGGATGAACTGGAATCTCCTCCCTGGCGAGAACATCGAACTTCTCGCCAAGGGCTTCACAGGTCGGCGGCTCTTCGAAGCCGGCGGCTACAACGGCGTACAGGTCGCCTCTCCAGCCGTCCACGCCATGCTCCTCGACAGCATGACGCAGATGATGCGCAGGCAGGGTACGGACCCCGACCTCCTGGCGTGGATGGAGCCTCACGGCGAGTTCCATCTATCCGATCCCGCCTCCTTCCCCCCTGGCTACGCCACCCGCTTCCCCGCCTATCTCCAATACGTGAAAAACTATTCGCTCGAGACGGTCTCCGACGTCTACACCGGCGACCGAAAGGCGTATCGCTCCTGGAGCATGGTGCCCTACCCCGACACCGCCTTCTTCGCTGGACGCAGAGGCGCGGTCATCGACCTCGACGACCTGCCTTGGAAGTGGAAGATGGGTTCGCTTGAGGACGGCGACAAGGATGGCTGGTGCAAGATCGACGCTGACGACAGTTCCTGGACGACCGATCCGCGCGACAGCATGCGTCTTCTGGGCGAATGCGGCAAAGAACGAGTCAATCCCCTTTGGCTGCGCTTCAGCCACGAGGTGCCTGAGTCGTTTCTCAAAACGGCCGCCGGAAAGAAAATCTACCTGCACCTCATGCCTTACACAGAGCATGAGGGCCGCGAACTTACCGTCTGGGTCAATGGCACGGAGCTCGGACGAAAGCTCTTCAATCCGAGAGACTACATCAACCGTCACACCCAACTCGACATCACCACCGCGCTAAAGAGCGGCACGAACCACTTCGCCATCTTCTCCAACGGGGGACGCATCGCCTACCGCGTCTTTCTCAGCGACACCGAAGGCGAGTCGTTCCCGTTCTCCGACCCGAGGCTGAACCGCCGCTTTCTCGACTGGCGCGATTACGTGATCTGGGAGAAGCTCCAAACGCTCGAGACGTATCTCAGAGCGATGCGGAGCGTCGACCCCGTCCGCCCGATCAAGGTAATGACGCCCCACCTCTTCCAGGCGGACGCCATGCTGCTCTTCGAACGCTACGGCGCCTATCCGCACCTGACCGGCGAGGGACCGGGATTCTACCGCCCCATGCACTACAAAGGTTACAGTTCCCTGCGCCATCTCCCCGGCACCAGTGAGCCCGGCGGAGCGCACGATGGCGCGGAGTTCGCGCAGGGCATGTTCGCCAACATCTTCTGGGAGTCGCAGGACTGCCATGACTACGTGTTCGATCTGACCCGTGAGCTCTGGTCGCACAAGGAGTCGCTCAAGTGGTGGACGGAGAACAAGCCGCTGCTGCGGACGCTGGGCAAGACCGACCTCGCCGAGCCACGGTTGGGCGTTCTGCGCGACGTGCGTCAGGACCAGCGTTTCGGCAACCATCAGATATGGAACTGGGACTTGTCACGCGGGCCGCTGCCCACCCTCGGACTCACGCCGGTGCTTGTGGACGGCGCCGAACTCGAGCGCGGCGTGGCCGACCGAGTGCCGGTCATCATCGACTGCGCCAGCATCATCATGGAGCCGGCGATGGTCGACGCCATCGAGCGCTATGTGCGCCAAGGCGGTATCTTCGTCGCCCAGCACCACACCGGTCAGCACACCACGGAACGCGCCGACTCCTGGCCGCTCGCCACCCGCTTCGGACTCCGCGTCGAGCCGCGCCTCGTGAACGCCGACAACGTCCACAAATGGCCTGTCGGGAAAATCCGCTTCACGAACGAGCAGACGCTCTTCCCCAGCCTGCGCGGCAAGGAGTGCGAGGGCAGCGGCGTCGCCATCGACTGGAAGAACAACGAGCACACCGGCGCCGTCGCGATCGAAGGCGGCGGTCCGAACACGCGGCCCGTCGCCCTCTGGCAAGACGGAAAGATGGCCGTGGTCGAGTTGAGCGTCGGCAAAGGCAAGTTGATCATCCTCGGCACCCCGTTCTTCATTCGCTTCAAGGACGAGAACGGCAGATGGTTCAACCAAAAAGAGTTGCAAGGCCTGATTGAAGAGATGCTCGCCTCACTGGGCGTCAAACGGCAGACGAATGCCGGCGACGAGCGGATCTGGTTCGAGCGCCGCGAAAGCAAGAACGGACTCTATGACGTATACTTCGCCGCCGCCAACGGCATCCGCGGCAAAGAGTGGAAAACGAGCGAGAGGCTGGAAGGCGAGTTGTCGCTCAGCCGGACCGCCACGGCTCCCGCGGTCGACGCGACCGCCGAGGGCGCGCCGGATGTGCCCACCACCTTCGCCAACGGTCAACTCAGCCTTGGCGCGCAAACCTTCTCGCCGTTCCAGATGCGACAGTTCGCCATCGTCCGCGAGAACGTCGGCCTGACCGGGCCGCTCCACTGGCTTGAGGTCCAGCGCCGTTTCTGGCGTGCCCTCGACCCCGTCCCCTCATCGCTCGCCGACACCATCCATGCGGATGGGGTGAAGTCCGCCGCCGAAACGCGCGAGGAAGGCCAAGACCTCAACGGCGAATGGAAAGTACGCTACGATCAATCGAATCAAACCGACACCACCTGGACTTCATCGCCTCCCTCAGGCGAAGGCTGGGTCGATGGCGCGATGGGCTCCTGGCTCGCCCGCGGCCGCCCGGAGACAACCTCCGCACAGTACCGCCGACGCGTGGAACTGCCCGCGTCGTGGAGAGAAGGCACCTCGCGCATCCTCGTCGGCATGAGCGGCTATTGGCAGAACGGCATCCGCGACACCGGCTCGCTGTGGATCGATGGCGCCCTGAGGCTGGAGAAGCAGAAAGGGCATTTCCTGCTCGACGTCACAAAGGAGGCGAGCGACGGCGTTCTCGACGTGGCGCTGCAGGTCGACGGCAAGGGAATCGGCTCCGGCCCTGTTGGAACGTTTTTCCTGCGCCGAGTCCCCGCCCCCACACAGACGATCGAACTGTCAGGCGAATGGACGAAACTCGAAAGCTGGGCGAAGGATGGTGGCGTGGTCAGCGTCCCGCTTGACGGCAAAAGCAACGTGTTCGGCATCAAGAAAATCGTGAAGATCCCCAAGGAGTGGGAGAATCGTCCGGTGCGTCTCGCCATCACGCAAACAGCCAGTTCGCGGCACGGCATCGTCGGAGGCGTCATCATCAACAAGACCGGCTATTTCCGCAGCGAGCAATGGGAGCCAGTCGGCTCCCGTCTTGACCGCTGGCTGAAACCAGGCGAGGACAATGAGATCATCCTCCTTGGGGCGATGCACTTGGATCAAAAGTACAACGGCTTCCCAGCGCGGATCAGCTCGCTCCGCCTCGAGGCATATTAGGAGCGATGATGGATAAGATAGAGATCGGCGCCTTCGAGGCGCAGGGGTTGTCAGGCGTGTCGATGGCGCACGGCGCGGACGCCATGGGCATCCGCATGGCGTTTCCACACTACTCCGTCGGAATGTTCGACGACAAAGACATACTGATGACGCTGGAGCGGATGGGACCGCACGCTGCGGACATGAGCTATGTCACCTTCGCCTGGCGTGTGCCGATCACACGGAACGGCATGCGTGAATTCGCCGGCAAGCCGCGGCTGACCACGAACAGTCCGGTGGTCTACGACTTCAAGGATGGTGACGCGGCGCGCGTGGCCATCGAATGGTACCAGACGGAATGCGGTGTCGTCATCGGACGCTACGTGTCCGACCTGCCGGTGCGCGGCATGCTGGTCGCCAACGGCTGCTGCGCGGCGGCAGTCGTGGAAGCGGCGCTCGCATCCGGCTGCCGTATGCGCCAAGACCAGACGACATGTGCGCTGCGGATCGTCGGCAAGGTCGGACAACCACGGTGTGTCGACACGCGGCTGCATATCGAGCACCTCGCCTTCGGCATCGAAGATGTTCCCGCCGGCACGGCGATGGCCGTCTATCCGGTTGAGCTGGGACCGGACTGCCCGCTGCACTTCAGCATTGCCATGAACCAGGAGGCGCCGGAGCCGGACGTGTCCGCCATCGACGCCGAGTTGCGACGCGGAGCGGACAAGTTGAAGCGGACGCACATGCGTTCGAAGGGACTATGCGCCGGTTCGGCCGAAGCCGTATCCGCCCTCGCGGGCTACAGCCGGTGCTACGATCCATTGAGAAAACGAATTCAAACAACCGTCAACCGCACCTGGACGGGGCCCAACCGCCCTGGACCTGTTTTCGGCTGGGACAACTTCTTCACCTCGTACGCCGCGGCGTGGGACGACCCCGCGTTGGCCGCGCAGTCGCTTGAGCACATCGTGCAGGTCTATGGAGAAAAAGGAATCGCGAACGGTCCGACGCAACGCAATCTAATCATCCCCGTCCTGTACCGCAAGACAATCGAACTGATCGGTGACCAGAAGCTCACCATGCGGACATGGCCTACGATGATGGCTTTCATGCGCTTCTGGTTCGCCGACCGTGGCGACGGCCTGGCCTGGCGCGACGGCAACGGCGACGGCCTGCTGGAGGCGGGCGCCTCCCGCGATCCGCTCTCGACACCGCCGGGCGTGTTCATCCAGGACGCCATGGACGAGACGGGCTACGACGAGATTCCGATCTATTCCGACGGGTTCACCGACGGCCGCCGCGCGATGCTCGCCGACGGCGTGGAGTTCGACCGAAGAAGCAACTGCCTCACTCTCACGCTGGTCTGCCAGAACAGCCTCTACATCACCTCATGCAAGGCGATGGCCACGCTGGCCGACGCGCTGGGAGAGGCCGTCGACGCGGCATGGCTCAGAGGCGAGGGCGCGCGCGTCGCCGCCCTGATGCGGGAGAAACTTTTCCACGTGGGCGAAGGCATCTTTATGGACCGCTTCTGGAGCGGCGGCTTCTCGTCGGTCAAGGCCATGACGATCTTCTTCCCGCTCCTCGCCGGTGTGGCCGACGATAGCGTTACGTCACGACTGCGCTCCATCCTCTTAGATCCCAAGCAGTTCTGGGGCGACAATCTTGTTCCAACCGTCAGCCGGAGCGACCCCTCGTACTGCGACGGCGTCGATCACACGGGCAACTATTGGCGCGGCAACTGCTGGCCGCCCACCACCTACATGGTCTGGATGGCGGCGAAGGAGGCGGGATGGGACGACGTCTCGGCGCTGATCGCCGAGAAGGTCAACCAACAGTTCATGCGTTATTGGCGCCGCCACGGCCACGCCTACGAAAATTATCCGGCCGAGGGGAAGGTCGACCACACCGCGCTCTATCCGTCATGCTGGGGCGGGCGCGAGCTGCGCTACGCCTGGGCGGCGATGCTGCCGCTGTGCGCGCTCGAGGAGATTGTCGGCCCCGAACCAACCGCGCCAGGACTCCGCTTCGGCAATCCGCGTCTCCGTCGGCAATCCGAATGGAAGAACTTCAAACTCGCCGGGAGAACTGCCAAAGCCGTCGCCGGACCAGAGCTGACGGTCCTCGACGATGGCGGATGTGTCCAGTTCGAGGCGCGACCGGGCGTCGCCGTCCGAGATTTCGTGTCGAGCGAGGACGGCGTCTCGTTCCTGCTGCGCGACGCGGCACCTGGAACAGAGATCCTTCTGCGGCATGCATGCCTGGCAAATCCTGCAGTGACCTACGTGGAGATCAGTGATCCATCGGTGAAGGCAACCGTCCGTTCGGGACAGGCGCGGCTTCATCTGCCCCGGGCGGCCGACGGCGTGAAAATTTCGTTTCGCCGGGGTGTGAAGTGATGCACGCGGCCGTACGGTCGCCTAATTCAATCATTCAGGGTAATTGTTTTTGTTTTTTCTTTGCCCCAAGGGGGCTACGTCTCATAGCCCAGGGTTGCGCGGAAGCGCTACCCTGGGTTTGCAGGGGATTCCGTTTCAACCCTGACAGGGTTGTGTAACGGTCTTGTACCCGTGTCGTTTTAGACGCAACCCCGGTGGGGTTGAATCATGGTTTGACTCTACCCAGGGTAGGCGCGAGGCGCCAACCCTGGGCTTTGTTACACAGCCCCCTTGGGGCAGTAAACGCAGATAAGCTCTGGCTGAAGGCCGGTTAATTTAACGCATATCACGCCCCGTTGGGGCTTGGAAAATAAGGAATATGTCATGTCACACATGAAGGCAAGCAAGAACGCTCTTTTTCTCGACAGATCGAATTTCCGAATCAGCTTCGACGCAAAACGAGGCGAATTTCGATTGGAGTCTACGGGTGGCGGAAGTTTGCGTCTGGCCTGCCAGGCCGCAGTGTCGCAACCCGAGGTTCTTGACGCGGGGCTCATCTGGTCGTTTGAAAAGGCGACCACCTGCGGCGAGACCGTGAACTGGCGCTTCGCCGCGCAACAGACCTGCTGGGAGCGCAAGTTCCTGCACGTGACGGTCACGCCCCATGAGGTGCTTTTCAGCGTCGAAGTCGAAGGACGAGGCGCCATCGACCGCGTGGCTTTTTTCGCCGGCTTCGATCCTGCGCAACTGCCCGAACCGAAAGCCACCTTCCGGCATCTGAAGTGGGCGAAACCCGTATGGCAACGGAACTGGAGTGGCTCCCACAAGACGTTCAAAACTGTCTTCAACCCACAGCCAACCGTACCAGGTCCTCAGCGAATGACCGCCGGCGTTTCACAGCGGATCACCTGCGCGACGACGTTCGGCCCGGATACGTTCAACACATTTTTCGCCCCGCCATTATACGCCTATGTGTTCGATGACGCCTTCTGCGTCGGCATGGTTTCAAAGATCGGCGAAAGCCGCTTCAACCACTTCGACTACACGGCGACCTCCGGATGGGGGCTGGAGCTGAACTTCGACGGCAAAATCAGCGTGGAAGAACGCTGGACCTCGCCGGCTTTGCGTTTCGCGCCCTGCTCCGGCGCCGAGTCCGGACTGGAGGACTATGTGGCACATCTGCGACAGACAGGATTGGCACCGGTTTGTGAGTCGCCCGCGCCTGACTGGGCCTATCGCCCCATGGTGTGCGGCTGGGGCCAGCAGACCGTCTGGGCCAACCAGGCGAGCAAAGGAACAGCTCCGACTATCGGCACCCCGATCACGCCCGGCGCGGGAGGCTACGCCTCACAGGCAGCATATGAGGAGATCGTGCGCATGCTCGACGATCGTAAACTGCCCTATGGCACCTTGACCATCGACATGGGGTGGAGCCCCTGCCTGACGATTCCCCGCCCCGACGAGCGGCTGTGGCCTGATCTGAAGGGGTTCATCGAACGGCTCCATCGCAAAGGCAAACGCGTCTTCCTGTGGCTCGCCACCTGGAACCCCGGCGGACTGGACGAATCGCTGCGCATGCCCCACGATCCCGGACTCGCCAACTGCTGCGACCCCACCAATCCGGAGTTCCGCAGGCAACTCGTCGACGCCGTGACGCAGGCTATCGCCCCTTCTGGACTGAACGCCGACGGCTTCAAGGTCGATTTCACCGGCGACCTCCCACGGGGAAAAGGCTATCAGCCGACCGGCACTCTGTGGGGATTGGATTTGATGCACGACTATCTCGCGTTGATCCACGACGCAATGAAAGGTGCCAAAAGCGACACCGTGCTCGAAACGCACTGCGCGAATCCCCAGTTCGCCGACGTCACGGAGATGATCCGCCTCAACGATTTGTTCTGCATGCAAGAGGACGTCCGTCCTTCGATGGAGTTCCGCGCGCAAATGGCGCACATCGCCCTGCCCAGGCTCCCGATCGACACCGACAACGATCCCTTCTTCTCCCGCAAGGCCTGGATCGACTACCTCCGACTGCAGCCGAAACTGGGGCTCCCGTCACTTTACTCCCTGACCCACATGTCGTTCTGCGCGGAAGGTGTCCCCGCTGAGCCGATCGAAGACACGGACTGGGACGAGATCCGGACGATGTGGAATGACTACGAGGCGCAATTGCGTCCCGACACGCATAGTACATCACCACGACAGAACTGATTATTTCACCACCACTACGTGAGCAGGAGGGAATCATGACCAGCTTCGAACGTGTCGTCAACGCCTTGAACCGGAAACCGGTCGACCAATGCCCCTTTGTCATCGGGCCATGGCCGGACGCCGACAAACGCTGGCGGACTGAGGGAAATATCCCGGCTGACGCCGACATGCGCGAGTTCTTCGGCCAGGATCTGCGCTGGGGTGGCGGACTCAACCTGGTCGCCGACCTGGAATATAAACCGGAGATCGTCGAGGAGAACGAGGAGACGATTTCCACGCGGGACGGCAACGGCGCCGTCCTCAAGCGCTTCAAAAACAAGACGACCACTCCGGAGCATGTCGCCTTCCGCGTGGCCGAGCGTGGCGACTGGGAGCAATGGATCAAACCGCATCTCGGCCGCGTCGACAAAAGGCGCATCCCGTTCGAGGCGTACCGCAAGGAGAAGAAGCTCTGCGCAGAGAGGCAACGCTTCTTCTTTTGGGGCGGAGTGGCGCCGTTCGAGTTGATGCATCCGGTCTGCGGGCACGAAAACCTGCTCATGGGCATGGCGCTGGATCCGGACTGGGTGCGGGAGATGGTGACCATGTATGCCGAGGCGATCATCTCGCACCTCGAGGAGTTGTTCGCCGCCGAGGGTAAGCCGGACGGCTTTTATTTTTTTGAGGACCTCGGGTTCAAGGAGAAGCCGTTCTTCTCCGTCGACATGTACCACGAGATCATCCAACCGGGACACCGGCGCCTCTTCGACTTCGCCCACTCCTGCGGCTGCAAGGTCATGATGCACTCATGCGGCTTCATCGAGCCGTTCCTGCCCGCCCTCATCGAGACCGGACTCGACTGCCTGCAGGGAATGGAGGCCAAGGCCGGCATGGATCTGGCTCGGCTGTTCCGTCTCTACGGCGACCGGCTCGCCTTCAACGGCGGCATCGACACCCGCGTGCTCATCGCCAACGATCGACGCTTGATCGACGCCGAGTTGGAAGCCAAAATGGCACCGGTGCTCGCGGGCAAAGGTGGCTATATCCTGTCCAGCGACCACTCCGAACCGCCCGAGGTGAGCTATGCGACCATCCGCTATTTCCTCGAAAAAGGCTTGGCGATGAGCCGAGGAAAGTGCTAAGGCGGGCTTGCCCGCAAATTCGAAATTCGAATATCGAAATCCGAAATAAATTCGAAATTAAAATCCCGAATGAATGAAACAAAACAGCTCAACAGTGTTTTCCGCAGTTTCGGATTTCGTGCTTCGAGTTTCGGATTTATCAAACGCAGCAGACATAGCTCAATATTGGAAATAGCATAATGAAGCACATCGCAACAACTGACTCACTTGTTAGCGGCATCCTGCGTGAAATTGAAAAGCTGCCGGTCATCGACGCCCATGAGCATCTCTGGTCGGAAAAGGAGCGGCTCTCCTTCGAGGGCATGGACATTTTCCGCCTGCTCACGCCGTTCGTGGTTGATGATCTTGTCAGCGCAGGTGCGCCGCCGTCGCTGAGAGGTCTGTGGTCGGTCGGCCCCATGGATGGCCTCCCCCGCCGCCCCAGTATGACGCAGGACGAGATATGGCAGGCGATCGCGCCATATTGGAAAGCTGTCGGACAAACCAGCCACACGCAATCGTTCAAGCACTCGCTGAAAATCCTTTTCGGTGTCGACAACATCACCGCCGATAATTTCCGCGGACTGTCCCAAAAGATCGCGGAGCATGCAACATCCGGCCTCTACAAAAAGATCCTCGAGGACACGTGTGGCATCCGTTGCCAGATCGCCGTCAAGTCGATCAACTGGCATGGCATCATTCCCCCCGAAGGCATCGGGCGATGGATCATGCACATGTGGCCGTTCGCCTGCTGGAATTCGGCGGCCGACGCGCGGCAACTCGAGAAGGACACCAAGACGACGATCCGCTCGTTCAAGGACGCGGACGACGTCCTCTTCGCCACCATGGAGAAGGCGAAGCGCGCGGGTTATGTCGGCATCAAGACGGCGAGAGGGATTGATCAGCCCATCGGCAAAGTGGATCCCTCGAACGCGGCAGGCACCTTCGAGAAAATGCTGCGCCTACCGTCACACGAAGCTCTTTCGGCAGCGGAACGCCAACAGCTCAACGACCATTGCCTCTATCGTCTTTTCGAGGCGGCGAGGCTCAATGATCTCACAGTCGCCGTGCACACGACGGGATTTCCCGATAACAATTCTTGCACCAATCTCGTGGATGCATTCAAAAGCTTCCCGGACGTCCGCTTCGACCTCTACCACGGCAGCATGCCACAGACGCGCGAGATCGGACGTCTCGCCAAAACCTTCCCAAACGTGTTTCTCAACATGTGCTGGATGCCGGCGGTGTCGCGGACGATGGCGGTCAACGCCCTCCAGGAATGGCTCGACATGGTTCCGCTCAATAAAATCATCGGTTTCGGCGGGGACTGCTTCTACGTGGAGGCCGTGCCCGGCGCGTTGGCCCTGGCGCGGGAAGTCATTGCGGAAACGCTCGCCGCGCGGATCCGCGCGGGACTGATAACCGAGACGGAGGCGATCGAAATCGCGCGCCGCCTGCTGTTCGACAACCCAAATGAGATTTACCGGCTAAAGTTGTGATGCTCGAAGTCACGCATAGTGCAATGTCGCTCAGGCTTTTATCCCCAACGGGGATATCCATCGTAGCCCAGGGCAAGCGAAGCGCCACCCTGGGGAGGAGTTTCAGAATACTGAAGGCTGAAGGCCTTCTACAAAGCGCAAGACGCGCATTGGACAACCCCTCCAGGGTTAATGTGATTTTGTTGCGTTGAAACCTGGGGCGATTGCCCCAGGCTACGATGGAAATGCCCCTTTGGGGCGTAAACCGCGGGAAAACGCACTTATCGATAGCATCACCACGCTCAACAATTATTGAAAGGAACGCCATGAAAGCTTCATGGAGGATCGGAATGGCCACGGCATGCGTCGCCGCCGCAATGTTGGTCAACTGCCCGCAGGCGGTGTCTGCTGAACCCGCGGCGACGCAGTTCGAGATCAACGTCCCCGCCAGCCAGAATCTGCGCGGCTTCGGGCGGGTCGAGGTTGACTACGCCATCCACACGGCGGCTGGGCAGCCGGTGTGGGAGCTCACCTTCAAGTGCGAGTCTCCTCAAAAAGCGGCGGTGGTGGCCGGGAAGTTCCTCGCCGACCTTGATCTGTCGCCCGGTATCACGAAAGATGAAATCACCGTCGGACAAAGCAAAATGCCTGTGCTCATCACCGCCGCCGGATCCGCCTTCTGCGCGGCGATTCAGGGATCGCAGGCGCGGATCGTCAGCGCCGCGCGGAAGGAGACGTTGGCCGCCTTCGCTGCCGAGCGTTCGGAGCGTCTCCAAGACGCGGTGGCCGAGGCTGCCTATCCGGCCTTCCTCGACCGCTTCGACCGCTGGGGATGGGGGCTGTACGGCTTCCAGGGCTACCGCGGCGGCTGGCAGGAGCACATCAAGCAGCCGCCCGACGACGACGGTCCCAAGACGCCCACCGAGGACATCGCCTGGCTGGCGAAGAACGGTTTTCGCTTCGAGGGCTGGCTTGATCCCGCCATGTCGCACGTCAACAGCGATGGCATCATCCGCAACACCGAATCGGAATGGGTGGTGAGGGAGGCCGCAAGGCTCAAACTGCCCCTCTCCTTCCGCCTCTACGGCTCGCAACTCGCCAATGAAAACGACTGGACCAACCGCCGCTTCGGTCCCTACATCCAGGAGCCGGCTCCGTTCCTCATGCGCTACATCGACTCCTACTCGTCCTGGTGCGAGGTGTCATGGTTCGCTCCAGACATCCACAAATATCAGGCGGTCAAGACGATGGAGCAGATGCGCCAGTACAACAAGGAACCGCTGGCCTTGGGCTGGATGCACCCCTACGGCGAGTTCAGCGCCGGCGAGTGGAGACACGACCACGCCGACTACTCACCCCACGCCCAAACGGCCTGGCGCGCCTACCTGCGATCGAAGGGACTCGATCTCGCGGAGGTGTCGCGGGTGTACGGGCGGACCATGCGCCCCTTCGGCGACTGGTCGCAGGTCGAGGTGCCGGAGTTCGCCACCTTCGCCGGACTCGACGGCCAAGTGCGAGACCTCGGCGGTGACTGGTGGTACCGCTTCGAAAACAAGACCGACTTCAAACCCGACGAGAACTGGTGGAAGAAGTCCGCCGAGGAACGCTATGCCGGCCTCAAGGAGAAATGGTGGGAGGGATCTGTCGGAGCCGAATGGACGGCAATCCGCGCCCCCATCGGCGATGGCCTGACCAACCTCTACGGCTTCCGCCGCGACAACAATGAAAGCACGACCTGGTTCCGCCGCTCCTTCACCCTCACCCCCGCCCAACTCGCCCCCACCCTCCCTCCACCTTCCACCTCATCCCCTGACCCCCGAACCCCGAACCCTATTTACCTTTATTGGTTCCCGATCAGCTTCGGCGGCATCCACTCCGGCGAGCGCGCCCGCTTCCACGATATTTTCATCAACGGCCAGAAGGTTGGCGAGATCGGGCACTGGGGAGCCATCGACGTCACCGCCGCCCTGCGCCCCGGCGACAACCAGATCGCCCTGCACATGCACGGCACCAAATGGGATGGGCGCATCTTCCTCTCCACCGAGGCCCCGCGCATCTACCCGTATCTCGGCGAGGCGAAGAACACGCTGTGGAATCTATGGCGCAACTGGCTGCTGGACGGAAGGGTCGGTGCGATCAGCACCGTCCTCGACGGCATGCGGCAAGTCGATCCCGACCGTCCGATCAAGTACATGGCTCCCATTCCGCTCGGTTCGCAACGCTGGCTGAAGCTGGCGTACAACTGGGGCGGCTTCGCCCACTTCACCGGCGAGGGCATGTGGTTCTTCCCATGGTACAAACGCTACAGCTACCTCTACGGCCTCCCTGGCAGCAGCGAGACCGCCGGGCCGCCCAACCCGAAACCTGATCCATTGCCCGACCAGTTCGACTCCTTCCGCCGCGTCTTCCTCGCTGGCCTCAACGCCCACGACCCGGTGTTCGTCGCCGAGTGGTACACCCGCCATCCCGCCCTGCGGAAGTGGTGGGAGACCCACAACCCCGTGCTCAAGCAACTCGGCAAGTTCGACCTGCACGGCCCGCAGGTGCTGCTCTACCGCGGTACCTTGATGGATCTGAAGATCGTCCCCGAGCAGCCCTATCCGAAACTGGGCGAAGCCACCCGGAAGATCCAGACCCCATGGGACTGGGATCTCGGCCGCGGCACGCTCCAGACCATCGGACAATCTTACTGCTACCTCGACGATGGCGGACTCGCGGACGGCAAGATGAACGGCTACGACGTGATGATCGACTCGGGCAACGAGATCATGCCAGCGGAATCGGTCGGGCGCATCGCCGACTGGGTCAAAGGCGGCGGCACCTTCGTGGCACTGCCCTTCACCGGACGCAACAGCCTGACCGAGCCTGACTGCTGGCAACTGCGCCCGCTCACCGGCTGCGAGATCGGCCCCCTGTGCAAACCCGGTAATGGCACCGTCACCATCGGCAAAGATCAAAAGGTTTTTAAAGCCTTGGCCGGCAAGTCGTTCCCCGACAACGGCCGTTCGATGGATTGGGTCGGCAACAACCTCAACCTGTACAGCGTCGAATTGAAACCCGGTCCCGACTGCGAAGTCCTCGCCACCTACGAGAACGGCGCGGCAGCGATCGTAAAACGTCCGCTCGGCAAGGGATCGGTGATCATACTCGGCTCGACGTTCTGGCGGAACAGCCAGGACCGGCGTGGCGTCTGGTGGCCCGAACCGAACGAGACTGAATTCGTCGCCGACCTGCTCGCGGGCGTTGGCTATCCCGCGGCTCCCTGTGTCACAAGCGACCGTCTGGTCTGGCCACAGCCCTACCGTTCCAACAACGGCCAGGATCTGGTGGCGGTGCTGGTGAGCTGGAACGACGACAAGGAGGTCGCCACCACGCTGCGCCTGCGCACGCCCGTCAAACCGACAAAGCTCGTCTGCTTCGGCGTCGACGGGGAAAAGGAGCTGCCGTTCGAGTGGAAGGATGGCGAGGCGGTGACCACGGTCGCGATGCCCGCCAAGGAGGTGAAAGTGGTGCGGGCGCTGGGCTGTCTCGACCCCTTCTCGGCGGTGTCGCACTGGTGGAACTATCAGCAGCGCATCTGGCACGAGATCGCCACGCCGACGATCGACCTCGAGCCCTACACCCGCGGACAGTGGGCCGACCCCACGCTCGACCTGCGCCCCGACGCCCGCTTGACCACCACCACTCCCGCCGACACCGCCTGGCAGTTGCCGGGCTTTGACGACGCGGCATGGAAGCCCTGCCCGATGACCATCCTCAACTCGTACGGCGCCGAGCCGAACAAGCCGCTGTGGCTGCGGAAGTCCTTCACGTTGCCGCCGAACTGGAAAGGCAAGGGTGGCTCCATCCGTCTCGTCAGCGGCGCCTGCTGGGCGGCACGATATGTGGGTTCGGCTCGACTGTTCCTCAATGGCGTGATGCTCCACGACTTCGGCGGTGAGTTCACCGACGCCGACGTCACCGCCATCGCCAGGGACGGCGTCAACGTGGTGGCACTCGAGTTCAAGGGCGACAAGGAGGCGCAGGGGGTGCTGGGGCAAGTCTATCTCTACCATCGTCCCGCTCCCGACCTTTCCATTCCGCTCAACGGCGAGTGGCGAGTTAAGGATGAGAAAGGCGCCTTTTCAAACGTCACGCTACCAGGCAAAAGCGATCTGATGCGTCCAACGCGCAGCGTCTTCATCCCCAAGGAGTGGGAAGGCAAGTACCGCGTCCGCCTCTACATGGAGGGACACCGCTACCAGATCATGCGGGTGACGGTGAATGGCGACCTGATGCGCCGCGGCGTGCCCAACGACCAACCGGCGGACTTCGACATCACGGCGCTGGTGAAATTCGGGCAGGACAATGAACTCGTCCTGACGACCATCTCCCGCAAGGAGCCATGGGATATTCGGATCGTCAGGCTTGACCTTTTCGCGGAGGGGAAATGAACATAAGGAACTACCTGTCAGTGGTGGTCGTTTGTGCCACGGTCTCAACGGGTGCCGCTCCACATGCACCCTTCCCCGTTCAACCGCTCGCGCGTGGAGCGGACTGGCGCGGCGAGAGCGCATGGAACGGTGCCGCCGCCTGCGTCGTGTCCGCCGAGAAGTCTGACGATCTACAGGCACGGGTCATGTTCCTGCACGACATCGACGCGCTGTATCTGAACTGCGTGGCGCGTGACGACTCAGTCACGACCGCGCCGTCGGAGGCGGTCGCCCCGGGAGAGTGCCGTCTCTACGAATACGACTCCATGGAGTTCTGGATCGGACGGCATCAGTTCACTGTGGGCGTCTGCGGCGACAAGGTGCTGGTCTACGATTATCTTCGGAATAGGATTGTTGTCGAAGCCGAAACGGTGTCAACTAATGCCGCGTCTGGTTATACGCTGCGCTCCCGCATCCCCTGGAAGGCGCTGGAGTTCGAACCCGCTCCGCGGAAGTCGCTGCAAATCGCCATCCAGATCAACGATGTGGACATGAAAGATGGAGCGCGCTCGCGCGCAACCCTCTTTGCCCCGAAGGAGATGCAATGGGACAAACCCGCCAGCTACGGCGCGGCGTTCTTGAACGACACGATTCCCGTCGACCAATGCGCCACGACGCTGGAGCCGTTTTGCCTACCTGAAGTTGAAACCGGCGCGTTCATCGACCGCACGCGGCTGATTCTGCGGCCCAACGCCTTCTACGGCACGGCGACCTTCCGAATCAAGGCCACTTCACCGAAGGGGGAAGAGCTGTACGACGGCAGCGCCCAAGTCGATGCAACACCATTGCTCATCGACCTGCCGACCGGCAAGACGCCCGGCATCTGCCGCCTTGAACTCTCGCTGATGCTCGCCGCGGGGCTGTTCGGCCCTGTCACGATGGAATATTTCTCCCCCGGTGACAAACCGCTGCGCGACTACCGCGGGACAAAGGAGCCGCCCACCGATTTTGACGCCTTCTGGGACGCTCGTCTCGCCGAACTGGCGAAGACCGCGATGGAGCCACTTGTCGAAACTCTTCCCCGCTCCACCAAAGACGTCGAGCTTCTGCAGGTCAAGCTAAAAGGCTGGCGCGGCGTGAAATTCATCGCCTATGCCTCCGTCCCCCGCGGCGAAGGGAAATATCCTCTCAGCCTGTGGGTGTATCCGGCGTCGCCGATCAAACCGGAAGAGATACAACTGCGCACGGATTGCGTCACCTTGTCGGTCAACCCGCGCGGGATCGGGGCGAGCGCCGCGCTGAGCGCGCCGCCGAAAGCGCTGTACGTCGCCGACATCGAGGATCCCGCCGACTTCTACCCCGCCGCCAATTTCCTCGACATCATCCGCGGCATCGACTTCGCCGTCACGCTGCCGAAGGTCGACTCAAAACGGATTTTCGTCGGAGGCGGCAGCCGTGGCGGCTATCTGACGTTCGCCCTCGCCGCGCTTGATAAGCGGATCACCCTGGCCAGCGCCGGCGTGCCGTGCTACTCCGACGTCGATCTGATGGGACGGATCGGCTACAGCTCGGCGGCGGGCGACGCCTATCACGCCATGTATGGAGGAACGCCCGAACGGCAGACGAGCATGCGCCACGTCTGGCAGTACTTCGACACCGTGAACTTCGCGCACCGCATAACCTGTCCCATCATCGTCGAGGCCGGTATGCTGGACACCATCTGCCCCGCTCCGGGAATCGTCGAGGCCTACAACCGCATCGCCTCGAAGGAGAAAGTTTTTTTGTTGAATCCCGAGCACGGCCACAGCGGCACCGAGGTCGGCGGCTTCCTGCGGCGGCTGTTGGAAAGAAATTCGATAAAGTAAAGGAGATACGACCATGAGTTCAACCATCATCGCGCCCATGCTGCTTGGCGGCGTCCTCGCCTTGTCGTGCGCGGCGGCCGCGGCGACCGAAACCCACATTGGAAAATGGAAATTGCTTGACGGGGGAAACGCCCGCCCCCTTGATGGCGCCGCCGTCAACCTGAAACTCGACAAGGCGGGCTCGCTCGCCTGCGAAAGCGACCCCGTCCCCGTGAAGCCCGATTCGCGCTGCGGACTTTTCTTCAAACGCACCAGTTCAGGTCTGGGCGCGGCGAACAAGTTCTCCACCGTGGTCAGATGGCTCGACAAGGAGGGAAAGGACATTGACGCCGCGCGGGCGCAACTTGGGTTCCCGCCTTTGGCGAAACGCTGGGAGTTCTCGAGAAACGCCGCGGAGTGGTCGCCGTTCTCCGACACGCTGTCCGTGCCCGGTAACGCCGCATCAGCGGTCGTCACCTTTAGTATCGATCTTGCGGGGGGCGGAGCCGCCGTCCAATGCGACGAAGTCAGACTCGTCGAAGGCGAGGCGCCAACCGTGGGCGTCGAGACGTCGTCCTCGGGACGGCCCGACGCCGGGCCGCTTTCCTCGAAGCCCGAAGGTTCCACATTTTCCGAGAACCTCGTGAGAAATGGCGCGCTGGAGGAAGGAACTGATCATCCCCTCGGATGGAAAATCGAAGGTGACAACGCGAACAGCTCAGCGGTCTGGCAGGACGGCGGCGCGTTCTCGGGAAAACATTGCCTCAAGATCGCCGACCGCGCGCCGTATGTGAAAAGCTGGGAGGAGAAGGCGCCGACGGTCTTCGTGCCCCAGGGTGCGCCAGGCGGCAACTACGCCGCGGCGCGCGAGGAGGTCTCCGCCCGCTGGGTCTCCGAGCCGTCACCCGTCACGCCCGGAAAAATCTACCAAGCCGCGGCGTTCGTCTGGTACGCCAACCGTCAGGATCTGGACCGCGGCAACATCACGCCGGTCCGCATGCAGTTCCTCGACGCCACCGGCAAGGTCATCCCCTACCAGACATGGTGGGACGACTGGATGGATGACGACCGTTGCTTCACGAGAAGCGGCTGGATCTTTCTGGTCGACAGACCATTGCGCGCGCCACCCACGGCCGTCTCAGGCCGTGTCGTGGTCGCTCTCGCGCACGCCTTCCACGACGTCGACGGTGGCCTGCTCAGAAAGCGTCCCGACGACCGCGGCTTCGTACTCGTCGACAATATCTCGTTCTACGAGGTGAAGAGCGACCGCGCCGACATCTTTGATAACAATCGAGCGCGGAAAAGCATGAACGAGACGCTCTTCTGGGACACGGCGAAAGCGGGCGGGCTTCCATTCGTGCCGACCAGTTCGGGATTCCGTCCCAACACGCTGTCGGCGGAAAGCGTCACAAGCTACGCGGCGGGAATCGTCATGCGGAAACGCGGCGCAACCACATGGCCCACCGGCGCGTTGTCGCTGCGGCTGACGAACGTGATCAGCGATCCGCGTAACCTCGAGATCTCCTGCGCCACGCTCGACGCCGAGGGGAACCAGATCGCCACGGGCAAGGCGAAGGCCTCGCTCAAACCGTTCGACCATGCGATAGTCCCGCTCGATATTCCGGCGGACGCAAAACTCGGTGCGTACACGATCCGCTACGAGCTCATAGAGAATGGCGTCAAAGTCGACACCGGCGAGACGCGGTTCGCCTTGATGGAGGAGCGCACGACGACTCCAGAGGAGCGCGGGCGTATGGACTACCCATTCAGCCTCTGGTCACACACCTTCCCCAACGACATCGGCACCGAGCGCGGCGAGACGCTCGGCAAACTGTTTGAGGCCGCCGGCATGGGGAAAACCTGGTTCGGCGCCGGCGGCGGCATCTATCTCGACCATTATATAGGAATAAAGGATCCGGCGGCGCGGGAGGCGGCGATTGACACAAGGATCGACGAGGCGCGCAAAGCCATCGCGGCATGGAAAAAATACGGCGTCACGCCGATGGCGCGCATCGAGCCCACGCAAGTGCTCGACCCCGCGGTGTATCCACTCCTGAAAGAGATCGTCGGGAAATTCGTGTCGGCGCTCAAGGACGACATTCATCTGTGGCGGCACGGCACCGAGTCGATGCACGGTGGCGTGCGGGAGCTCGACCTCGACAAGATGCCTGCGGGAGACAAGAACTGCCAAGGCGGCGCCAACTATCTCATCTGGAACCGCCGCGGCACAGTCCGCCAGTACTGGGCCGAGTACTTCGC
>CAYTFM010000121.1:16302-24386 GCA_964436735.1 uncultured Victivallales bacterium | reverse complement strand
TTGATAAAATAGTTGTCGCGGGTGTGATGACGGAAATAGCAGAGAAAACAATTTTGGCGACAAAATTGTCTTTCGGTACCATATCGCTTTCAATAGTTCGGTTGCGGGCAAAGCTTGCTTTAGTCATTTCCGTTTCGCATTCTACGCTCACATCGTTTGGAATATTTCATGTCGCAAGCAACGTTGGATCCGTAGTTGGGTACGGACTATAGTAGGACAAAATTTTGTCCCGAAATTTTCTTCTGTCTTTATCGACCTACACTTCGGTTACGTCTGCGTGACGCCGGATTAAAACAAAAAGTCCACGAAATCCACCACGGCGACGACAACATCAAGTATCGCATCAAACACCGCTTCCATGTCACTACCTTTCCCTTATCTGTTGCGGATGAAAATACCGCGGGTTGTCTGGAAAAACCATGCTGACTTTTGTTTTCAGGAGGTGAAGATGCGGTATTCCCGCCTCACGAGCCCTTGAGTTCCGGAAGGCCTCGGGAGCGTCGCTCGGCGTTGACGGCCCCCCAGAGCTCCGGGTCCTTGTGGAGCAGACGAGACAGGCGCCCCGTGGAACAGCCAAGCGCAACGGCCGTCTCCGCGAGAGCGAAATTGTGGCGGCGCAGATGCTGAACGACCCAGGCGAGCCAGAGCGGATACGCGGGATTGCCCATGCCGACCTCCGCCCGTCCGCACACGATGGGAGTGTCGCTTTCGATCCGCATGGCGAGCGTCCGGCGGAGTTTGCGCAGGGCGGTCCGCCGGTTGTCCGCCTGACTGCGGCTCTCCGAGGCGGTGACGGCGATGCCGGTCGGCGCATGGACGAGTCTGACGGCGGAGTATTTCCTGTTCCGTTTCTGCCCGCCAGGACCACTCGCCTGATACGGCTCGATATGGCAGAGACGCTCGAGATCAGAGTCGGAGGCGGCGAGCCATTGGCCGAGAGCATTGGCGCTGGCGGCATCATGCCGTGGCGAGCCGCTCACGATTTATGGTTCCGCGCGAGCATCATCTCCGAGAGGTTCCTGCTGGCGTCGGGGCCAAGTTTCTTGCTGCGGACCTCCTGGACGGCGACCTCGATGAGGCTTGCCACATCCCGTCCCGACGCCACCGGGATCACGACATGAGGAAGATCGACGCCGAGGATGCGGTAGGTATGATCCTCGAGATTGGGAGGCCGCTCCCCGCCAGCCTCATCCCACGACTTGAGCGTGATGACGATCTCGATCTGGCCGCGCTCGCGGAAGCAGCTTGAGCCGAAGAGGCGGATAAGATTCACGAGCCCGACGCCTCTGAGCTCGATGAGCCCGCGCATCTCATGGTTGGCGGCCTCGCCAACCAGGGCGTCGCCATACAGGCACTTGATGAGAATCAGGTCGTCGCCGACCAGCGCATGGCCGTGCCGAACGAGCGAAAGGCTCGTCTCGCTCTTGCCAATGCCGCTCGCTCCGAGAATGAGCACGCCCGATCCATGGATGTCCACAAGCGAGCCATGCAGCGAGACCGATGGCGCCAGCTCCCGGTCGAGATAGAAGGTGATGCCCGTCACCACGGTCGTGGTGACCATCGGCGAAAGGAAGAGCGGCACGTTGAACTCGTTTGAACAGGTGATGAAGATAGGCTCGGGAGCCAATCCCCTCGTGAAGATCAGACTGGGTATCTGGTGACTCAGATACCCCCTGACATTCGACTCTTTGATGTTCTGCGGGACGCTTCTGAGAAAAGCCGCCTCCGCCATGCCAAGCACATGAATCCGTTTGTCGGGCAGGAACTCATAGCAGCCGGCGAGGGCAAGACCGGCGCGGGCCGCGGTGCCCTCGCGTATCTGCCGATCAAGCCCCTTCTTGCCAGACAAGAGACTCAACCCCAACGACTTCTCGTTGTCGGAGAAGAACCTCTCCACTGTGACAGCACTTCCCTTGCCCATAGGAATGGCTCCTGAACATGATCGGCCGCGGCGGCCTGAAAACTTTGGCTCAGGTGTTCAGCGTTCGGTGTTCAGCCTTGAGGATATCGCAAACACCGTTTCCCGAACACCAAACACCCAAACGGGATTCCCTACACCGTCAAACCGCGCCTCACACGATCTCATTTTCTTCCGACGCCTCAGCCTCGGGCTTCGTATGATCGGGTTTGTGATGATCCTGCACCTTGTCTATATGCTTGCGCAGCTGCTTGTCGATCTTGGCGACGACGGCGTCAATGGCCTCCTTCAAATCAAACGCCTCGTGGTCCGACTCCACATTGACGTGCTTTCCGTGGATGACGGCCTCGGCCGTGTAACGGTTCTTCTCCATGCCAAGAATGACCGACACACTGGATATCTTCGGATAGACGTCGATCACGCTCTGAATCTGCTCCTCCGCATAGGTCTTCATCACATCGGGGATCGACTCGCTCCGCTTGCTCACGTTGATGGCCATTGTTGCTCCCTCCTTTTCTATTGCTATCTCTGTTCTTCCGTATGCTCCTCACCCTCGCACCAGCTCACAGGGTGAATTTTGGTCCTAAGTACAACTCACGCGCCTTGGCGTCATTGACAAGAAAATCGCTGTTTCCCTCGCAGACGATCTGTCCCTCGCACATGAGATACGCGCGGTTGACGACCGAGAGGGTCTCGCGGACGTTGTGGTCCGTGATCATGATGCCGAGTCCTAGATCCCTGAGCCGGGAGATGATCTGCTGGACATCGTAGACGGCGAGTGGATCGACGCCGCTGAACGGCTCGTCAAGAAGAATCAGCGAGGGGTTGGTCACAAGGGCGCGGGTGATCTCGAGGCGGCGGCGCTCCCCGCCACTCAGCGTCATGGCTTTCTGCGGCGCGAGGTGCGCGATCTCCAGTTCGTCCAGCAGTTCCGCGAGACGGCGGCGGCGCTCCTCCTTGGAAAGATCGAGCGTCTCAAGGATCGCCAAGATGTTCTCCTCGACGGTGAGCTTGCGGAAGATCGACGGCTCCTGCGCGAGATACCCCATCCCCAGACGCGCCCGCTTGTACATCGGCATCTGCGAGATGTCATGCCCCTCGAAGAATATGGAGCCACTGTCCGGCCGGATCAGCCCTATCATCATGTAGAAACTGGTCGTCTTGCCGGCGCCGTTGGGCCCCAGCAAGCCGACAACCTCTCCCGCACGGACGTTCAGACACGCCTCGTTGACCACTCGGCGTCCTCTATACGCTTTGACGAGACCTCTGGCCTCGATCAGCAGCTCCCCTTTTCTCTCGCTTTGTTCCATTCAACTTCCTGTTCAACAATAATTCGGAAACCAGACCAGACGTTCTTCAGCACCCTCTTCCATATATATACTTATACCCATCGGCTGAGGAAAATAATGGGTAATGTCGATTATACAAATAAAAGTGGGCTGCGGCGCATGCGCACGGCCTATCATTTCGGCTTCGAATCGGTGGGCGGCGTCAGAATCGGCGTGGGCACGGTGGGCGCCGCCGCGGCCGGAGCGGGGGTGGCACTCTTGCGGTCCGTGTCAGTCCCGACGCTGTCCTCGGGCATGATGACCATCTTGCTGTCTCCCCCTTCGACCTTCATCCGGTCGCTGTCGCGCCACACCGTGATCTTCTTGCCTCGCATGCTGCTGCCGCCTTGGTTAAGGACGGGCTCCTCAGTGAGCACGATGGTGCCGCTGTCCACGTCATATTCCGCCTTGCCGGCGGTGGCTTTGCGCTCCCCTTTGACCCGCTCCTCGTCCGTGAGCGGCTTCTTGAGGATGACGACATTGCCGGTGGCGACAATGAGCTTGATCTCTTTGGAGGTCTCTTCGCTGTCCGCCTGCTTGGCCTCCTTGAGATGGATCACCATCTTGTCAGCCTTTATGTGCGTGCCCTCCTCGTCGATCTCCACATTGTCGACCAAGGTGATGACATCATTTTTCATATCGATGTCCATCTCGTCCGACGTGATCACAGTCGGAGCTTTGGGCGCGGCGGGCTCCCCGGCCGCCTTCTTCCCCCCTTTCGAGGGGCTTTGGAAGATCGAGTTGATCATCTGCGCCTCTGAAGGGACGCAGGCGACAACCGTGGCGGCGGCTAACAAGGACAACGCGCCATAGCGCAGATACGTCGTCATAATCGATCTTACTCCTTCAGTTTGCGGATTTCTCAGCTTTGCCAGCTGTCTCCCGCTTCTGGAAAAGCGGGTTCACCGAATGGATGGTCACCTTGACGTCTTTGCGGATGTGGACAATCTGCCGTTTCTCGTCGGCGTCGAAGCCAAGCCCTCTGGCGTCGATCGTCGGCGCCTGGTACTGCACCTCGCAGTCGCCTTTGACAAGCTTGGCGGCGCGGTCGTAGTCAGCCTCGGGAGAGATGATGATTCCTTTCACCGTCTTCTCGTCGGACTCCATGAACTCCAGCCGCACCTTCTGCATCTTGACAATGGCGCCGACGGTCTTGGCGTTCTCGCCATACAGAATATAGGAAAGCTTGCCGGTCTTCTCGCTGTAGTCGGGCTTTTTGAAATTCTTCACGACGACGCCGGTGAGCTCGTTGTCCGACGCCGACAATCGGCAGGCGACGAGAAGCGCCACCGTTACAATCAGACCTGCCAGACGAGTCGGACAAATCCGCCGAAAAACAAAGGGTACTATCCTCACTCCGTGTACCTCCTCGTCAGTTCTTCCCATTTCCCCTGCGCCTTGAGCAGCCAAATGATCGCCTCGCGCACCGCCCCGCGTCCGCCCGGGCTTCTCGTCCGGAAGTCACAGAAGGCGTCGAGCTCCTCCGCGGCGTCGGCGACGGCCACCGCCACGCCGGCGCGCCTCATGGGTGGGATGTCGATGAAGTCGTCGCCGACATAGAGGCACTCCTCGGGAGCAAGCTTCGTTTCCTGTAGCAGCCTGTCGAACGCCTCCGCCTTGTTCTTTGCGCACTCGTAGAGGAAGCTCAGCCCGAGTTCGGCGGCGCGGCGACGGTTGGCGGCGGAGCCTCTGCCGGAAAGGGCCCCGACAAGCACGCCGCCGCGCAGGGCCATTTTGATGGCATGCCCATCCTTGACGTCGAAGAATTTGATCTCCTCGTCGTCGCCGCCCCCGTAGCCGATCCGCCCGTCCGTGAGAACGCCGTCGATATCAAGGACTACGGCTTTGACGCGCCGCGCTTTTTCTTCCAACGTCATGGATGTCCTTGATAGTGGAGAGGATTTCCTCGGCCATGGCGAACGGCAGAGAGTTGGGGCCGTCGGAGAGGGCCTGCTCGGGGAACGGATGCACTTCGAGGAAAAGGCCGTCGATGCCGACCGCCGCCGCCGCCCTCGCCAAAGGAGCGACGAATTCCCGCTGTCCCCCCGAGCTGTGACCAAGCCCGCCGGGCAGCTGGACCGAATGCGTGGCGTCGAAAATGACGGGAACGCCGAGCGCGCGCATGGTCACCAGTCCCCGCATGTCGACGACCAGGTTGTGGTAGCCAAAACTGGAACCGCGCTCGGTGAGCATGACCTGAGTGTTTCCCGTGGAGCGGATCTTCTCGACCGCCCCTTTCATGTCCTCGGGCGCCATGAACTGCCCCTTTTTGATGTTCACCGGCTTGCCTTGACGTCCCGCCTCGAGCAGCAGATCGGTCTGACGGCACAGGAACGCCGGAATCTGCAGGATGTCGACAACCGCGGCGGCGGGCGCCGCCTGGATCGTCTCGTGGATGTCCGTGAGCACCGGCACCCCCACGCGCTTCTTGACCTCCGCGAGAATGCCGAGACCGTCATCAAGCCCCTTGCCCCGGAACGAGGAGCCAGAACTGCGATTCGCTTTGTCATATGACGCCTTGAAGACATAGTCGAAACCGAGCCGCGCCGACACGCCTTTGAGAAAGGTGGCGATCTCAAGACAGAGGTCGAGGCTTTCGGCGACGCACGGACCGGCGATCAGCAGAAGTCTGCCCCCGTCCCTATCGATATCATCGTTTATTGTGAACATCTGTATTTCTCATGGCTTAGCGGCGTGACCGCACATTGTAATTGACCAAAAGGAAATATACCCCTGCGATAGGGATTTGAGTAGTGAAGGGCATGAAAAAGTCAAGGCAAAGTTTTTGCCGGTCAACGTCGACAAAAGCTATGCGCGTGAATTGTCTGTCACGAACAGACGAATCCTTTGGAGCGGGCGAACCAGCGGAGCGCCTCGACGGTCGTGGGGAAATGGCGCGCCGCGCCCGGAAGACGCTCCTTTGGCAGTGCCCCGGTCGTCGCCACGGCGACGCACCCCGCCGCGGCGCCCGCGGCCAATCCCGGGACGGAATCCTCGATGACCATGCACCTCTTCGGCAGAACGCCCAGCTTGCGCGCGGCCATCAGATAGGGTTCCGGGTCTGGTTTGGGCCGCGACACGTCATCGACGGTGACGACGACCTCGAAGAAATGCCGCATCCCTGCCGCATGGATCATCACTTCGGCGTCGCGCCGGGTGCTCGAAGTGACCACCGCCATCGGCACGCCCCCGCGCCAAAGGCGTTCGATCATGGGGGCGAGACCGTCAAACGCCGGCGGTTGGGCGGCGAACAGTCTGTGGAAGAAGATGTCCTTGGATGCCAGCAACCCCTTCCGATTCTTGACGCCAATGCCCGCGGCGACAAGAATGTCCACGAAGGCGGCGTCAGTCACCCCGGCCAAAGAGGCGGGATCGACCCGCGTCTCGTCGAGCCCCGCATGCCGAACGGCCGCCCGCCACGCCTCGCAGTGCACGGGCTCCGTATCCAAAAGAACACCGTCGAGGTCGAACAGGATGGCGTCGATCCTCGTTCCGTCCCCTCGGCATACATCCGGCATCCACTGGCTCATATCGACACCACCGTCCCCTCCTCCCGCGGCACTGCCCGCACTATACCACCTGTCTTTCCAGAAAACCTCTTGCCCGCGCCAATTCCGGTGGATCGATACTCAATTAGGGTGGAAATTTAAAAATTGGCGAGTCAGACTTCAGAATTCCTCAGGAAACTCCTCTCCGTCATCGCCGGAGCCGTCATCATTGTGGAAGATGGAGCTTCATATCACAAATCAAAAATAGTCACGGCCTTTAAAAAGGGGAGCGGGAAGGTCGCTTGCCGCCCGCGTCCGGCAAGGGGCTTTCCCCGGGGACGCTATTTGACCCCGCCTTTGATACTCCAAGAGACGAGACTGTCCTTTGAGCTTTTCTTGCCTTTGTAGGGAATCCGCTTGCGCCCTGGCAGCTCAAGCTCGGAGCCAACAAAAAGCACCGAGCAGTCCGCCACCTTTCCGGCGATCGGCCCGTCAGCCTCCATCGTCAGGTCGACGAAGTTAACCACGCCGCATTCCGGATCGGACGCCGGCGCGCCTTTCACCATCACGATGAGCTGACGTTTGGCGTTCCAGCTGAAGGAGATCTGTTCGGCGACCTTGCCGACTGTGTCATCTTTGATTTTGAAGAGCACCAGGCCACCCTTTTTGCTGTCGTACTTGGCCTTCGCCACCGTGCCGTCCTCGGTGGCACCCAGGAAATAGTAGTCGCCGAAGCTGACCGAGAATGTCAGGGGCTCGCCCGCGGCGGGGAGCGGGACGTCCGCCGCCAACGTCGTCTTGACCGTTAACGAGAAGGCATCCTTCGAGGTGGCCACGGCTCTCTTCCTGTCGACAGTCTCCTTGTGAGTCGAGGTCATCCTCACCTCGCCGGCAAGTGGATCAAGCCTGGCGAAGTTGGCGGTGAGGATGGCGTCGCCAAAGAGCATGATCGTCGCCGAGGCGGCACTCGAGTCGTCGACGACCATGTCCCCCGTGAACGTCCACCTCGTGAACGTCCAGCCATCCGCGGCGGCCGCCGCCACGGCGGCCGCCGCGCCCTTGCGCAGAGTGGTGGCTCCGCCGGCGGGATAGGTCACCCCGGCGTCGGCGGGAACGGCCGCCATCATCAGCCTCACGGCCGCCGCTGAGGGCTCCGTGGTGAAAACCGCCGTCACGACGGCGGCGCCGGAGATCACGACCGTCGTCGATGCGGCGCCCGTGTCGGCGATGGCGGCGGGGCCGCTCGCCTTCCAGGAGTCGAAGTAGTAGCCGGCTGCGGGGGGGTTCGTCGGTTATGTCGGCTATATGAATCGGTACGCCTAGAACCGATGTAGCTTTTTCACCGTTTTT
>CAYTFM010000121.1:13628-16292 GCA_964436735.1 uncultured Victivallales bacterium | reverse complement strand
GGCTGCGGGGGTGGCGGCAATGGCGGCAGCCGTGCCTGTCGCGGTCATCGCCGAGCCACTCGGCGACGTGGAACCGGCATCCGCCGGTGAGACCGCCATGGTCAGCGACGCCTCGGCGGGGATCGGGGCGAACCGCGCCGTCACGTCGGTGTCCTCGTACACGGCAAGCTTCGTGACCGGAGCCGACGCGTCCACGAAGCGCGCGCTCGCGCTGTCGGCCGTCCATCCGCTGAAATAGTAGCCCGAGACCGCCGTGGCCGTGACCACCCGCGGCGTGTCCGTCTTTACCATCGACGCGAGGGAGGGGGAGACCGAGCCGCCTTCGACGGGATCCGCCGGCAGCCAGACAATGTCCGAAATGTAAAGGTAATGCTCATCGGGAAACAGACACAATGGATACAGAGCCGCCTTCGACGGGATCCGCCGCAAGCATGAGCAACGCCATGCGTTGCGGCGGCGTTTTCGCGAAGAGCGCCGTCACGGTGGCGTCGGCGACGAGTGTCACCGCCGTCGACTTGGCGTTGCCGTTCGCCACCACCGCACCATCAGAGACCGTCCAGCCGCCGAAGAAGCAGCCCCTGTCGGGGGCGGCGATCACCGCGACGGGCATGCCCGCAATGACCAGAGCCGATCCTGCGGCGGGCATGGTGTGTCCCGTCCCGTCGCCAGACGCGGCCATCGTCAGGACAACGGACGACTGCATGAACGCCACGCTGATAGCATGGGCGGCCGTGACATTGGTGAACGTGTAGCTTTTGTCCACGCTGACCGCCGCGCCGTCGACCAGGCAGGCCTGCAGCTTGTAGCCCTCGTCGGCCGCGATCGTGAAGCTCTTCGACGCCCCGTAGTCGACCACCACCTCGCCCGACGGATCGATCTTCCCCCCCGGGCCGGCCGTCGCCGCGATCACGCTCGTGTCGACCGCGAAGTTCGCCGTGAAACTCATATCCCTCACCACCTCCGCGACCACCAGCGGATTGTCCGTCAGGGGAAAGGTCATGGGGGGCTGCCCCTCGGACCATGAGACGAAGTGGTGATGGGCGTCAGGCACGGCGGTGACGGCGGAGCAGGCCTTGCCGGACTCGACGGTCTGCGTGGTGGCGCCTGCGATGGCGCCATTGGCGCCGGCCACGAAGGTGACCGTATAGGTGATCGGCTTCACCGTCAGCGTCCGCAGGAAGTCCGTGGCGGCGGAGTGGTTGGCGTCGCCCGCCTGTGATGCCGTGATCGTCGTTGTCCCCGCGCCGACGAGGTGGATCCTGCCCGCGGCGATGGTGGCGACCGCCGCATCCGAACTCGCGTAGGCGATGGCGAGCCCGCAGGACGATGAGGCCCCGGGGTCGAAGTCGGCGTCGCCGACCTTCTTGGCTGGCAACGCGGCGAAGGTGATCGTCTGGGAGGCCTTGGCGATGACCAGCGTGCCGCTGGCGGAGCCTTGGTAGGTGGCGTCGTTGATCGTGCCGACGACGGCGTAGCTTCCGGCGTTGGTGGGCGCGGCCGCCGCGCCATCGTAGGTCAGATTGACTGTCAGACCAGTCGGACTGGTCGTGGCTGAGACGCTCTTGGCGAAGCCATCGTAGACCTGAGCGAGATTTCCCAACGTCACGGTCGCCGTCGCTTTGCCGACAGTCAGAAGTTGCTGAACATCGTTGGCGGCGTTGTACGTGCCGTCACCCGCCTGCGAGGCAGTAACCGTGGAGGTTCCGAGACCGACAACGTGAATCTTGCCGGAGACGATGGTCGCCACCCCCGTGTTCGAGCTGGCGTATGATATGGCGAGGCCGGACGACGAGGATGCGCCGGGGTCGAAGTCGCCGTCGAGGATTGACTTGGCGGGCAGGGCGTTGAAGGTGATGGCCTGCGCAGTCTTGGCCGCGAAGGTGGCGGTGATCGTCATGTCGCTGGTGACGTTAGAGACGGTCAGCGGATTGCTGGTCGCCGTGGCGAAGCCGCCCGTGCCGGACCAATTGACGAACCGGTAGGCCGCCTCGGCGACAGCGGTCATGGGCGAGCAGGAGCCGCCATGTGTGACGCCTTGCGTCGCCGTTCCCGTGACCGCTCCGCCTGTCCCGGCGGTGAACGTCACGGTATAGCTGTTGATGGCGAAGTTCGCCGTGATTGTTATATCCGCTGTGACGGCGGCGACAGTCAATGGATTCGCCGTCCCGGCGTAGCCCCCGCTCCAGCTCACGAAATGATACCCGGCTTGGGGAACCGCGGTCACGGCGGAGCAGTCCGCGCCGTAGTTGATGGTCTGCATCCTCGTCCCCGTTATGCTGCCGTTCGCCCCTTCGACGAAGGTGACCGTGCAGGTGTCGATGGCAAAGGCGGCGGCGACGGTCGCCGACGAGCCGTGGGCTCCCGTCAGTTGGACGGTGGTCGAGGCCGCGCCCGCGTCAGCGATGGTGGCCGAGCCGCTCGTGACCGTCCATCCCGCGAAATGGTAATGGGCCGCCGCCGCGGCGGTGACGGACGTGGCGGTGTGCGTGTTCACCCCGGAGGCCGAACCGCCCGTCGTGCCGTTCACGCCGGCCGTCACCACAAGATCGGCGGTGTCGCGCGCGAACGACGCCGCGACGGTCGCCGACGAGCCGTGGGCTCCCGTCAGCTGGACGGTGGTCGAGGCCGCGCCCGCGTCAGCGATGGTGGCCGAGCCGCTCGTGA
>CAYTFM010000121.1:8030-13528 GCA_964436735.1 uncultured Victivallales bacterium | reverse complement strand
TCGTGCCGTTCACGCCGGCCGTCACCACAAGATCGGCGGTGTCGCGCGCGAACGAGGCGGTGGTCGTCAGATCCGTCGTGACGGACGTGTCCGTGCGCGAGGCATCCGTCGGGCCATCGCTCCACGCCGTGAAATGGTACTCGGCCTCCGCCACGGCAGTCACGGTTGAGCCGGCGCCACCGTACCACACGGTCTGGGGCGTTGTTCCGCTGAGCGATCCGTGTGTCCCGGCCGTATAGATCAACGTGCATAGATACTTACATGTCGCGACGTGACTGGCGGACGATCCGCCCGCGGTGGTGAAGGTTCCTCCCGCATACAGGTAGTTCCCTTTGCAGACAATGGCGCTTGCACTGCTATTCACGCCGGTCCCGATGGCGGACCACGAGGTTCCGTCATACTTGGCAATGTTGTTCATCGCAAATCCGCCCGCCGTGCCGAAATTGCCCGCGACGAACAGATTGCCGCGACTGTCGGCGGCGATCGATTTGACATACACCCCGGATCCGGTTATACCCGACCCCATCGCCGACCAGGCGACCCCATTCCATTTGGCGATATTGGCGGCGGAGACGCCGTTGATCGCGGAGAAGCCGCCAGCCGCGTACAGGTTGTTGGACGGATCGAAGGTGATCGCATTGATGGTGCCGCCCATGGACCCCAACACGGAGGAGTCCCATGCGGAGCCATTCCAGCGGGCTATTTTCTCATATCCCGCCATATACAATCCACCCCCGCTGTCGAAGGCCAGGGAATAAACCTGCTGCTCATTCGAGCCGCCGATCGCCGACCAGGAACCGCCGTCCCATTTGGCGACCTTGCTGAGCGACGACACGCCGCCGGCCGTCGTGAAATAGCCGCCGACATAGAGACTGTCGGAGCCATCGCACGCCAGGGCGTACACTACCGGGGTGCCGCTGCCGCCCACCCCCACCGTGCCGGAACCCAGCGCCGACCACGAGGAGCCGTTCCACTTGGCGACGCGGTTCACCGTCACGCCGCCCGCCGTCGTGAATTCGCCGCCGACATACAGATTGCCGGCCGAGTCGCACGTCAACGCATAGACGTTGTTGTTCACCCCCACCGTGCCGGAACCCAACGCCGACCACGAGGAGCCGTTCCACTTGGCGACACGGTTCACCGTCACGCCACCGATAGTTGTGAAAGAGCCGCCGACATAGAGGTTGCCCGAGGGATCCACCGCCACAGCCTCAACTGTGCTGTTGATGACACTCGAATCGACCGCGGTCCATTCAGGGGCGACCGCGCGCGCGGCAGACGGTATGAGGACGAAGAGCAAGAGGCAGCACAAACGTGTGAGTTTTTTCATAGACACCCCCGCTTCATGGTTGTGGTGGCCGACGCGGCCGATCCTGCTATTCAAACCACGAGACGCACGCTCACGCGGCGGCAACCGCGGTTGAACTAGTGCGCCGGGCGTAAATAGTCCTCTGCGGAAAGCTTTGCGCCCCACGGCACGATATTAGCCTTTCCCCTCCGTACGGCGCTGCCGCTCTTGCGCGCGTCCCCGCTTATCTACGTAAAATAACTGATCGATACGCCACGGTATGATTACGTAGTAAAACCGTATCTCACCCCCTATTATCAAGTATATGCACGCCATTGTAAAATTGCAAGTCAACCGTCTCGCTCATGTCATGGACGAACGAGGCGCGGCGGCGCGGATTCCGACGTGAAACCGCCCGCCGCGCCGAGATCTATCCCTCGAAGGACGGGCTACTTGAAGCTGGGGACGACGATGCCGCGGAGGATGATGTTCTGGCAGAAGATGAAGACGAGGAGGGTGGGGATGGCGGAGACCACCAGCGAGGCCATGACGAGGTAGTTCGGGTAGTTCTGCTGGAACTCGTAGAGGAAGACCATGAGGGTCCACATCGAGGGGTCCTGGCAGGTGAGGAAGGCGAACATGAAGGCACTGTAGGCGTGCGAGAAGGCGCCGAGGGCGATGATCGCGAGGATCGGCTTCGTGAGCGGCAGCGCCATGCGCAGGAAGATCGTCATCTCCCCCGCGCCGTCGATCAAGGCCGCCTCGTAGAGCTCCTGCGGCAGGCTGTCGAAGAACCCCTTGAGCAGGAAGATGCTGAACCCGTTGGCGAGGCCGGGCAGCACCAGGGCGGCGAAGGTGTTGAGGAGCCCCAGATCCTTGAGCAGCAGGAAGCTCGGGATCATGCCGACAGACGACGGGAAGGCCATGGTCGCCAGCAGGAACAGCAGGATGTTGTTCGTGTAGCTCAGGCGGTAGCGCGAGAGGGCGTAGGCGGCCAGCGGGTTGAAGATGAGCGAGCAGAGAATCGCCAGGATGATGAAGATGACCGTGTTCCCCAACGCCCTGCCGTGGAGGGCGATCACTTCTAACACCATCCTGTAATTGCCGGTGAAATACGAGCGGAACAGGTTCGACTTCTCCAACCGGAACGCGTAGATGTCGACCCACGGGGCCGGCAGCCTGACGTCGCGGAAGTCCTTGACGTCCCAGCCGTAGGCGGCGTTCAGCGCGGCGACATCCTTGAACTTCTCCTTCAGATAGGTTTGGTAGTTGCACATCGGATCCTCGAAGCCGATACTAGCGAGATCGGCGGTTTCCATGAACTCGATCCAGTCGTTGGCCTCGCCCGGAAAGCGCTCCTCCATCGGGCACAGTGCGGCGAGCGGCGTCTTGAAGCGCGGCTCTTTGAAGTCGGCGGGAAAGTTCTTGTACTTCTCCTCGATGAACGCCTTGTACGCCGCGGCGCACGCCGCGGTGTCGAGTTTGAGGAAGATGACCGGGCACTTCTTGTGGATGAACTCGCCGAGAACTTTCTCCGGGAGCAGTTTGTCGCCGAACGCCCGCGGCAGCGTGAGCTCGGCGTGCAGGGCGACGGGACGGCCAAGAGCCTTCGCGAGGTCGTCGGGGGCGGGATATTTCTCGCGCAGGAATTTCTGGAAGGCGAGCTCGGCGGTGACGATCCAGCTGTTCTGGAGCGGCAGCTCGGATTTGAAATTGCGCCAGTCGACGAACTTCTTATCCAAAGGCAGCAGCCAGCGCTGCCGCAGCGGATCCTCGTACGGGATGGAGATGTCGTCGAACGTCTCCGCGTTGTCGAGGTACGCCTTGTTCAGCGCCTCGATGGAACCGAAGCGCGCCTTGAGCCAGGCGCGGTATTTCGGCTTCAGGTCGAGCACGCTGTAGTTCCACGTGCCGGTGTGTCCGTAGTAGGCGAACTTGTGCAACTCGTCGACCTTCGCAAAGAAAAGTTTCCAATCGTCAAGAATCCTGTTCAGATGAGCCTGATCCTTGTCGAAGAAGGGGCCGAGCGGATCGACCGTCTTCATCACCTTGCTCTTGTAGGTCGTCTTGCCGGTCTTGTCGGTGGCCTCCTTGTCGAGGACGCTCTTCTCGACGTCGACAGTCACCGCGTCAACCTTGATGTCGAGCGTGTGATACCACGGCTGACCGTACTCGTAGCCGAGGATCGCGATGGGCGCCTTGTCGTAGACGAACTTCTTGAAGAGCATCTTGTCGCTGTGCAGATAGCGCGGGATGAGACGGAACTCCTCGTAATCGGCGGCGGAGGTGAGGGAGTTCGCCACCATGAGTCCGAACGGGTACAGCATCGTCAGCGAGCCGACCGCCAGGATCAGATACAGGGCGCCGATCAGCAGCCTGATCCGCAGATCCCTTCTTCCCACATTAGATATCAACGGCATGAGTGAAAACCAATTTAAGATTTATGATTTAAGATTTATGATTTAAGATTTAAGATTTAAGATTTAAGATTTATGATTTAAGAAGTAAGAGGTGACACCCGCCGCAATCCTGTTCCCCGCTCATATTAGCGTCGTACCTGTTGAAAACCGTCAACAAAAAAAGAAGTGTCAACGTGTCAAAGAGGTGTAAACCTCCACACTCTGACACGTTGATACTTTGACGCTCTGACACATGGGTTGCGGGCTCCGCCCGTTTTTACTTCTTAAATCTTACTTCCTAAATCTTACTTTCCTTCCGCCGCCACTCCGGCGCGTTTGAACTCGACTTTGCTCAGGATGCGCAACTGCAGGACGGTGAAGCCGATCAGCATCGCGCCGAGAATCCACGCCTCGGCGGTGGCGTAGCCGAAGTTAAGGTACAGGAACGAGTGATACCAGATGTCGAGTCCGACGGTCATCGTCTTGTTCACGGGGCCGCCGCCAGTCATCACGAAGATGTTCTCCGAGGCTTGGAAGGCGCCGACGAACGCTCCGAGGAAGTTGATCAGGATCAGCGCCTTGATGTTCGGCACCATCACGTTGCGGATTTTGCTGAAGAATCCCGCGCCGTCGAGGTCGGCCGCCTCGTACTGGTCCTCGGGGATGCACTTGAAGGCCGCCAGGTAGATCAGGCAGCCCGGCCCGGCTCCCGCCCAGATGCCGGGAATGATGATGCAGACCATCGCCAGCGCCGGGCTCTCAAGATAGGTCTGCGGCGGCAGGCCGAAGAAGCCGAGCAGCGAGTTCAGCGCGCCGTCGGGCGTCGGATCGTACATCAACTGCTTCAACAGGAACAGCGTGACCAGCCCGGTCGTGACCGCCGGCAGGTAGTAGATCGTGCGGAAGAGCACGCTGCCCCTGGGGATCTCGGTGAGCAGCACGGCGAGGAAGATCGGGGCGAGAAAGCCCATGGCGATCGAGAAGGCGACGTAGAGGAAGGTCTGGTAGAGGAACTGGTAGAAGTTCTTTTCCAGCAGCACCTCGATGAAGTTGTGCGGTCCGATGAACCTTCCGCCCGTGAGGATCTTGAAGTCCTGGAACGCCATCAGCGACCCGCGCAGCAGCGGATAGTACTGCCACACGGCGACCGAGAGCAGGGCGACGGCGAGGAAGCTCCAGGCGTAGACCGTCTTCCGGCGGTGCGACATCCCCGGAATATGGCCGGTGATCCCCAGATCGCGCTGCCCCTTCATCCGCTCTCGTATGATGTACCAGAAGGCCAGGCAGAGCAGGACGAACGCCACCGCCAACACGCAGTAGGCGATGAACTCGTAGCGCCGCGTCTCCTTCTCCGGCCGCGTGCCGAGGATCTGCGTGTTCACCTCGTCGCAGCCCTTGTCCATCAGCTCCTGGCAGGGGGTGTCCAGGTAGATCATCGCCTTGTCCATGACCTCGCCCAGCTTCACCGTCATCACGTGCGTGAACCCCTTGCAGTACGGCTCGACCTCGGCGGTCTTCGAGACCTCCTCGTAGATCTTGATCCATTCGGGCGGCAGATCCCGATAGTAGTCCATGTAGCCGTATTTCTTGAGGAGAATGGGACGGACGTACTGGGCCATGCCGTTCTCGACCATGGCCTTGACACGGACCTTCTGCGCCTCGTCGCTGGTCACGAACTTGATGTATTGCCACGCCGCCTCCTGCCGCTCGGGCGGGGAGGTGCGGTTGACGCCGAGATAGTGGCCGGCGATGAAGCTTTTGACCGGACAGCCGGGGCGGACGGGGAACGCCGTCAGGCTCCATTGGGTCAG
>CAYTFM010000121.1:5339-8020 GCA_964436735.1 uncultured Victivallales bacterium | reverse complement strand
CCCGAGGGTCATGATCTGCATCGCCGACTCGAACCGCGCCCCGCGGGTGTTGTCAGTCGTGCCGCGCGTAACCCCTCTGTAGATTCGGCTTTGCACGCCCTCCGCGGCAAGTTCGTACTTCTCGTCGCAGACGGGACAGACGGCGGTTCCGGCGCGCTCCATCTCGGGGGTGACGTCGAACTCGCGAAGGTCATGCGTCTTCAGGCATCGGAGCCACGCCTGGTTAGCCATCTTGCGGTAGAACTCGAGCGCGGCGATGCCCCCCTCCTCATTCGTCACCAGACGCCACTTGGCCGCCTTGACGCCCAGCAAATTTTTATGACAGGTGGGACACTCCTCCTTGTAGGCGGCGAACTCGCGGTTGTAGTCGTCGTTGTTCAGCAGCTCGATGCCATAGTCCTTATAAGGAAAAAAGCCGGGACGGATTTCGACGGGCTTGCGACAGTCGGGGCACTCCTTATAACAGCGGACGACCTGCGCCCCGCCCGACCACACGTACTGCAGGAAATGCCACCCCTTCCACTGGTTCATGAGAAGGGCGAAGCCATACACCGGCAGTTGATCCTCCGGGGCGCCGGGCTCCTTCGACGGCACGAAGGTGAGCCGCTTGCCCATCTCCCACAGCTCGTCCCAGTCGCGGGGGCCGTGCGACGGATCAAGTCCCGCCTTCGTGAACAGGTCCTTCCGGTACTGCAGCGCCATAAAGTAGTAGCCCTTGGCGACGGCGTAGATGTTGCCGTCGCGCACGCACAGCTCCCAGATCTTGTCCGGGGAGTTGATGCCGGCGTAGCTCTCGCCCTTCGAGGCGAAGTCCGCCTTGAAGCGGTCGTTGAGCGGGGCGAGGAACCCCTGCTCGATGTAGTCGCCGACCTTGCGTCCGAAAAGCGAGAAGACGTCCGGCGCCATGCCGCCGGCCACGGCGAGGAACTCGTTGCCCTCGGCGGCGGGGCCTTGGATCTTAAGCGGGACAAGTACCTTGACCTTGATGTGCGGATTGCGTTGCAGGAACAGGTCGAAGACGGCGCGGTCGGCCTTCGTCCCGACGTCCGTACTCCCCTTCGGCGGGATGTTCCACAGCTGCAGCGTCAGCTCCTTCCTCGGCTCGGTGGCGAGGGCATCATCCGCGGCGCGAGCGGGCAAGGCGGCCGCCATCAGGGCGATGGCGAGGAGTGCATGGAGGCGAAAATACTTCATGACGCCAATATAGGGTTGACCACTTTGTTTTTCACTTCGTCTTTCACTCTTTCAGACGAGAACGCCCAGGGATCGGCGGTCACGCTCCCTCTGTCCATGCGTCGGGGCGGTTGAGAAGCTCGCCGAGGCGGCTGGAGAGCTCTTCCGCCTCGCGCGCCTCAAGATCCAGCAAGGGGCGGCGCATATGGCCGGCGTCGATCCCACGGACTTTGAGAGCAGCCTTGAAATACGCCATGTTGGAGCCGTTCCTCAGAAGCTCCGCGATCTCGTTGGCCGTTTTTTGAACACGCATGGCCTTCGCCAGATCGCCCTCCTGGAAGGCGCGGTAGAGGGCGACATACGGCTCGGGACAGACGCAGGCCACTCCCGACACGGTCCCGTCGCAGCCGATCGTCAGGCCGGCGACCAGCAGCCGGTCGGCGCCGATGACGACGGAGAAGTCGCCCCCGTTGATCCGGAGATACTCGTTGACCCGCAGAAAGTCGGGGTAGCTGTATTTGATGCCGACGACGTTCGGGCATCGCCGTCTGATCCGCTCGATGACCGACGGCTTGAGGTCGTTGCCGGAGAGTTGCGGGATGTTGTAGAGGTAGACGGGGAAGTCCTCCGGCAGACTGTCCGCCACCGCCACGAAGTATTCCTCCAGCTCCCGCTCCGTGACGGAGAAGAACGATGGCGTCACCACGCCGACGCCGTCAGCGCCCGCGCCGAGGGCATGCCGCGCCAGCTCGATGGTGTCCCGCATCGTCATGGCCCCCACATGGATGTACACCGTGGCGCGGCCGTTCGCCTGCTCGATGACGGCCTCCGCCACCTTCTCGCGCTCGGCGAGCGACATCAGATACATCTCGCCAGTCGTCCCGGTGGGATAGAGGCACTGAACTCCTCGCTCAACCAGGAAGTCGGTCAGTTTACGGATGGCACCAACATCGACGTTGTCCGCCTCGTCGAACGGTGTCACCATCGCGGTTATCACGCCATGCAGTTTCTTCATCGATCTGTCTCCTTAATTGCATCCCAAAGGTGCTCTTGCCTGAATTGCCGCAGTCATTCTGCGAAAGTTATTTGCCAGCGACAAACGCCCGCATCCCGTCGACCAGGAGGAAGCCGGCCGTCGCGCCGGCGTCTTGGAGTCCGATGGTCTTGCCTTGAAAGCAGGCGGCCTTGCCATGCCGCGCCGTCATCCCCTTCGTCGCCTCGAGTCCGGCGGCGGCCGCCGCGCTCGCCGCGGCGACCGCAGGGACAAGCTCCTCGCCCTTCGCCGCGGATGCGGCAAGCGAATCCGCCACCGGCGCGAGAACATCCACCAGCGTTTTGTCGCCCCGCATGGCCTTGCCGCGCTCCATGACACCGGTGAGGAACGCCTCCCAGAAGCGCGCCATCTCGGGTGTCGCCATCGACTCGACGCCTTCAAGGGCCTTCCCCCCGCGCATCAGTCCCGTCGCCATCAGAGTTCCCATCGTCGACGGAGCGGCCTTCGCGGCAGC
>CAYTFM010000121.1:0-5317 GCA_964436735.1 uncultured Victivallales bacterium | reverse complement strand
TCGACGGCGTTCGACGCCACGGATTCGGCGGCGGCCGCAAAGGCCTTGCCCATCGTCAGCCCAAGATCGCCGTCGCCAACCTTCCCGTCCAACTCGATCAGATGGTCACGGTTCTCCGCCATGACGTCCCGGAACCCCGCGAAGAGGGCGGGCAGATCGTTCTTCGTGATTGATTTCGCCACAATGCCACCTCTACAATTGTGATTGCTCAAAGAAGGGAGTCCGCGCGGGTCGGGCGAGAAGACGCCTGAGCTCGTCGTCCAGCTTGCACAGCGACAGGGAGGCGCCGGCCATCTCCATCGAGGTGGCGAACTCCCCGACATATACATGAAAGATGGAAACGCCTTCTTCCCTCAGGATTGCCGCGGCCGCGCGGAAAAGAATGTAGAGCTCCTCTTTGGGGGTGGCGCCGAGTCCGTTGACGAGCACGGCGACCTCGTCACCCTTGGCGAACGGCAGATCGGCGAGGATGGCTTTCATCATCTCGGCCACGATCTCGTCGGCCGGGCGGAGGCTTCCACGCCTGATGCCGGGCTCGCCATGGATGCCCATGCCGATCTCCATCTCGTTATCGCCCAAAGAGAAGGACGCCCTTCCGACTTCAGGCACGACGCAGGGCGTCAAGGCCACCCCCATGGTGCGCACGCTGGCCTTCGCCTTCTCCGCCACACGCGCGACTTCGGACAGGCTCATGCCCTCGGCGGCGGCGGCCCCGGCCGCCTTGTACACGAAGAAAACCCCGGCGACGCCGCGCCTCTTGTGCTCCTGCCCTTTCGGGGATGAGGCGACATCGTCGTTGCCGACGACGGCCACGACCTTGATGTCTTCCATCTGCGCCATCTCGGCGGCCATGTCGAAGTTCATGATGTCGCCGGTGTAGTTCCCGTAAATGTACAGAACCCCCGCGCCCTGGTGGACCGCCTTTGTCACCTCGAGCACCTGATCCGCGCTGGGCGACTGGAAGACGCCGCCCACGGCGCAGCCATCGAGCATCCCCTCCCCCACATAGCCGAGGAAAAGGGGCAGGTGTCCAGAGCCGCCCCCCGTGGCGATCCCGACTTTGCCATGGCGGGAACTGGCGGCAACGACGCAGCGCGGGTCGCCGCCCGCCATCCTGACCGCGTCGGGGTGGGCCCCATAGATGCCTTCGAGCATGTCATCGACGAAACGCTCCGCATTGTTCATGAATTTCTTCATCGATCTCTCCTTTATTCGTGTTCATGCGCATGTTTTCGCGATTCATCTTACAGTGGTGGCGGCGGCGTCTTGAGCCACGCCAGATTGAACTGGTAGTGGTTCATGCTCGACAATAGATGGATCATGCCGTCGGGGGACTGGGTGGCGCAGAGGTACCCTTTCGGCTCGGCGCGCGAGGCGTCCAACTCCTTGACCAGCCCCGGCGAGGCGGCGCCGTCCTCCTCGACCTTGTGGATCGGAGAGCCAATCCATTTCATCGTGACTCCGGGCTTGTCCTCGGTGACCAGCCGCCTGTATGGCCATGTCCTGCCCTCGTCCTCCGAGATTGCGGCGAAGAGTCCGAACACCTTTCGTTTTGCGCCTGAGGCGTCTGTTATCTCCATTCCCGGAGGAGTTTCAAACTCAAGACTGTTGGTGAACGAGCACAGCAGTAGTGGCCCTTCCCTCAGGCGGATAAGAGCCAGCCTCTGCCCCCAGTGAAGAGGGGCAAACTCGGTGGCCGAATAGTTCCACGTCCTGCCCAGATCGGATGAAATGCTCATAGGCATTCGCCCCTTGATGCTGTCGCTTCTGCCAAGCGCCATGAGGCGGCCATCGTCAAGCTCGACGAGCCCGGCGTGCGTGCCGGCGATGAGAGCTCCGGAAAGACCTTCCTCGAATTTGGGCGGCTCCGAGTTGGCTCCCGGCTCAAACCAGGTGAGCCCGCCGTCCGTACTGACATGAACTGTCGTACCATTGAAGCCGTTCCAGCATGCGTCGCAGGGCTGGATCATGACGCCGGCCTTGGTTTTAATCATCGCGCTAAGCGGTTGATTATGAAGTTGATGCTTCGGGACTATCAGCCGTGGACGCGACCACGTGGCGCCATTGTCGAGCGAGGAGCGCATCACGACCGCCATGTTCACCCAGCGGGCGCCGACCTCCAACCCGTTGACATGATAGATTGTCCCTTGGCCGTCGTTGAAAAGACTCGATCCGGTCATGTTGCGGTCAGGCGCCTTGAAGAACTCGTCAGCCGGATCCCATTCAGAGGCTCCGGCGCGCAGGCGGCTTGCCGCGATGGTCAGCTCGCGCCCGCGCTCCAGACGGGTCGAGAACCATGCGGCGAGGATGTCGCCGTTGTCGCACCAGGTCACGGCCGGGGCGTGGTTGTGCATGTAGAACAGCGGGCCGTTGGATTTCGGCGCGATCCGCACAAAGCGGAGGGGCGGAGCGAAATATGGCAGTGACATGTCAGCCTTTGGCCGCCAATCAGATGCCCCCATCTTGACCTCACCAGCCCAAAGAGGCGGCGGAGGCGGAGGCAGAGGCTTGGACGCCAACATCTCGGCGCACACTACGCGGAATCCGGTGAACCAGTGCTTCTCCTCGGGGAGCGTTCCAAGGCGGTTGGCGCCGCGCAGAAAGACGACCTCCGTGTTGTGACTGCCGCCGCGGGTGACTTTGAAATCGCCGGCCGACCGGCCCACCGGATCGGACTGCGGCCCCGCCTCGTAGGGACCATACCAGTCCAGACACCACTCCTCGACGTTGCCGTGCATGTCGCGCAATCCCCAGGGATTGGCGGGCGTCCCGCCGACCTTGAGAGAGACCGGCCTTGGGTTCCAGTCCGTCTCCTGAATCCTATGGAACTCCTCGGGTAAAGTCTCCCCTGTGTGATAAGCGGTTGTCGTTCCGGCGCGGCAGGCGTATTCCCATTCCGCCTCCGTCGGCAGGCGGTACGTCCTGCCCTCCTTTTCCGAAAGCCACGCGCAGAACGTGACGGCCTCATGCCAGGACACAAAAATCACCGCTTCATCGTCTTTGATAGATAATCCCCGTCTTGCGCGAAAGCGGCGATGTGCCGGGTCGAACTGCTCGTATTGCGCGTTGGTCACCTCGGTCTCCGCCATCAGAAACGACCGCGTGATGGTGACCCGGTGAACCGGCCTCTCGTCGAAGTCCCCCTCGCCGCATCCCATCTGGAACGATCCCGCCGGAATCGGAACCATCCTCATTCCAAGCGAATTGCTCCAGCCCCCGGATCCAGCACCGGGGAGACCGTCCTCCACAAAAACGCTTTTCTTTTTCATCGTGCCTCGCATCCTCTACTCATTCGGCCGCGCGCAACGTCATTGTCTTCCATCCCGAGGTGTCGCGGAAATTCGCCCCCTCCTTGCTGAACGCCCAACCGAACGTGTAGTCTGCCTTGGAGGTGGCCGGTCCGTCACGGTCGTACAGCAGGACAGAGAGCTTCACCGGACGTCCGGGAGCCCAGTCGCCGGCGGGAAAGTTGCGCAGGGAAAGCGGAATCATGGCCTCGACCACATATCCTGTCGCCGTGGGACTCGACGCCACCTTCAGCCCCGGAATGTTGCGGGGCGCGCCGAGAGACCACGTCAGGATGTTCGGCCCCTTGCCTTCGAGCCCGGGTCCCACCGCGATCTGATAGCAGCCCTCGGTCAGCGCCTCCTGCCACTGCATGTCGCCGCTGCGCCCGTCGATGAACAGTTCGACGCAGTCGGCGTTCCACGGGTTGGCGGGAGCCGACAGAGACGAGATGGCATCGTCGCTCACCACCACCGCCAGATACAGGGCCTTCTCCGTCCACATCGCATGGATCCTGCCGCCCAGATCGTCCCGCCCGCCCCACGCCGCCTTGTCGCCGACGACGAAATCCTCCGCGGTGGCGATCTCGCCCAGCGGGATGCCGTCGAGCAGCGCCTGAGGCCAGTCGTCCAATTTGCCGTCCACCTCGACGTCGCGGGTGGCGCGTGGGATGCCTCCCGCGGACTCGCCAATGGAAAACATGGCGATCCTCCCGGCCTTCTCCGCCCCGATTCCCGCCTCTAGATGGAGCGTCCCAGGCCCTTTGCGCATGCTGCCGTCCGGTAGTATCTGGATCGGGATCTCGGCGGTCTCGCCAGGCCCGATCGAACGGCTCACCACATCCGGCTTGACCGAGAAGCCCTTGGTGGCCGAGAACTTGGCTTCCAGCGGGACAGCCTCCTTGGAGGCGTTGGGAAACCTCGCCACGGCTTCCACCGGCTTGTCGGGTGGATTGAACGGACTCACGGACAGGCTCACGGTCGGCAACTCCTTGACCACTCCGACAATCCCTCGCAGGTACAGCGGCTGCCATGTCACGACGAGGTCTATAGTCCTGTTGGGCAGGGATCGCTTCTCCTTCATGAGATATGCGTTCTCGACAATGATCTCATCCTGGTCAAGGCTGAGGCGGACGTAGCGGCGGGCCATCTCGTGGCAGCTCCACAGCATCAGCGTCCTCTCGCCCTCGACATCGATCAGGCACGCCCTTATCTGGGGATCGCCGAGCGGCACATCCTCGGCCTTCGGTGATCTCATCCAGCGTCCACAAGCGATGCTGCTCGTCGGCCCGTCGAGCAGCCCGAGGCTACGCTTTTCGACCCTGCGCCGCAGCGGGATGTCCCAGAGTTTCCTCTTCGCCTCGGCCCACTCGGGCAGCTTGGCGCTTTCGGCCCGCGGATCCATCTCGACTGAGTTGACGTCGCGTCCGGAGACCTTCTGCCATTCAGCCAGCGTGCGGTAACTGCCGTTGCGGTGCAGCATGAACACGGACGACACCGGCTTCTGCGGCGCATAGAAGATGTTGTAGTCGGAGAAGTTGTTCACGAACGGATCGAGCGCGGACGGCGCGCCGTAGTCGCGCGACTCGCAGAGGTTGTTCTCGTTGTCGAAGATCAGATTCTCCCAGACGACGCCGTTGTTGGACATGAAGCTTTTGGTGGCGGCGTGGTACCGCATACGCCCCGCCATCACCCTGTCGAGGGCCTGCGGATCGATGTCCGGCACCCGGGTCCTCATCTGCTCGCGCTGCTTGACAAGATCCTCCGGCTTCAAACCGGCTCCGCCCGATCGGTCAAACTGACCCCGGATATACACGCCGTAGTCGTTGTTGAAAAGCACGTTGCGCGACACGATGCTTCCCGGACTCTCGCCGAGAATTACGCCGTAGGTGTTGTTGTAACTCACGTTGCCGCGGAAGGTCTCGTCCCAGTTGCACTCGGCGAACAACCCCCACACGCTGTTGTCGTGCGAGACGTTGTCCTCGATCACGTTGTCGCAGTTGGCCCAGTCGAACCAGATGCCCGAGCCATAG
>CAYTFM010000120.1:18698-24462 GCA_964436735.1 uncultured Victivallales bacterium | reverse complement strand
AACTCGTCGACGTCGACATACAGAAAGAAAAGAAGAGCCATGCGTTCGGACGGCTCATCGCGGTGCGTGAGCGGTCCCCAGACAGAATCGAGCCGCTGTGCCCTTTCGCAGTGAGGCCCTCCTCAGAGAGGGAACCTGGACGAGCGGTCTGCCCCGGCTGCGCCTACCAGCACACCATCTACGAAAAAGAACTCGGGTTTAAAAGAAAACATCTTGAGGACACCCTGCGCCGTGCCGCGGGAATCCGAGAGCCACACCCTTTGAAGCTCATCCCCTCGCCGATCCCCTATGGGTACAGGAACAAAATCACCCTGCACGCCTCCTTCCGGGCCCCCCCCCCCGCTCTCGGCTACTATCAGGAAGACAACGAGACCGTCTTTGACCTGCCCACATGCCCTCTCGCCCACCCCGCCCTGAACGAACTGCTGGAACGCCTGCGCGCCGAACGGATAATCGACAAAATGGCCTCATCCGGGGTCAACAGCCTCACGCTTCGCTGGACGGAAAAGGACGGAGCCACGCACTGGATCGGGCGTCCGCCCGCCGATGCGGCTGATCTGCTGGAAAGGACTCGGTTCGGCGAGATAACCGTTCCGAGGGGCAGTTTCTTCCAGGTCAACCCTTCCGCCGGGGACGCATTAGTGGGCTATGTGGTGGAAAAACTTGCCGCCGCACCACCCCGCCTGCTCCTGGATCTATACTGTGGCGCCGGCGTGTTCTCGCTTGCCGCGGCAAGGGCGATTCCCGGCCTGAAGGCCAAGGGAGCCGATTCTGACCAGAAGGCCGTCGTCACCGCCCGACAGAACGCGGCTCGCCAGGGTTTGGGGAAATCCTGCCTCTTCGAGGCGGGAGACGCCACCCGCCTCATAGCGACAACAGGATGGCGCAGGAATGATGACGGCGGAGCGATTATCGTGGACCCGCCGCGTACGGGGCTTTCGAAAGACGCGGCGAAGTTAGTGACGGAGAGCGGAGCGGAAAGGGTTTTCTACGTCTCATGCGCGGCGGACACGCTTGCGAGGGATCTGAAGGAGCTCCTCACCCGTTATGAATTCACTGAGGGAGCATTGGTGGACATGTTTCCACGGACAAGGCATTTCGAGTGCGTCATACTTCTAAGAAGGAAGTAGGCCCCACTCACGCCTCATCCAAGACACCCCTCATGATCCGATCAACCTGATCGTCGGTGGGAGGACGCCAGTTCTTGATGATTTCCTTACCGCGGGCAACGGCCTCCTCGCTGGCGGGAGCAGCGGACTCGGCGTTGAGGCGGATCGCGGCGGAAAGACCTTTGGCGAACGGCGTGATCCTCACGCTGGCGACGGGCGGTGCGGAACTCTGGGAGCCATCATCCGCCCTGGGTCTACGTTGGAACCCATCGGGCTTATAATTCGCCCCAAGAATCTTGGAAGCACTTGTCGCATCAACTCTCATCGAAGTATGTCCTTAATGAATCCTTAGTCTCTACTATATACCAATCGACCAGGGAAAACAATGCTGTAGGGGCAGTTCGTTTTTATTTCGATTTTCTTTTGGCAAGGATCTACAGGGGGCACTCACATCACGTTCCAAAAGCGATACCAAAAACCCACATCAGCCTTTCCGATAAGCAGTTGCACAGAGTAGGCGGCGACAAACTGACGGAACCTGTCGGGAGAGAGAAGCGCCGTCTGCATCAAGTCCTCACTGTAGGCGAACTGCTCATACAGCATCTTGGCTGGCCCGTGACCGATGAAATTGCCGTAGATGTATTTCGTCTTGGCATCGCTCGCATCAACGTTGTTATAGAGAATGCCGATGCTCTTGCCGGTCTCGGCGTCGATCCATTGGAGCCGCAGAACCGTGCGCTGAGGGGGATAGTTGTTGACGTCAAGGACGTCGCAGACGATGGCCGAGGGGCACTTGGAGTCTCTCGCCATGGCGGCGACCTCGCGGCTGTTTATCTCCCCGTTGATGATAAGATTATCCCACGTGAGGGAGGGATCGAGGGCCTCCACGTTCAAGGCGTACACCGCCCGGTTCTCCGTCTCACGCGATAGCTCGACGTAAAACTCCTTGCCCAGCTGGCCACAATACTTCTTGAGATCGACCTTGGAACTGACCGGCGGCAGCAGCAGAATCGGTTTCTTGAGCCGCTCCGTGGCGAGTTCCTTGTCAAGGATGACATTTTGATAGCTGGTGCACCCCTGGCACAGGCACAGGCACAGAAGAGACATCACAAGCATCCCCACCCACCATCGCCAGGCGTCGGTACCGCTACTCAGTTTCATGAGGTCATTTCTCATATTCGCACCGTAATTCGGCATGCCTGCCACAGGGACATTTCACCACTATCTTGCTTATCTGGTCATTGACCTTGTCGATGATGATCGAAGGAGGACTTTTCTGGTTGAAATCGTTCGTGTCGCCGCCAATCACCCTGACCTTGCCTTGAAGCGACTCGACCGCGGCGGCGGGAATGATCTTGCTCTTATGAATGACAGGCCTTTGTGGTCGGACAGCCCCCCGCTTGCGCCCGATGATCTGCTGTGTCTCATTGCCCTTGTCCATCGTCATCAGATTCCCTTATCTGGCCTTCAGCCTGACGTTCACTCCGCTTACCGCCTTGTTTTTCCCATAGGCGCCAGAAATCTTCTTCCCCGCCGCCCGCCTTTTCCTGACGGCGGTGAGCCGGCCTCTGATCTCCTCCTGCAACCCCTCAAGACTTTTCAACGTGGCGGACCAGCAATCCACCGCCTTTTGCAGAGACCTTCTGGAATCGTCGTCCAGGGGGCGGCCTTCCAACTGCTCAAGATAGTTCCTGACGCTGTCAAAGCATCTGTCGCCCTCGTTGCGGCAGACGGCCAACCGGGCAAAATCCTTCAGTTTGACAGCCTGCTCCGCCTCTGAGGCGATCGCCATCCACTTATCCAAAACCACCTGGAGTCCGTCCATAGCACGTGCGCCCGCCATTTTGGCCGCCTCTACTCTGCGCTCTCTCGACGCACCGAGACGGAGGTAGCCGACCGCCATCCCGTCCTCTCCACATCAGAGAGACTCACCCGTCGAACTTTTCCGGTGCTCATCGGCTGCCTTCGCCCATGTTTCACGCAAATCCTGTGCCATCACAAGGACTTCCTCGAGTTTTTTCACATCCTTCTTCACGTTCGCTTCGGACAAATGGCGGATCCAGAAGTCGTACAGGCCGTCAAGCGTCTTCGCCAGGTCGCCCCCCTTCTCCTTGTCGAGGGCCAACCGCAACTCGAGGACAAGACGCTCGGACAGTTGGATACAGTTGTGTATCTTCTCGATGTTCTCCGGCTTCAGGTCCTGAAGTTCAGCGATGGCGGTCTTGAGGTTCTTGATAATGCCATCATAGACCATCACCACCCTCTGCCCAGGCCCCGCCGTCTGAGCCTGCACCTTCCGATAGGCTGACAACACTTTGTTTTGCATCTCACACAGCTCCTTTGCTTTGAGAGGGCGTCTCCAATGGTTTCGCCAACACGTCGAACTTCTCGAAGGAAGCCCCCAAGGCGTCAACAACCCATGCCGAAGCCATCTTGATATGGGAATAGAACAAACCGATTCTTTCGATGTTTTTCAGGAAGGAGTCAGGCTCACTGGCGGGCATGAACTCCTCCCCGAGGATGTTCATGCTGACCGATTTTAGCACGCCGTTAATCAAATTCAAGGCGGTCTTCTCCCTTTTGAGGCTGGCGTCTATCTCGTCAAGCTCGGCGAGCAGTACCGCCTGTCCGCCAGCTTCGCCACACCTCTCCTTCGCCGATGCGCAGATTGCGGCTCCCCGCTCGGCGAGTCCCCTGAGCGTCTCCAGATCCTTGGACAACTCTTGCCATGCGTCGAGGACTCTGGACCGGTCAACCCCTTTCCAGGAAGCACGCGCCGCGGCAATGGTTGCGGGTATGTCCAGCGGCGGCCCTTGCAGCTCCATGCGCAGATCATCCGGATGAAGCAGTTCCATTGAGTCGATCCGAGCGCCCCGGGTGTTGACATTGACGACCCCGACCTTCGTCTTGGCGACGAGATCACCGACAAACGCCTTGACGATGTTGATGTACATCGAAAACTGCCTCGTGGTGACGACCTCCTCGTAGTTTCCGGGCACCCGCACCATCACCTGCCGCGGATAGGTGCCGCCATCGTACACACTCCCTGACACATGGCTGGCGCCATCGCCGCCAAAGGCCAGGTCGAGACCAAACACATACACCGGATCAAGCCCCAGATAGACCGCCGCATCGATGGCGCACACGGTGACAGTACCCCCCGCCACCACAGTGGCGGGTTTGGCGTCGAAACTGGCAAGCCATGAGTCGAACTCCCCAAGAGCCGACGAGGAGAAGCTGAAAAGTCTGTCCTTGAACAACTCAACCACTGACGGATAGGTGATCATCTCGGCCAGCAGAAAAGTCGCCGCGGGATCCACCCCTTTGAACTGCGGCCAAATAAGCTTCGAGGCGTCCACGGATATCACGAAGTCCGGGTGGACTCCCGCGGCGAGAAGCGGCTTCAGCCCTGTTCCGACCGCGATGATCGGAATCCTCCCCTTCGCCTCGATGATCCGCGGCATTGTTTCGTTGAGCGATGGCCCCGCCGCCACCACATACCCCGGCAGTCCCTTGAACGCCCCCCTCAGGACCTCGATCCCGGGGTTGGTCAAGGAATACGGCAGATTGGCCATCTTGTTGGTCTGCCATTCTGCGCTTTTTGAGGCGAACGTCCCTCTGTCCATCGCCTCGATACGGAACTCGGCGGCCAGCGCGTCGTGAAGCCGCTGGAAACGCTCGGGGAACGCCCGGCACATGCCAGGATGACTGAATATGCTGATGTCAAAATCGTTGCGCTTCGAGATGGCAATCCTAAAAAGCCGGGAAAGCGCCTGCGGATCGCTGGACACAATGAACTTGAGCGTGACGCCAGTCGCTTCGAGGCGCCGTAGGTCGACGGACTCCATGACGCGTCTGACCGCCGCGGGATCGGGATCCACAACGAGCAGCAAGGCGCCTTCGCGGGCAAGGGCGGCCATCACTTCGACATGGTACGCTCCCGCCAGACCGAGGACGACGACCGTTCCCTTCCAACTAACCCCTGCGGAAGTCGCCCATGCGTGCACCTGCCGGATCGCCTCCTCGCGGGGAGCGCGGACGCTGTGCAGGTCGACCCGCGCGGCAGAACCCGCCCGGATGGCGGTTATGCGGAGTCCACACGGCTCGCTTCGGACGTCGACTGGGGAGGCGGCCGGATCCGCCGCGGCGACAATCGCATGCGAGTCGCCGAATGAATGAATGCGCAAGAACTCGAGGTTCGCCTCGAGAAGACTGGTGTGGTCGCTCATTCGCTCCCGCTATCCTTGCATTCTGGACTCGAGATCGTCAGCCAGCTTCGGAAAAAGCCGCGACATCGCGGTGACAAGATCCGCCATGTCGAAACGCAGGATGTCGCCCACCTCCGTCAAGTTCGCCTTCTCAAACTCGCCAAGAAGCGTCGTCAAAATCTGTTGGTAGGATTCGCATTTGACGGAGAACTCGGTCTGCAACTCAGGTGAGAGCTGTGAGGCAACGCCCCCCATGAAAGAGGCAAGGAACTCGGCGAAGTCCTGGAGCTTGGGAATCAACTCATTGCTCAGCATCCCCATACCTTCGCGGTCATCCCCCTTGTCAAACAAGTCGCCACACCCCTTGAATAGCCGCTGAAACTCCTCAAACCGCTGCTGGGAAGCGCGAAGCGCCGTTGGCGTATTGGGTTCCTGCTGGACCACGTT